>JAGBEA010000021.1 GCA_017937195.1 Oscillospiraceae bacterium | reverse complement strand
TCCAAGAAAGAACTGATGGTTCAGTTCTGTATCGCCTACTGCGGGATCCTGAGCCGACATACGCTCTGTGCCACCGGCACCACGGGCAAGATGGTCTCTGAGGCCACCGGTCTGTCCATCACCCGCTATATGAGCGGTTCTCAGGGCGGTGATCAACAGATCTCTGCCCGCATCGCCTGCGACGAGATCGATCTGCTGCTGTTCTTCCGGGATCCCATGGCCTCCAAGCCCAGTGAGCCCAACGAGAACGATATGCTGCGTCTGTGCGATATGCGCAACATCCCCATCGCCACCAACATCGCCACCGCCGAGGTGCTCATCCACGGTCTGGAGCGCGGCGATCTGGATTGGCGCACCATCGTCAACCCCCGCTGACACGGATCTTTGTAGCAAAGGCGCACGGCGTGCGCCTTTTTGCGCGTTTTTGACCCTGTACTACACCATAAAACAAGTGAGGAACGAACATGGAACTGATCACCAAGGCCATTCGCGGCACCCAGGACGTGTTGCCGGCCGACAGTCATAAATGGCAATATATGGAGCAGACGGCGCTGGCCATCGCCCGGGATTATGGATATCGGGAGCTGCGCACGCCGGTGTTTGAGCACACCGAGCTGTTCCAACGCGGCGTCGGCGAGACCACCGACGTGGTGCAAAAGGAGATGTACACCTTTAAAGATAAGGGTGACCGCTCCATCACCCTGCGGCCGGAGGGCACTGCCGGTGCCGCCCGCTGCCTTTTGGAGCATAGCCTCCACAACGGGGCACTGCCTCAAAAGGTGGTCTATGTGACCTCCTGCTACCGCTATGAAAAGCCTCAGGCGGGACGGCTGCGTGAGTTCCACCAATTCGGCGCCGAGTGCTTCGGCACTGCCGCGCCTCAGGCGGATGCCGAGGTCATCTCACTGGCGCGTGCCGTGTTGACGGGACTGGGCGTTACCGGCGTGACACTGCATATCAACTCCATCGGCTGCCCCACCTGCCGCGCGGAATATCATAAGGCACTGAAAAGCTATTTTGCCACCCGGGAAGAGGAGCTGTGCGATACCTGCAAGGATCGCCTCGGCCGCAACCCCATGCGTATCCTCGACTGCAAGTCTCCGGTGTGCAAGGCTATCGCCGCCGACGCGCCGGTCATGCTGGACCATCTCTGCGACGACTGCGCCGCTCATTTTGATGAGGTGCGTGCCTGTCTGGACGCCGCTGAGATCCCCTATGAGCTGGATACCGGCATCGTCCGTGGTCTGGACTATTACACCCGCACCGTGTTCGAGTTTGTCTCCGATGCGCTGGGCGCTCAGGCAGTGGTCTGCGGCGGTGGTCGTTACGATGGATTGATCGAGGAGTTGGGTGGACCCCATCTGCCCTCTCTGGGCTTCGCCATCGGTCTGGAGCGACTGATGTTGATTTTGGAGGCCAAGGGCGTGCCGTTCCCCGAACCGCCCCGCTGCGAGGTGTATTTTGCGCCCATGGGCAATGCGGCGGTACGCGCTTGCTTCGGCATCGTCACCCGTCTGCGTGAGGGTGGTGTATCTGCGGAATGCGATATTGCCGGACGCGGACTGAAAGCCCAGATGAAATATGCCGACAAGCTGGGGGCGCGCTACACCATCGTGGTGGGTGACAATGAGCTGGAGACCGGCCGGGCACAGCTGAAAGATATGGAGACCGGTACCACTGAAGAGGTGGCGCTGGATGACAGCTTATATACCACGCTCTACAACAAATCCCTGGACCGCCAGCTGGCGGGTATGGCGGATCTGTTTGGCAGCGTTATGGAGGGATAAACATGGCAGAAACCATCAAGGGACTGCGCCGCACCCATTATTGCGGCACCCTGCGTGAGTGCCACGCAGGCGAGGAGGTCACACTGTTCGGCTGGGTACAGCGGCAACGTGACCTGGGACAGCTGATCTTCGTGGATCTGCGCGACCGCAGCGGCATCGTGCAACTGGCTTTTGACGAGTCCACCGACCGTGCGGTATTTGATAAAGCCTTTGCCGTCCGCAGCGAGTACGTATTGGCGGCTAAAGGCATCGTGCGCGTACGCTCCTCCAAGAACAAGGATATCCCCACCGGCGACGTGGAAGTAGCGGTGAATGAACTGCGCATTCTCAACAAGGCGGAAACTCC
>JAGBEA010000020.1 GCA_017937195.1 Oscillospiraceae bacterium | reverse complement strand
CGTATCGGCACCAAATTTCAAGGAGAAGTGCCGGTAGCGAAATAATTCTTCTGCAGTGCAGCTTTGTGCGTCTGTTTGTCATACCTTCATGACACCGTGTAGGCTCTATGCCCTGCATGGTGTTTTTTGATTTTCAAATCACACCAGTAATATTTTCTACTGTAACAAATTGTGCGTACTTCATCGCCTTATAGTGCCCAGCAAGCACCGAACAAACTTCCTTGTCCGAAACCGCAAAAGTCACATGGCAATCCCGAATATACTCATCCAGCATCCACTTACGAACAAATTCACATGACGGCTCGACAATTAAAACCGAATCACCTTCACGCAGTGCAGAAGACACGCTGTAATATACCAAGGCATTTTCAAGAGGCCCATCACTTTTTTCTCCAAACTCCAGCGCACAGAGGGCATCAATTGTTCCACTCGGTCCACTTTTTGCAAACAGCTTCACTGTTTCAAAAAACTCTTTTTTTGTTATTTGGCCGTTCACAGCTCCATCAGACAGCTGGTACAAATCAGGAACTACACCAGAGGACGCTGCAATTGCTTTCAAAAACCGCAAAATGCTTTCACGGGACTCCCCCATCGCTCTCCATCGTGCAACGGTTTTACTGGCATTTATATCTCCACCTTCATCCACCAGTTCTACAGCATCAATAATTTCAAACCCCTCGTTGAAGTTCTTTTCTGAAATCGTCCCTTGCGGATATAACAATTTATAGACATCGTAAGGACGTCTCGATTGTCTGTTGTGGTCTCTATTTTCTGTTAGGTACTCTTTTACTCGAACCGCTGCCAACAACTGGTGTACTTTTGCCGAATCATTAAAATCTTTGAAAAGATACGCCTTCACCTTTTTCAGATCTGCCACAGCTTCTGGCTCATAGAACCGAACAAACTTGTAGATGTCCTTAGGAGTTCTCTCCTCCGAATCAATAAAGCATCGCAAACCTTTCAAGCTTTTCTGCATGGTATCCAGCCTCCCCTAAACACAGGATTTCTACAGTATCATCTTATCACGGCATTCAGTCTATGTAAATAAAAATCCAACATTTGACGTTAGCACAATATTTGTTTCGTGTATGTTTGAATCATTTTAATGTCAAATATTGGTCATTTGTTGGTCACGCGCAAAAAGAAAACTCCGGAAAGCCTTTGTTTCCAAGGCTTTCCGGAGTTATTTCCGTTAATCAACGATATCCACCGAAACCTTCACACCGGTGCGCTGAGCGTAGGAGCGTACCACGGTACGGATCTCCTTGGCGATGCGGCCCTGACGGCCGATCACCTTCCCCATATCCTCGGGGGCAACACGCAGCTCCAGCGTCAGATCGTCGCTCGTACCCACTTCGGTCACAGTGACCTGATCGGGATGCTCGACGAGGCTTCTGGCGATGTAGAGCAGCAGTTCCTTCATGGCTTGCCCTCGGCTTACAGTACGTCGACCTTCTTCAGCAGAGCGCGAACGGTATCAGTGGGCTGTGCGCCGGTCTTGATCCACTCACGGGCGCGGTCAGCGTCGATCTTGATCTCGGCGGGAGACACGCAGGGATTGTAAGTGCCGATCTCTTCGATGAAACGGCCGTCACGGGGATAGCGGGAGTCAGCAACGACAACGCGGTAGAAAGGAGCCTTCTTAGCGCCCATTCTTCTCAGTCTGATCTTAACCATAGTATTTTTCCTCCAAAATTAAATATAATAAACTTTTTATTGATAAATGCCTTGCGCACTTATTTACTTGAAACGCTTTTTGCGGCCGAAGCCGTGCATACGGCTCATACCGCCGCCCATAGGCATACCGCCCAAACCGGGCATGCCGCGGAACTTACCCTTGCTCATAGACTTGGTCAGCTGCTGCAGCATCTCAAAGCTCTTGAGCAGGCGGTTCACATCCGATACCTCCAAGCCGCAGCCGGCAGCGATACGGCGCTTGCGGCTGGCGTTGAGGATCTGGGGATTGTCCCGCTCCTTGGGGGTCATAGACTGGATGATGGCCTTGGTGTGTGCCATCTGCTTTTCATCGATCTGTGTGTCCTTGAGCTGATTGCCCATACCGGGGATCATCCCCATCATCTCACTCAGATCACCCATCCCCTGCAGCTGCTCCAGCTGCTCGAGATAGTCGGTGAGGGTCAGCTTGTTCTTGCGCAGCTTCTCCTCCAGCTTTTTGGCCTGCGCCTCATCATACTGCTGCTCCGCCTTTTCAATCAGCGTCAGCATATCGCCCATACCGAGGATGCGCGATGCCATACGCTCGGGATGGAACAGCTCGATCTGGTCCAGCTTTTCGCCGGTACCCACGAACTTGATGGGCTTTCCGGTGGTTGCGCGGATGGAGAGAGCGGCACCGCCTCGTGCGTCACCGTCCAGCTTGGTGAGCATCACGCCGTCGATGCCCAGTGCATCGTCAAAGGCGCCGGCTGCATTCACCGCGTCCTGACCGGTCATGGCGTCCACCACCAGCAGGATCTCGGTGGGGCGGACGGTGGCCTTGATGGCCTTCAGCTCGTCCATCAGCGCCTCGTCGATGTGCAGCCGACCTGCGGTATCCAGAAACACCAGATCGTGACCGTGGTCACGGGCATATTTCAAAGCTTCCTCGGCGATCTTCACCGGGTCGCTCTGTCCCATTTCAAATACGGGGATATCCAACTGCTTACCTACGACCTGCAGCTGGGTGATGGCGGCGGGACGGTACACGTCGCAGGCCACCAGCAGCGGGCGCTTGCCGTAGCTGCGGCGCATTAAGCCTGCCAGCTTGGCGCCGTTGGTGGTTTTACCGGCACCCTGCAGACCCACCATCATCACAACGGTGGGACCCTTGGAGGCGGTGGTCAGACGGGCATTGGCGCCGCCCATCAGATTTGTCAGCTCTTCGTTGACGATCTTGATGATCTGCTGCGCCGGAGTCAGGCTGTCCAGCACATCGCTGCCTACACAGCGCTCCGTGACCTTGGACACAAAGTCCTTGACCACTTTATAGCTGACGTCGGCCTCCAGCAGAGCAAGGCGCACCTCACGCATCCCCTCGCGGACATCGGCTTCCGTCAAACGGCCCTTACCGCGCAGACGCTTGAATGTGGCATTCAGTTTTTCGGAAAGTCCCTCAAAGGCCATAGTGCCTCTCCTTACTCTTTCAGTGCCGCGGCATTGACGGCGATCTTGTCCGCCAGCGCGGCAAGCTCGGCATTGTCATACTGCCGGTAGTTGATGGTCTTGATGGCGGCGGCTGCCTCCTCAATGGCGGTCAGCTTGCCCTGCATCTGCATAAAGCGCTTGAGCAGGCCCGTCTTGTCCTCCAGCTCGGTCATAATGGCCTCGGCGCGGACGATCACATCCCGAACGCCCTGACGGGAGATGCTGTAGTTCTCGGCGATCTCGGCAAGGGAGAGATCCTCATTATAATAGAGATCAAAGAACTCCTTCTGCCGTTCGGTGAGGACTTCACCGTAAAAATCGAACAGCATTGTCATGCGATAGGTCTGGTTTTTCACGGAAATCTCCTCCTTCTGTAAAGTTATATCCCTTTACAACCTCAACTACTATACAAGATAAAAGAGCAAAAGTCAAGGTGAATTTCGGCGATTTGAGCAAATTTTTTTGAAAATTTTTGCACATCTGTGCCGCAAAACCGCCGCAAGCAAAAAGAGGAGCCAAAAAGGCTCCTCTTTCGTGATTATTCTTCCGGTTTTGCCGTTTCTGCCGCCAGTTCTTCCGCCAGCTCGCGCTTGGCTTCCGCCAGCACCTTGCGGTCGTGCTTGGTGGTCAGCTGCGTTTCATCGAACTTGGCAAACAAATCGGGGCGGCGGCGCATAGTACGCTTATAGCTCTCCTTTTTACGCCAGTCCTCCACATTGCCGTGGTGTCCGCTCAAAAGAACGGCAGGGACTTTTCGTCCGTGCCACTCCTCGGGGCGGGAGTACTGGGGATGCTCCAGAAGTCCGTTCCAGTGGGATTCATCGGTGTAGCAGCTCTCCTCCGGCAGCACGCCCGGCACCATACGGCACAGACAGTCCGCCAGTGCCATCGCCGGGATCTCCCCGCCGGTCAGCACGAAGTCGCCCATAGAGATCTCCTCATCCACGCACTCCTCGATGAACCGCTCGTCAATCCCCTCGTAGTGACCGCACACGATGATGAGCCGGTCATACTGCGCCTTCAGCTCGCGGGCAACAGACTGAGTCAGCACCCGTCCGCAGGGGGACATATAAATCGTATGGATCCGCTGCCCCGCCTCGTCACAGATGTGCTGCCAGCAGCGGTACAGAGGATCTGCCTGCATCACCGCGCCGCGGCCGCCGCCGTAGGGATAGTCATCCACCTGCATCTGCTTGTTGGTGGTATAGTCCCGGATCTGATGGGTCACGATGGACACATAACCCCGTGCCTGCGCCCTGCCGATGATGGATTGCCCCATCATGGCCTCGATGGCGTCGGGGAAGAGGGTCATAATGTCAATTCTCATCGGTGGCCAGTCCTTTCATCAGGTGTACGCGCACCACCTGCTCGTCCACGTCCACCGACTCGATGAACACCTCCGGCACGGCGGGGATCAGATACTCCTTCTCCCCCACCACCTGATAGATCTTGTGGGCAGGATAGGTCAGCACGCGCTTCACCGTGCCGATCTCGGCGTCGGTGGCGCAGTCGATCACGCGCATCCCCTCGATCTCGGCGTCAAAATAGTAGCCCTCGGGCAGCTCCACATCGTCGCGGCGGATGGTGACCTCCTTGCCCTTGAGGGCGAGGGCGGCATCCATATCCTCCACCCCCGGCAGCGTCAGCAGCACCACCGACTTATGGACGCGGCTGTGCTTGACCTCCATCTCCTTGCCGCCGATATACAAAACATCGAACTCCGCCAGAAACTCCGGATCAAAGCCAATGGGATTGAGCTTGACCTCACCTTTGATGCCGTGGGCGTTGACGATCTGCCCCACGGGGATATATTCTACGCGCATACGCTTTTCTCCTTTGCGTTTTCTTCGCCGCTATTATAGCGAAAATCCCCGCAGCAGGCAAGCCCCAACAGGGATTTGTGAGGAATTTCCCACGATTGCGTGTATAAATCCTGCCAAAATGGTGAAAACTTGACAAATATGTCCCAGTGGTGATATACTCTCGTCGATTTGCAGAAATGTTACAAAAAGTTACAGCCCGCAGAATCCTTGCCGCGCTTTCGGCGGCGGATCGGAGGAGTTATGAAAGAAATGTTATCGCGCCTGAAGACAGCGGATCTGTCCTGGCTGCACACCGCCTACCAATGGCTGGAGCTGGGCGCGGAGGCGATCCACCAGACGCCCGACCGGCTGATCGCACTGTGCCGGAAGATCCCCGGCTGGGTGGAGATCTACAAGCCGGTGGTGCTGGAGTGGATGGAGAAAAAGGGTATCACCAAGCGTCTCAAGCCCGGTATCCCTATGCTGCTGGCGGCACTGATCTTGCCTTGCTGCATTATGGAGATCCAACCCGACAACATCAACTACATTCTGCTGGACCACAACGGGCCGAAAACCATTACCGGTACGCCTGATTTCAGCATGACCACCGATGGCTTGACCGTCAATACCGACAGCAGCGGCCGCGACGCGCAGATCGTCCTTACCGACGGACAGCACATCACCGTCAGGCACGCCGGCGGCAAGCAGCAGATCACCACCCGTCAGGAGACGGTGGCCAGCCTGCTGCGCCGGATGCACATCGAGTACGGCGATGATCTGACGGTGGTGGTGGATGTGACGGGGGATGTGCCCGCCATTGTGGTGGAGGGCGACTTCGTCTATGAGCACAAAGTCACCACCGTGACCCAGCCGGAGAAGCTGACGGTTCCTGCCTACACCGTGGACAAGGGAATCGAGCAGCTGCAGCAGGCCGGACAGACCGGCAAGATCGTGGAGACCTACCGCGATACCTACCGTGGTGGTGAACTGGTGAGCCACGAGATGATCCACCGCAGCGAGGTGACACCGGTCAACGAGATCACCGTGTACGGCACTAAGGTGGACGAGGTGAGCCGTGATGACCGCATCGAGTCCGTGTACTACAACGCCGACGGCAGCGGCTATCTGGTGTTCCGCTCCGGTGAAAGTCTGACCTTCTCTGAGCGCGTCACCTGCAACGCCACTGCCTACTCCATCGGCAGCTGGACGGCATCGGGTCTGCCCACCAAGGTGGGGCACATTGCCGTTGACCCCTACGTGTTCCCCTACCACACCCGATTCTATATCTACACCGACGACGGCTATCTGGTCTACGGCAACGCCGTGGCAGCCGACTGCGGCACTGCCATCAAGGGATATAAGATCGATCTGTGGTTTGAAACTTATGACGAGGCCTGCGACTTCGGTCGCCGCGACTGCACCGTGTTCGTGCTGAACTGAATAAGCGCAAAAGAGGACGCATCAGGCGATGCGTCCTCTTCTTTTATTTTCCGGGCGGCGGCAGCGGATGGGGATTCAGCGCATTTTCGCCGAACAAGCGCTCCACCGCACTCAGATAGTCCGTGCGCGTCTTGGCCTTGCGCACCCGCTTGAGGAAATCATCGGGATCGGTAAAACTGCCGCTCAGATAGTTCCACAGCTCACGCATCCGATAGATAGCGTTGAGATCTCCGCTCAAACGGCGACAGTAGGCCTCAAACAGTCGGTCGTGGAACTGCCGTAGCTCCTCACGGCTTGCCGGTGTGCCGCCGCGGATCCGCCGCAGCAGCGCAGGATCGGTCACAAGACCGCGCCCCACCATCACCGCGGACAGCCGGGGGTAGTCCCTCTCCACCGCGCAGGCGTCCTCGGGGGAAAACACATCGCCGTTATAGCACACGGGCAGCTCCGTGGCGGCAAGGATCTCCCCCGCCATCTCACGCCGCGCCCGTCCGCGATAGAATTCCTTCTGCACACGGGGATGGACGATCAGCTCCGCCAAGGGGTAGCGGTTATAGATCTCCAGCAGCCGTCCCCACTCCTCGGGGGATTCCTTGCCGATGCGCGTCTTCACGGAGACCCCCATCCCTTGAGGCAAGCCTGCAAAGATCTCTCCCAGCATCCGATCCAACTCGTCGGGGTAAGCCAGCGCGCCGGCACCCTTGCGCTTGGCGGTCACTGTGCCGGAGGGGCAGCCCAGATTGAAATTCACCTCGCGGTAACCCATCTCCCACATCTCACGCGCTGCCCAGAGAAAATGTTCCGAGCAGTTGGTGAGGATCTGGGGTATCACCGCCATCCCACCGTTGTGCTGCAGCTCGTCCAGCTCTTTTGTCTGGAATTTGCAGGTGGCATTGGGGGACACAAAGGGGGTGAAATAGCGGTCAGCGCCGCCGAATATTTCATTGTGGATGGGGCGGAACAAATAGCCCGTCAGCCCCTCCATGGGGGCGGCATAGTACTTAATCTTCACAAACGGTTCCCTCCAGACACAGCTCCAGTGTGATGCCGGAAATGTAGGTATAGTCCTCCTCTGACAGCTTGGGCAGGAGCTGAGCAAAGCGTTGCGGCTCGCGGAGCAGCAGCAGCTTTTTCTCACGCGGCAGGTGCTTGATGGCGTACTCCAGCCGCGAGGCGCTCTGCCGGTCGGCGCTGCGCCATACCCCCTCCAGCGCCACTACACTGTGGGAGCGGGTATATTTGGCGGCAGCGGGCAGCTTGCCCGTATGCTGGCGCATTCTGCGCTGCAGATCGGCGGCGATGCCGGTATACAAACTGCCGTCGGCGCAGCGCACCACATAAGTATAGTACATCTTATTCTCCTCGGTACAGCCGTCCCTGCTGCACATCGTTTTCCTCAAAATAGCGGCGCATAGCGTTGAGCACCCGTTTCTTATCACCGCTCCATAGCGGCGCGATCAGATCGCGCTTGGCACCGTCGCCGGTCAGGCGGTGGATCACCATTTCCCGGGGCATCCGCTCCACGCACTTGGCAACCAGCGGGAGATATTCCTCCATCTCCAGCGTTTCAAATGTGCCGCGTGCGTATTCCCGCGCCAGATCCGTACCCCGCAGCACGTGCAGCAGGTGGAATTTCACGCCCTGCACCCCGCTGTGGGCAATATACTCCGCCGTCTGCAGCATCTGCTGCTCCGTTTCGTGGGGGAGTCCCAGAATCTGATGGACGATCACCTCCACACCGATGGCGCGCAGCTGCTCCACGGCGCGGTCAAAGGTGGCAAGATCGTAGCCGCGGCGGATATATTGTGCAGTCGCGCTGTGGATGGTCTGCAGACCCAGCTCCACCCACACCGGCTTGATTCGGTTCAGCTCCGCCAGAAGCGCCAGCACCTCCGCACCCAAGCAATCCGGTCGCGTGGCGATGGACAGCGCCACGATGTCCTGCGGCGCTATCGCCTCGGTGAAGATGTTGCGCAGGTAGTCGATGGGGGCATAGGTGTTGGTAAAGCTTTGGAAATAGGCGATATATCCGGCGTCGGGCGGCACTTTGTCCGCCACGCGACGTTTGGCATCGGTCATCTGTTGGGCGATGGTGCCGCCGCAAGCGGCAAATTCGCCGCTGCCCTGCTGCGAGCAGAAGATGCAGCCCCGCTCCCCCACCGTGCCGTCCCGATTGGGGCAGGTAGTCGCGCCCTGCAGAGAAAGCTTATATGCCTTACGCCCGAAGCGGCGGCGCAGATGCTCGTTAAGCGCGTTGTAGTACACGGCGGCACCTCCTCCCTTTTTATTATTAGTATAGCACAAGCATATCCGCGGCGGCAAGGCAGGAAAATTTCCCTTGCAATTGCCGCAAAACCTGCTATACTGTCCTTTGTCATACAAGTATGAAAAATGTGATTTTGAGGTGAAACTATGGCCGGAGGCAAACATATCCTCGGCAAGCCCAAGGGCCCCCACATATTCGGCACTGCCAAAGTGGGTGACCGGGGACAGATCGTGATTCCCAAAGAGGCCCGCAGCTTCTTCGGCATCGAGCCGGGGGACACGCTGCTGATCTTGGGTGACGCCGACAGCGGACTGATCGTATCCAAGCCGGAGGTTTTGGATCAGGTGGCGGCGCAGATCGTGGAAAAAATGAAGAAAGACTGAGGATACAAACGATGAATACCAATGCAATTTACACCCAGATGGGTGTTTCCGAAGCCGTGCTGCGTTTCGGTGACGCGGTGCTTGCTGATTTGACTGAGCGCTTTGCCCATATCGACGCGGTGGCAGAATACAATCAGGCCAAGGTGGTCTCTGCCATGCAGAAAAACCGCCTTGCCGCCAACCATTTCAATCTCTCCAGCGGCTACGGCTACGACGACGATGGCCGCGACAACCTTGAGCGCATCTATGCCGACTGCTTCCACACCGAAGCGGCGCTGGTGCGTCCCCAGATCACCTGCGGTACCCACGCGCTGGCACTGGCACTGGGCGCCAACCTGCTGCCCGGTGATGAGCTGCTCTCCCCCGTGGGCGCACCCTACGACACGCTGGAGGAGGTCATCGGCATCCGACCCTCCATCGGCTCCCTGCGTGAGTACGGCGTGACCTACTCTCAGGTAGACCTTTTACCCGACGGCACCTTCGACTACGAGGGCATCCGCCGCGCCATCAATGAAAAGACCAAGCTGATCACCATTCAGCGCTCCAAGGGTTATGCCACCCGTCCCTCTTTCTCTGTCAAACAGATCGGCGAGCTGATCGCCTTTTGCAAGGAGTGCAAGCCGGATGTACTGTGTATGGTGGACAACTGCTACGGCGAATTTGTGGACACCATCGAGCCCTCCGATGTGGGCGCGGATATGGTGGTGGGCAGCCTGATCAAAAACCCCGGCGGCGGTCTCGCCCCCACCGGCGGCTACATCTGCGGCAAGGAAAGCTGCATCGAGCGCTGCGCCTACCGCCTCAATGCACCCGGTCTTGGCAAGGAAGTGGGTGCCAATCTGGGGCTGCTGACCTCTCTCTATCAGGGCTTCTTCCTCGCCCCCACCGTGGTAGCCGGCGCTACCAAGGGTGCGCTGTTTGCCGCAGCGTGCTACGAAAAACTGGGCTTCCGCGTGATCCCCTCCAGCACCGAGCCGCGTAACGACATCATTCAGGCGGTGGAGCTGGGCAGCCGTGAGGGTATGGTGGCCTTCTGCGCCGGCATTCAGGCGGCCGCACCCGTGGACAGCTATGTGACCCCCGAGCCGTGGCCCATGCCCGGCTATGATACCGATGTCATTATGGCAGCCGGCGCCTTCGTGCAGGGCAGCTCCATCGAACTCAGCGCCGACGGCCCCATCCGCGAGACTTACGCCGTGTATTTCCAGGGCGGCCTCACTTGGTATCACGCCAAGCTGGGCATTCTGATGAGCCTGCAGAAGATGCTGGACGCAGGCTTGATCGAACTGTAACGGACACGATTCCAAGAGACAGAAAGGACGTATTCATATGATGTGGTTTTGGTTTGCTTTGATTACCCTGATCTGCTGGAGCGGATCTGACCTCTTTTCCAAGATCGGCTGCCGCGACGGCAGCGACAAGAACGCCCACCTGAAGATGGTGATGGCAGTTGGCGCCATTATGGGTCTGCACGCTGCCTACGAGGTGTTCATCAACGGCGTATACATCAGCTGGGAGGTTATCCTTACCTACCTGCCCGTGTCCCTCCTGTACATTCTGTCCATGGCGCTGGGCTACATCGGTCTGCGCTACATTGAGCTGAGCATCTCCTCCCCCATCTGCAACGCCTCCGGCGCACTGGTGGCCATCCTCGCCATCATCACCGGCGGCGAGACCTATCCTCCTCTGGTACTGGGCGCCATCGCTCTGGTCTGCGTGGGTGTGATCGGTCTGGGCATCGTGGAGGCCCGCGAGGATGACGAGCTGCGCGCAGCACGTCAGGAAGTGGGCAACTTCAAGTACACCAAGAGCTGGCTGGCGCTGGCACTGCCCATCGCCTACTGCCTGCTGGATGCCGCCGGCACCTTTGCCGACAGCGTGGTGCTGGGTCAGATCGAGGAGATCGTTGCCGCCTCCGGCTCTACCAGCGACTATGAAGCCAGCGCCAACGTGGCCTACGAGCTGACCTTCCTGCTCTCCGGCGTGGTGTCCGCCATCTGGGTGCTGGGCGTGAAGAAGGACAAGCTGGTGGTGAAGATGGAAGCCCCCAAGTACATCGGCGCTATCTGCGAGACCGCCGGTCAGTTCGCCTACATCTACGCCATCGCCGACGAGGAGCATCTGGCTATGTCCGCCCCCATCATCTCCGCCTACTGCGTGGCAAGCGTGCTGTGGAGCCGCATCTTCCTGAAGGAGAAGCTGTCCGCCAAGCACTATCTGATGGTGCTGCTGGTGGTCATCGGTATCGTCATTATGGGCGTATTCGATGTGTAATCTTACATAAAAAAAACGGTGTGACCGGAATGGTCACACCGTTTTTTTATCGCTTGCATCAAATGCCGGACATAACGCCCATAACCTCGTACTCCTCGGGGTTCAGGGTCTTCTTCATGGCCAGACCTTCTTCGATATCCACATCGTAGATCTTATCGTCGTTGGAGCAGATGACGCGGTTGGTCTTGCCGGCAGCCAGCGCGCAGACCGCCTCGTAGCCCATACGGGTGGCCATCACGCGATCCTTGGCGGTGGGAACGCCGCCGCGCTGGATATGGCCGAGGATGGTGACACGGGGATCCAGACCCAGCTCGTCATTGATCTGCTTGCCCACATCCACGGCGGAGGCAGCACCCTCTGCCACCACGATCATAAAGTTGGTCTTGCCGCTCAAACGGGCGCGGCGGATCTTCTCTGCCACGTTGTTCTTGAAATCGTACTCCTCCTCCGGCACCAGCACAGCCGTGGCACCCACAGCCATACCCACATACAGCGCCAGATAGCCTGCGTGGCGACCCATCACCTCCACCACGGAGCAGCGCTCGTGGGACTGCATGGTGTCGCGCAGACGG
The DNA here is from genome assembly GCA_017937195.1 of Oscillospiraceae bacterium. Taxonomy (GTDB): domain Bacteria; phylum Bacillota; class Clostridia; order Oscillospirales; family Oscillospiraceae; genus Vescimonas. The sequence continues at coordinate 35,493 of JAGBEA010000020.1, read as the reverse complement.
TCGATGCAGTCGATAGCGGTGTTGGCGGCGGTGTCAAAGCCGATGGTATAGTCGGTGCAGACGATGTCGTTATCAATAGTACCGGGCACGCCCACCACAGCCACGCCATACTGGCTCAGCTCACGGGCGCCGCGGAACGTACCGTCACCGCCGATGGCCACGATGCCGTCCAGACCCAGCAGCTTGCAGGTGGCGGCAGCCTTCTTCAGACCTTCCTCGGTGCGGAACTCATCACTGCGGGCGGTGTAGAGCATCGTGCCGCCGCGGTTGATGATATGGCTGACGGATCCGTGCTCCATCATCATAATATCGCCGTTGATGAGACCTGCCCAACCGCGACGGATACCCACGCACTCGATACCCAGCTTGGAGGCGGTTCTTGCCACGGCGCGGATGGCCGCATTCATACCGGGGGCGTCACCGCCGCTGGTCAATACGCCGATTCTTTTCACTGCACTTTCCATATTATATAGACCTTTCTTCACGGGGCATTCGACCCCAGTTTATTTCACTACTTTTATATCACAAATCCACGGCGCAGGCAACACTTTTCTCCGCGCAGCGCCGTTCCCCTTGCAAGGGGCGGGGCAGATGTGGTAAGATATGCCCAGACCGTCATACGAAGGAGGACACCATGCATCCGCAGTTTGCACAGCTCACGCCCCAGTGGTTCAAGCGGGCGTTCGTTTATACCGGCAGCATCAGCGATTTCCGCTACCGCTTTGCCAATGACTTCAAAGAGAAAATCGTCCACGCATCCGTCTACACCGTGTGGTGCTTTGAGGCCGCCACCGATGTGGTCAGCCGCGACTTTTCGTGGGATGAGGAGGGCGTACAGCAGCTGCAGCAGTGGCTGCAGGAGTCCTATGAAGCATTTTTGCAGAAAAACCAATAATCATACACCAAGAGGACGCAGCCGCGTCCTCTTTTTTTGCAGGGGCGGCGCGCCGAGTCGCCGCGCCCTACAACTCCCTATTGACAATCGCTGTGGTTCGTGGTACTATTCATTTAACAATTAAGTTAAATGTTAAATGAGAGGAGCGGTGTGATGAGCTTCCAGAGCACTATGCGGGCGCTGGCGGATCCCACGCGCAGGGAGATACTGAACCTGCTTAAGGGCGGACAGCGCACAGCGGGCGAGATCGGCGATCAGTTCGATATGACGGCGGCGGCCATCTCGCGGCATCTGTCGGTATTGAAGGAGGCGGATCTGATCCGCGACCGACGGGACGGAAAATACATCATCTACGAGCTGAACGCCTCCGTACTGGAGGAAATCATGCTTTGGCTGACGGAATTAAGAGGAGGAAACTGATATGTGGAAGAATCATAAAAAGCTTATTATTCTGACTTCGCTGCTGACGCTGCTGCCCATCGCGGCAGGTCTGCTGCTATGGAATAAACTGCCTGCCCAGATTGCCATCCATTTTGCCGCCGACGGCACGCCCGACAACTGGGCAAGCAAGCTGGTGGCCGTGGTGGGTCTGCCGCTGCTGGTCACCGCGCTCCACCTTTTGTGTATCGCCATGACCGCCATCGATCCCAAGCACAAAAACCACGATGCCAGACAGCTGACACTGATGCTGTGGATCTGCCCCATGGTGTCCGCGCTGGTGAGCGTGCTGATGCTGGGCAATGCACTGGGCAAGGTGGACACCACCTCTGTCCCCTTTTTCGTCACTGTTTTCCTCGGCGTACTGTTCGTGATCATCGGCAACTATATGCCCAAGTTCCGCCACAACTACACCATCGGCATCAAGCTGCCGTGGACGCTGCACAGCGAAGAAAACTGGAACTACACCCACCGTGTGGGCGGCTTCAGCTTCTCCATCGGCGGTGTGCTGGTGCTCTTTACCTCCTTTATCGGGACGCCGTGGATCGTACTGGGTATTCTCATCGCTATGATCGCCATCCCCGTCATCGCCTCCGCTATGTACCACTACAAGCACAAGTAAGCTTTGGATTGTGAGGGATCGCAATGAAACGCTTTATCCGCACCTATTGGAAAACCCTTGCGTTTTTCGCTCTTGCCGGTCTTGTTGGCGGCTTCTTTGTTGGACTTTATGTGATGGACAGTTATCCGCCGGAGCTGCAGCAGCAGCTGTTGGCGCAGGGTATGAATGACACCGCGCTGGCTCTTGTTTCGGCAGCGGAGGCTGCCGGCTACGGCGTGATTTTAGGCGGACTGGGCATCCTGTTGGGCGAGAAGACCGGCCTTTTCCACAATGAAACGTCCTTTGAGAAAAAGCCGCTGCTGTGGACATTGGCAGTCGCTGTCGTGGGCGGTCTGGGGATCATTTTGCCCGATCTGCTGTTCTTTGCCCACTATTCCGATGCCATCGCCCAAAGCTACATCGCCAAACCCACCGTTATCTTTATGCTGGCGTCCGTTCTGTACGGCGGTGTCATTGAAGAAGTGATGCTGCGGCTGTTCATGATGTCCCTCATCGCCTTTATTCTGCACAAGCTGTTTGGCAGGAAAAGCGAAAAGCCCTCCACCGCCATTCTGGTCACTGCCAATGTGATAGCCGCGCTGCTCTTCGCTGCAGAACATCTGCCTGCCACCGCCGCGATGATGGAGCTGACGCCTATGATCGTTTTTCGCTGCTTTGTACTCAACAGCGGATTCGGGCTGCTGTTTGGATGGCTGTATAGAAAATACGGTCTGCGCTACGCGATGCTGGCGCACGGAGGCTGCCATATCATCTCCAAGCTGATCTGGATCTTATTTGTATAGCCATATACCGAAAAAGCAGGACTTTTCTGTCCTGCTTTTTTCTGCCGCAGACGCGCCTGAAGGTTGCGTCTGCGGTTGCTTTTTTCGTACGATAAGCTTTTGTTAAGAAAATCCAGCTGTTGGCGTTGACTTGCCACAATTCGCCATGATAGAATATTGTATATATGCGCACTTTTTTGCCAAACCCCGTTTTTTCGGTACTTTTAGCGCATAAACCCTTTTGATGAGAGGAAAGTGACCTGATGATCATGTTTCTGTTTCTGCTGGCGCTGTGGATCCTGCTGAACGGGCGCGTCACCTTGGAGATCGTACTGGTGGGCATTGCCATCGCCGGTATCGTGTATCTTTTCTGCGTGAAAGTGCTGGGCTACCATCCCCGCCACGAAAAGCGGCTTTTCAAGCGTTTAGGGCTGTACATCGTGTACACCTTTGTGCTGATCTGGGAGATTTTGAAGGCCAACTGGCAGGTGATGCGCACCATCCTGCGCCCCGGCGCGGAGTATGAGTCTGCCATCGTACCGGTGAAGGTGCCGCTGAAAAAGGAAGTGTCCCGTGTATTCTTAGCCAATTCCATTACGCTGACACCCGGCACCGTAACGGTGGATGAGCAGGACGGCGAATTTTTGGTGCTGTGCCTTGACAAGTCCTCGGCGGAGGATATCCCCGACTGGTCGCTGGTACAGATCCTCAAGAAGCTGGAGGGCGAAACATGGAACTGATCACGCAATACTATGAATATCTCTTTTGGGGCGTGCTGGTGGTGCTGGCAGTCTGCACCATCGTGTCGCTTATCTATGTGATCCGCGCCCATCTGACCGTTGACCGCATCATCGGTATCAACCTGATCAGCACCATTGTGGTGGTGATGATCTGCGTGCTGGCAAAGCTGCTGGGCGAGGACTATCTGGTGGATATCGCCGTGGTGTATGTGGTGCTGTCATTTATTGCGGTGCTGCTGCTGTGTCGCATCTACATCAATCTGTTTGACAAAAAGCAAGGGGAGGGGAAAGAGCATGATCGGTGAGTACATCCGTTTTGCTTTGAGTGCTGTTTGTATGTTGGGCGGCGCGGTGACGCTGATCGTGGCGCTGATCGGTCTTCTGCGCTTTGACTTCGCCCTCAACCGCATCCACGCCGCCGCTATGGCGGACACGCTGGCGCTGCTGCTTTTCCTGCTGGGCGTGATCCTCGCCTTCGGCTGGAGCGCTGTGGTATGGAAGCTGGCACTGGTACTGCTGCTGCAGTGGTGCACCGCCCCCCTCGTCAGCCATATGCTGGCCAAGCTGGAATACCGCGCCGACCGCACGCTGGACGAGCATCTGGTGCTGCCGGCGGAAAATGAGGAGGTGGCCGCACAATGATCACCGCCTTTCGTCTGATCCTGCTGGCAGGTCTTGTGATCTGCGCCATCGCCACCGCATTGACCAAAAATCTGATGCGCTCGGTGATCATCTACACCGTATACGGACTTTTGATGTCCGTTGTATGGCTGCTGCTGGAGTCCCCCGATCTCGCCATCACCGAGGCGGCGGTGGGCGCCGGCATTACGGGTATTCTGTTCTTTCTGACGCTGCGGCGCATCCATCAGATCGATAAGGATCCCGACCACTATGCACACCTTGACGGAGAGGGGGGCGACGATGAACACACAGCCTAATCACGCCAACGATCCGAGCTTGCTGGAGCTGTGGTACAACGGCGGCCTTGATCTGACCGACCATCTGTATATCCCCGTGGAGGATGAACCCCAGCCGGCGGAAAAATACCGTCCCAAGCACAATGACGCGGTGTTCGCCCGTCATCTGTACCGCTATGCCCGCGTGTTCAATGTGGCAGGCACGGTGCTGTGCATCCTCTTCTCCCTTTTGATGATCCTCACCGTCGCCAATCTCCCCGCCTACGGCGACCCCGACGCACCCACCGTCAACGAGGTGGCGGAGCGCTATGTGGAGCAGGGCACGGCGGAGACCGGTGCGGTCAACACCGTGGCCGGTATGATCCTTGACTACCGCGCCTTCGATACGCTGGGCGAGTCCTTTGTGCTGTTTACCGCTGTGGCGGCGGTGACCATTCTGATGGAGCGCAAGCCGAAAAAGAAGGTGCGCCGCGCCGAGGTCATCTCCTACGCCGAGGACGATATCGTCCGCGTGGTCAGCCGTTTTGTGATCCCCATCGTGCTGGTATTCGGCGTATATATCCTGCTCAACGGGCATCTCTCCCCCGGCGGCGGCTTCTCCGGTGGCGCCATTATGGCGGCTGCCCCCATCCTCTACGCTATGGTGTGGGGCGATGAGCAGGCAAGCCGCGTGTTTACCGCGCGGCGCATCCGCACGGTGGTAGTGTGCGCACTGGGCTTCTACTGCGCCGCCAAGAGCTACTCTTTCTTTACCGGCGCCAATCATCTGCCCTCCATCATCTCCACCGGTACACCGGGCAACATCTTCTCCGCAGGACTCATTATGCCCTTAAATGTGGCGGTGGGTCTGGTGGTGTGCTGCACCATGTATAGTTTCTATATGTATTTCAGAAGGGGGTCGATCTGATGCAGGAACTGCTGAATCATCTGAACAATCTCCCCTTCAACTATGAAGAAGCCGTGGCGGTGATCCTTTTTGCCATCGGCCTTTCCATGCTGCTGTTCTGCCGGAATCTGCTGAAAAAAGTTATCGGTCTGGATGTAATGGATGCCGGTATTTTTCTGCTGCTGGCAGACCGCGGCTACATCACCGGACGCACTGTCCCCATCATCGTGGACGGCGTGACGGAGATGGAATACTACATCAACCCCATCCCCGCTGGCCTTGTGCTGACGGGTATCGTGGTGTCGGTGAGCGTGACGGCGCTGATGCTGTCGCTGACGGTGCGGATCTATAAGACGTACCGCACGCTGGAGATCGACAAGCTGTACATCATGATGACCAACTGGAGAAAGGGGGAGCGTGAATGAGCTTCGTGCAGAATTTCCCCTTTTTCACCATCATTCTGTCCCTGATCTGCGCGGTAGTCAGCTTTGTGCTGAGCAAAAACGCCTCCAAGTGGGTCAGCGTGGCGCTGCTGAGCATCAGCTCTGTGCTGAATCTGGCGGTGCTGGTCTACTGCTCCCAGAACAACACCGATTTCACCTATATGATGGGTCACTTCCCCGCCCCGTGGGGCAACGAGCTGGCCGCCGGTGTGTTTGAATCGCTGATGGCGCTGCTGTTCGCCTTTGTGATGCTGATGAGCATTCTGGGCGGCGCCAGCCACGTGGAACACGATGTCGCCAAGCAGCGCCGTCACCTCTACTGGGTGATGGTGGATCTGACCCACGCAGCGCTGATGGCACTGTGCTACACCAACGATATCTTCACCGGTTATGTGTTCATCGAGGTGTGCACCATCGCCTCCTGCGCGCTGCTGGCGGTGCGCGGCGGCGGCCGCGTGCTGATCGCATCGGTGCGCTATATGATCTTCGCGCTGGTGGGCTCGGGTCTGTTCCTGATGGGTGTGGTGTTCACCTACTCCATCACCGGTCACCTGCTGTTTCCCCAGCTGCGCGAGGCCATCGCCCTTTTGTGGCGCGACGGCAGCTACCGGCTGTCTATGACCGTTGCCATCGGCTTGATGTCGGTGGGTCTTGCCATCAAGGCAGGTCTGTTCCCCTTCCATTTCTGGCTGCCCAGCGCCCACGGCCGCGCCACTACGGCCACCTCCGGTATCCTCTCGGGCGTTATCGTCAAGGGCTACCTTTTCCTGCTCATTAAGATCATCTACCGCGTGGTGGGTGTGGAGGTGTTCCACGCCAGCGGTGTGCAGAATGTTCTGCTGATCTTCGGCGTTGCCGCTATGGTGTTTTGCAGCGCTGCCGCTGTGGGCTCGCGCCGCCTGAAAACGATGGTGGCCTACTCCTCCGCTGCGCAGATCGGCTATATGTTTATGGGTCTTGGTATGGGCACGGAGGCTGCACTGATCGCCGTTTTCTTCCAGATCATCTCCCACGCATTGACCAAGCCTATGCTGTTCCTTGCCTCCTCGTCGCTGATGGACAGCTGCGGCGGTCATCAGGACTTCCGCAGCCTGCGCGGCGCAGGTCACCGCAACAAGCCCGCCGGCTTCCTTTTCACCGTGGGCGCGCTGTCCATGGTGGGTATCCCCATGTTCATCGGCTTTATCCCCAAGCTGCACTTCGCCTCCGCCGCTTTCGGTATGGGCTGGCGCACCTGGGCGGTACTGGGCGCACTGGTGATCTCCACGCTGCTGAACGTGCTGTATTTCCTCTACACCGCTATGCTGCTGTGGCTGCCGGTCAATGACGATAACCGCCCCAGCTTCAACGGCAAGTCCGCGTGGCGCCACGCCGCGCCCGGCCTGGCGCTGGCGGTACTGGGTATGGCGATCGGTCTGCAATCGGCACCTCTGGCGCAGCTGCTGCAGCAAGGCATCGCCCTATTTTGCCGCTGAAAGGAGGATACGCTATGTTATTTGTGATCATCCTCCTGCCCCTGCTGCTGGGCATCGCGTGCTTCTTTTTGAAAAATGCCTTTTCCAAGGCTCACACCGCGCTGTTGCTGACGGTGCAGACCGTCATTGTGGCGCTGCTGGCTATGGCCGCCTTCTCCGGCGGCGCATGGAGCACGGCTGCCATTGCGCTGACCGACTCCCTCACCTTCGCGCTGAAGCTGGACGGGCTGGGCGCTCTGTTCTGCCTGCTCGCCTCCGTCTGCTGGCTGCTGACAGTCCCCTACTGCACCGTATATCTCCATCATGAGGAGAATGTACCCCGTTTCTACGGTTTCTTCTTCCTCACCGAGGCGATGGTGCTGGGTACGGCGCTGGCCGCCGACCTTGTGACCCTCTACATCTTCTATGAGATGACGACACTGCTCTCCGCGCCCCTTGTGCTGCACAGCCAGAGCAAAAAGGCGCTGTCGGGTGCATCAAAGTATCTGTACTACTCCATCGGCGGCGCATTTCTGGTGCTGTTCGGTATGGCGGCGCTGCAGCACAGCTGCGGCACGCTGACCTTCACCGCCGGCGGTGTGCTGCGCGGCGAGCTGACCGCTGTGCTGCCGGCAGCCGTATTCTGCATCGTGCTGGGCTTCGGCTCCAAGGCAGGTCTGTATCCGCTGCACAACTGGCTGCCCTCGGCACATCCCGTGGCACCTGCCCCTGCCAGCGCACTGCTGTCGGGCATCATTGCCAAGGTGGGCGTCATCGGCATCATCCGCACTGTCTACTTCCTTGTGGGCGCGGAGCAGATCCGCGGCACATGGGTGCAGTACGCATGGCTGACGCTGGGTATGCTGACGGTGTTCCTCGGCTCTTTTATGGGCTGCACGGAGAAGGGTCTGAAAAAGCGCCTTGCCTACTCCAGTATCTCCCAGATCTCCTACATCCTGCTGGGAATTTTCGTGCTGACGCCGGCAGGTTTGGTGGGCGCGCTGCTGCAGCTGGTGTTCCACGCCATCGCCAAGGTGGGTATGTTTTTGACGGCAGGCTCTGCCATCTATCTGGACGATGTGACCACCATGGACCGTTTCCGTGGTCTGGGCCGGCGGATGCCCGTTACCATCGGCTGCTTTGCGCTGCTTTCTCTGTCGCTGGTAGGTATCCCGCCCTTTGGCGGCTTCCACAGCAAGTGGCACTTGGCGCTGGCAGGTCTGGAGAGTCTCTACGGTGCGGTGCGCTACATTATGCCTGCGGTGCTGCTGCTCTCAGCGCTGATGACCGCCGGCTATCTCTTCCCCCCCGTGATGCAGGCGTTCTTCTCCGGTGAGGACGCACCCAAGACCGAGCGCATCCGTGAGCCGCTGGCGCTGATCGTGCCGCTGGTGATTCTGAGCCTCGCCGGCCTCATTCTGGGTCTGTTTCCGGACGCGGTGGCTGCTGTGATGCAGTCCATCGTATCGGCAATTTATTAAGGAGGTGTCGCTATGAACGGAATACTACTGACACTTCCCATTTTCCTGCCGCTTGTGGTGGGACTCATCTCCTATTTTATTCCCTTCCCCACGGAAGCCTCCCGCCGCTGGTTCTATGGCGTGCTGATCTGCGCCACCTCGGCTTTGGCGTGGCTGACGGTGCTGACCAATGACGGCACGGAGTTCACGCTGCTGCGCTTCACCGAAACGCTGGTGATCACGCTGCGCGTGGACGGGGCGTCCCGCCTCTTCGCCGCGCTGAGCGCCACACTGTGGCCCTTCACCATGGTCTACGCATGGGACTATATGCGCCACGAAAAGCATCTGGATATGTTCTGGGCGTTCTTCACCGCCGCCTTCGGCATCACACTGGGCATCGCCTTCTCCGGCAATATGATGACCATGTACCTCTTCTACGAGCTGCTGACGCTGTCCACCATTCCGCTGGTGATGCAGGCTGCCACCAAGCAGGCCATCCGGGCAGGTGTGAAATACGCCGCCTACTCCATGACCGGCGCGGCGCTGGCCTTCATCGGCTTGGTGTTCCTCATCAGCAACGATGCACAAAGCTTCGTGCTGGGCGGTCATATGGGCGCGTTCAGCGGTGATCTGCAGCTGCTTTTGACCATCTTTGTGCTGTCCTTCGTGGGCTTTGGCACCAAGGCCGCTATCTTCCCCATGCACGCGTGGCTCCCCTCCGCGGCGGTGGCTCCCACCCCCGTGACGGCGCTGCTGCACGCGGTGGCGGTAGTGAAATCCGGCGCTTTTGCCTGCATCCGTCTGGTGTATTACACCTTCGGCACGCAGATCCTGCAGGGCACTTGGGCACAGCACACAGTGATGGTGCTGACACTTATCACCATCCTCTACGCCTCCTGTATGTCTATCAAGCAGAGGCACTTCAAGCGCCGTCTGGCTTACTCCACCGTATCCAATCTGTCCTACATCCTCTTTGCCATCACGCTGATGACCGCCCAATCCCTGCTGGCGGCGTGGCTGCACCTGCTGTTCCACTCCGTCATCAAGATTCTGGCCTTCTTCGCCGCCGGCTCGGTACTGCACTACGCACACCGCGAGTATGTGGGCGATCTGGAGGGCTTGGGACGGCTGATGCCCGTCACCTTCGGCTGCTTCACCGTATCCGCCTGCGCGCTGACCGGTGTGCCGCCCTTCAACGGCTTTGTCAGCAAGTGGTACATCGGTCTTGCCGCTATGGAGAGCGGCTCGCTGCTGCATCTGCTGGGCTTCGGCGTGCTGCTGATCTCAGCGCTGCTGACCGCCATCTATATGTTCCAGATCGTGCTGCACGGCTGGTTCCCCCGCACCGATCATCCCCTGCCTGCGCCTGACAGCGCCCACGAGGCCAACTGGAAGATGACGGCGCCTATGGCGGTGCTGGCCGCCGGCTGCATCGTGCTGGGCATCGCGCCCCAGTGGCTCATCGACATCATTGGAAAGGTGGTGGGCGTATGATGCTGTTTGTGGTGCTGTTCCCCATCCTCTCCGGTCTGCTGATCCCCCTATTGTCGACTAAAAGCGGCAAGGTGCGTGACGGCTTTGTGGTGCTGTCCACGGGTTTGACGCTGCTGGTGATGCTGCTTTGCGCCTTCACCGGCTTTGGCTCTTCCGTCCGCGTACCGCTGGTGGGACTCTCCTTCACGATGGACGGCTTCCGCGCCATCTACGGCACCATCGTGTGCTTTATGTGGTTCGTGTCGGCGATGCTGTCCCCTCAGTATTTCCTGCACCATCACAATCTGGGGCGCTACTACGCCTTCTTCCTGCTGTGTCAGGGCTTTACGGCAGGCGTATTCCTCTCCGCCGATCTCTACACCACCTTCCTCTTCTTTGAGCTGATGTCCATCGGCTCGTACGTATGGGTGGCGCAGGAGGAGACGGAGGGCGCACTCTCCGCCGGCAAGACCTACCTCGCCATCGCGGTGCTGGGCGGTCTTGTGACGCTGATGGGTCTTTTCCTGCTGGAGCATCTCACCGGCACGCTGGTGATCGCGCAGCTGCAAAGCGCCTGCGCCGCGGTGACTGACCGCAGTACACTGTGGGCTGCCGCCATCTGCATTCTGGTGGGCTTCGGCGCCAAGGCGGGTATGTTCCCGCTGCACATCTGGCTGCCCAAGGCGCACCCCGTGGCACCTGCCCCTGCCAGTGCACTGCTTTCGGGCGTACTGACCAAGGCCGGCATCTTCGGCGTGCTGATGATCACCGCCCAGATCCTGCCCGGCGAACACGGCTGGGGCTATCTGATGCTGATCCTCGGCTGCATCACTATGGTGCTGGGCGCGCTGATCGCCGTATTCTCGGTGAATCTCAAGCATATCTTCGCCTGCTCCTCTCTGTCCCAGATCGGTTTCATTCTGGTGGGCGTATCTATGATCTGCCTGCTGGGACATCACAACGCGCTGGCCGCCAACGGCACGGTGCTGTACATGATGAATCACTCACTGGTGAAGCTGGTGCTGTTCCTCTTTGCAGGCGTTGTGTATCTCAACACCCACGCCCTCGACCTCAACGAGATCCGCGGCTTCGGCCGCGGCAAGCCGCTGCTGCACATCATCTATCTCATTGGCGCCGGTTCGCTGGCCGGTATCCCCGGGCTGTGCGGCTACATCAGCAAGACGCTGGTGCACGAGTCCATCGTGGAGTACATCGCCGAGAGCGGCAGCTTCGCCATCACGGCGGTGGAGTGGCTGTTCCTCTTCTCCGGCGGTCTGACCACCGCGTATCTGACCAAGGTGTATGTGGCGCTGTTCTGGCAAAAGCCGGCCGCCTCTGCCCATCCCGTCAAAGGCTGGGGTACGCCGCTGACGGTGGCTGCCCTGTGCATCGCCGCCATCGTGCTGCCGGTGCTGGGTCTGCTGCCCCACAGCCTTGCCGAGCGATTGACGCTGCTGACGCTGGACTTTACCGGCGGTCACGATTTCCACCATCAGGTGCACTATCTTGCTTGGGTCAACCTCAAAGGCGTGGTGATCTCCGTGGGCATCGGCCTTGCGGTGTATTTCCTCTTCATCGCCCGCGTGCTGATCCGCGGCAAGGGTGACAGCGTCACCTACCGCAGCATCTGGCCTGCATGGCTCAGTCTGGAAGACAGTCTCTACGTGCCGCTGTGCCGCAAAGGCTTCCGCCTTCTCAAATTGATCTGCCGCACCGTGTGCGACCTGCCCGATGCCGTGATTTTGCTGCTGCGCCGCACGGTACTGCGCCCCACCCGCGAAACGGTCAACCCCCATCCCCACAGCCGCCGTGTGCGCTTTCTCTCCCGCCATCACGGGCGCAGCCTCGAGGAGGTATCCGACAATCTGGCCACCTCTCTGGAAGCCGCCAAGCGTCTGGAGGGCAGTTTGTCCTTCTCGCTGCTGATGGCCTGTCTGGGTCTGTGTGCTGTGCTGGTGTTCGTGGTGATCTATGTGTTCTGCTGAGCGTAAATAACCCCATCAAGGGTCGTCTGTCATCTGACGGGCGACCCTTTTTCTTGTTCTTCTGTTGGAAACAAACGCTTCTCCCAGCAGAACAACACCCGCATTCCGCCATTTTTCGTATTATCGTCATAGGAAAAAGCAATATTTTAACGAAACAAAATTTCAGTTTAATCGTCTATATTTTGGCAATTTGACACAGAGCAAGCCGTTTTTTGCCCACTTTTTCCGTTTTTTCAAAAAAATGCCATCAAAATGTTATGAGAATTATTTAACAATGATTTATCGCATTTTTGAGAATTTTTCATTAGAAAAACAACTTTTCACCATTCGATTGACAACGCAATTTTTTTATGGCATCCTAAAACTAATCATTAGTCCGCGTGTCATTGTATCCGCTTATGGCGCGGACGGAAGGAGTGAGTTGTCTTGAGCAGACTTGACATTAAGAGTCCCAGCAAAGCCCAGACTGTGGTAGACAATCTGTACCGTGATGTGGAGCGCCGTATTGCGGCCAGCCCTCCCGGTCTCTGCCCGGTGGATATGAACCTTTCGTTCCTGCAGCTGTGCCACGCACAGAGCTGCGGCAAATGCGTTCCCTGCCGTATCGGCCTCGGTCAGCTCAGCAAGCTGATGGCGCAGGTGCTGGACGGCACCGGCACTATGGAGACCATCAACATCATCGAGAAGACCGCCCGCACCATCGTCAACACGGCGGACTGCGCCATCGGCCGTGATGCCGCCCGCTTGGTGGTAGACGGTCTGGAGGGTTTCCGCGATGACTATGAAGAGCACGTCAAGCACCACCGCTGTCTTGCCGCACTGCAGAACCCCGTGCCCTGCGTATCGCTGTGCCCCGCCGGTGTGGATATCCCCGGCTATATGGCACTGGTGGGCGAGGGTCGCTATGCCGACGCGGTGCGCCTGATCCGCAAAGACAACCCCATGCCCGTGGCCTGCGCCTACATCTGCGAGCATCCCTGCGAGGCGCGCTGCCGCCGCAATATGATCGATGATGCCATCAACATCCGCGGTCTGAAGCGCTATGCGGTGGATCACGCCGGCGTGGTGCCCAATCCCGAAAACGCACCCTCCACCGGCAAGAAGGTGGCCATCATCGGCGGTGGTCCCAGCGGTTTGAGCTGCGCCTACTACCTGTCTTTGATGGGCCACAAGGTCACCATCTATGAAGAGCGCGATAAGCTGGGCGGCATGCTGCGCTACGGCATCCCCGCCTACCGTTTCCCCCGCCAGAAGCTGGATGAGGAGATCGCCTCCATTCTTTCCACCGGCATCGAGGTACATACCGGCATCACCGTAGGCCGCGACATCACCTTTGATAAGCTGCAGCGCGACTACGACTGTCTGTACATCGCCATCGGCGCCCATCAGGATAAGAAGACCGGTATCCCCGGCGAGGACAGTAAGAATGTCATGTCCGCCGTCGAGATGCTGCGTGCCATCGGTGACGAGAAGATGCCCGACTTCACCGGCAAGAAGGTGGTAGTCATCGGCGGCGGCAATGTGGCCATGGATGTGACCCGCAGCGCTATCCGGCTGGGCGCGGACAAGGTTACCTGCGTGTATCGCCGCCGTATCGAGGATATGACAGCGCTGCCCGACGAGATCTCCGGCGCACTGGCCGAAGGTGCCGAGCTGATGACGCTGGCCGCCCCCGTCCGTATCGAGGCTGACGACAACGGCGTGGCCTCCGCTCTGTGGGTACAGCCCCAGCTGATCGGCGAATCCGACAAGGCCGGCCGTCCCCGTCCCAACAAAGCAGCACTGGATGAGGTCCGCGTTCCCGCCGACATCATCGTAGTAGCCATCGGTCAGGGTATCGAGATTCAGGGCTTCACCCAGGCCGGCGTGCCCATCAAGCGCGGTACCTTCGTGGCTGACAGCGCTACCTCCGTGGGCGATATGGACAATGTCTTCGCCGGCGGTGACTGCGTCACCGGTCCTGCCACCGCCATCCGCGCCATCGCAGCCGGTAAGGTGGCAGCCGCCAACATCGATGAGCATCTGGGCTTCCACCACGAGATCCGTGTGGATGTGGAAGTGCCCGCTCCCAAGCTGAACAACCGTCCGCCTCACGGACGCATCAATACTACCGAGCGCGAAGCCTGCGAGCGCAAACACGATTTCGAGGATATCGAATGCGGTCTGACGGAGGAGGGTGCCTGCACCGAGGCATCCCGCTGCCTGCGCTGCGACCACTTCGGTTACGGAATCTTCAAGGGAGGTCGAATTGAAAAATGGTAACTTTGACGATCGATCGTAAAACTGTCACCGTTCCGGAAGGCACCACCATTCTGGAGGCTGCCCGCTCCATCAATCAGGAGATCCCCACTCTGTGCTACCTCAAGGGTGTCAACGAGATCGGCGCGTGCCGCATCTGCATTGTGGAGGTGGAGGGCTACGAGCGCCTCGTCCCCTCTTGCGACAATGTGGTGTCCGAGGGTATGGTGGTCTACACCAACTCCCCCCGCGTCCGCGAGGCGCGCCGCGTAAATCTGCGGCTGCTGCTGAGCCAGCACGATACCAAGTGCACCCAGTGCACCCGCAGCGGCAACTGTACGCTGCAGGATCTGTGCAACGACTACAATCTGCTGGGCGACCATTACATCAAGGATCTGCGCCCCACCCCCGATGATTTCTCCACCCCCGTTGTGCGTTTGGAAAATCGCTGCATCAAGTGCATGCGCTGCATCCAGATCTGCGACAAGGTGCAGGATATGAACATCTGGGATCTGATCGGCACCGGCTCGCGCACCACCGTAGGCGTGGCAGGTCACCGCACACTGGCGGAGTCCGACTGCACCTTCTGCGGTCAGTGCGTCACCCACTGCCCCGTTGGCGGTTTGCAGGAGCACGACGACACCGGCAAGGTGTTCGACGCGCTGGCCGATCCCAACAAGATCACCGTGGTGCAGGTAGCACCCGCTGTCCGCGCTGCCTGGGCCGAGCACTATCGCCTCGATCCCAAGTTCGCAACGGCGGAACGTATGGTCACGGGCCTGAAGCATATGGGCTTTGACTATGTGTTCGACACCAATTTCACCGCTGACCTGACCATTATGGAGGAGGGCAGCGAGTTCGTGGAGCGCTTCGCCCATAAGGAGCGCTATGCATGGCCTATGTTCACCTCCTGCTGCCCCGGCTGGGTACGCTTTGTGAAGGGTCAGATGCCCAAGTACACCGCCAACCTCTCCTCCGCCAAGTCTCCTCAGCAGATGTTCGGCGCCGTGGCTAAGAGCTACTTTGCCGAAAAGCTGGGTGTAGATCCCCACCGCATCTTCGTGGTGTCCATTATGCCCTGCACCTCCAAGAAGAGCGAGGCTGCTCTGCCTACAATGAACGATGTGTGCGGCGATCCTGATGTGGATGTGGTGCTGACCACCCGCGAGATGGTGCGTATGTTCCGCGGCGAGCAGGTCAATCCCGCCACACTGCCCGAGACCCCCTTCGACAGTCCTCTGGGCACCGGCACCGGTGCGGCCGTCATCTTCGGCGCCACCGGCGGCGTGATGGATGCTGCGCTGCGCAGCGCCTACTATCTGGTCACCGGTTCCAACCCCGATGCTGACGCCTTCACCAATGTCCGCGGTATGGACGGCTGGAAGGAAGCCACCTTCTCCATCCCCGGCGCAGGCGATGTGCGCGTGGCCGTCGCCAGCGGTCTGGGCAACACCCGCCGGCTGATGAATGCCATCGACGCAGGCGAGGTGGAATACGACTTCGTGGAAATTATGGCCTGCCCCGGCGGCTGCGCCGGCGGCGGCGGTCAGCCCATCCACGACGGCAAGGAAATGGCAGAGAGCCGCGGCGATGTGCTGTGGGGTCTGGACAAGAACGCCGCCATCCGCTTCTCCCACGAGAACCCCGATGTGCTGGCGCTGTACAGCGAGTTCCTCAAGGCGCCCCTCAGCAGCAAGGCTCACCACCTGCTCCACACCGACCACGAGGGCTGGAAGATGCCCAACCAGAAGTAATAACAAACCCGCTTTCCAAAAGAGAGACAGCCGCGCGGCTGTCTCTCTTTTTTCGTCCTTTGTCATATTGTGCAAGATTGTCAAAAAAATATCGTTAATTTTTCCACAATTTCCTATTGCTCTTGCGTACAGAATCCTTTATACTGTACTTGGTCAAATTTGGAATTACTGTGGGAACTGTCCCACACCAGAAAAGCAAGGAGAGAAGAGCATGTCAAACGGGATTTCCATGGAGCGTGTGGATCAGATCATTGATTCCTACGGCTCCAAGCGTCACCACTTGATCGCCATCATGCAGGACATTCAGGCCGAGTATAAGTATCTCAGCCCTGAGGTTCTCGAGCGCATCGCAGAAAAGCTGCACATCGGTGTTGCCAAGGTGTACAGCGTCGCCACCTTCTATGAGAATTTCTCGCTGGAGGCAAAGGGTAAGTACATCATCAAGGTCTGCGACGGTACGGCCTGCCATGTCCGTAAGTCCCAGCCCATCTACAATGCCATCCGCGAATACCTGAATCTGGAAGGCAAGCAGAAGACCTCCGCCAACGGTCTGTTCACGCTGGAAACAGTGGCATGTCTGGGTGCCTGCGGTCTGGCTCCCGTAGTGACCATCAACGACCAGGTGCACTCCAAGATGACGCCGGAGTCTATGATCGATCTGCTGAAACAGCTGGAAAAGGAGGATGCAGCCAATGAGTAAGATGACCCGCGAAATGCTCAACGCACGCCGCATCCAGGCCAAGATGGCTGCCGATGCCCATACCCGTACCGTTCTGATCTGCGCCGGTACCGGCTGCATTGCCGGCGGCTCGCTGAAGATCTATGACTATCTGAAGACCGAGTGCGAAAAGCGCGGCATCAGCGTGCTGGTGAACCTGATGGACGATGAGACTCAGTGCGCCGGTCACGCCATCAATATGAAGAAGAGCGGCTGTCACGGCTTCTGCGAGATGGGTCCCCTGCTGCAGATCGAGCCGGAGGGCTACCTCTACACCCATGTGAAGATCGAAGACTGCGATGAGATCATCGAAAAGACCATCATCGGCGGCGAGGTGATCGAGCGTCTGCTGTACACGCTGGACGGCGTATCCTATGCCAAGCACAATGACATTCCCTTCTACCGTCAGCAGCACCGTGTGGTGCTGGAGAACTGCGGCACCACCGATGCCGAAGATATGGATGAATATCTGGCCAAGGACGGCTACGCCGCCTTTGAAAAGGCCCTGTTCGAGATGACCGACGAGCAGATCTGCCGTGAGATCATGGACAGCGGTCTGCGCGGCCGCGGCGGCGGCGGTTTCCCTGCCGGCCGCAAGTGGGACAGCGTGCGCAAGCAGCCCAAGGGCAAGAAATATGTGGTCTGCAACGGTGACGAGGGAGACCCCGGCGCTTTTATGGACCGCTCCATCATGGAGGGCAACCCTCACAGCGTCATCGAAGGTATGCTGATCGCCGCCTGCGCCGCCGGCAGCGATGAGGGCTACATCTATGTCCGCGCCGAGTATCCGTTGGCTGTTACCCGTCTGAAGATCGCCATCGCCAAGGCGGAGGAAGCAGGTCTGCTGGGTGATAACATCCTGGGCACCGATTTCTCCTTCCATCTGCATGTCAACCGCGGCGCAGGCGCATTCGTCTGCGGCGAAGGCTCTGCGCTGACCGCCTCCATCGAGGGTAAGCGCGGTATGCCCCGCGTCAAGCCTCCCCGCACTGTGGAGCACGGTCTGTGGGCACAGCCCACCGTGCTGAACAATGTGGAGACCTTCTCCGCCGTACCTCTGATCGTGCGCAAGGGCGCCGCTTGGTTCCGCTCCATCGGCACGGAGAACAGCCCCGGCACCAAAGCCTTTGCCCTGACCGGCAACGTGGTCAACACCGGCCTTATCGAAGTACCTATGGGCACCACGCTGCGCGAGGTCATCTTCGACATCGGCGGCGGCATCAAGGACGGCAAGAAGTTCAAGGCCGTGCAGATTGGCGGTCCTTCCGGCGGTTGCCTGACCGAAGAGCATCTGGATCTGCCCATGGACTTCGACTCTTTGAAGAAGCTGGGCGCTATGATCGGCTCCGGCGGTCTGGTGGTTATGGACGAGGACACCTGCATGGTGGAAGTGGCGCGCTTCTTCATGCACTTCACCCAGAATGAGTCCTGCGGCAAGTGCGTACCCTGCCGTGAGGGCACCCGCCGTATGCTGGAGATTCTGGAGCGCATTGTTGCCAACGAGGGCACGCTGGAAGATTTGGATCTGCTGGAGGAGCTGAGCGCCACCATCACCGAGACTGCGCTGTGCGGTCTGGGTCAGAGCGCCTGCAAGCCCGTGCAGAGCACGCTGAAGTATTTCCGCAACGAATATCTGGCTCATGTGGTGGACAAACACTGCCCCCACTGCAACGGCCGCAAGAAGGAACTGCAGATCGATCCCACGCTGTGCAAGGGCTGCGGCAAGTGCAAGCGCCAGTGCCCCATGGAGGCCATTGAGGGTCAGATCCGTATGCCTCATACCATCGACACCACCAAGTGCATCAAGTGCGGTGCCTGCTGGGGCAGCTGCCCCTTCGGCGCGATCAGAGAGGAGTAAGGGATATGGCAAAAGGAATTATGTACATCGACGGACAGCGCGTCCCCTTCGACGGGGAGCCTAATGTTCTGTCCGTCATCCGCAAGGCCGGCATTGAGATGCCCACCTTCTGCTACTACTCCGATCTGTCCGTGTACGGTGCCTGCCGTATGTGCGTGGTGGAGGACGAGCGCGGCAAGATCGACACCTCCTGCTCTATGCAGCCCCGTGACGGTCTGAAGATCCGCACCAACACGGCGCGCCTTTTGAAGCATCGCCGTATGATTCTGGAGCTGATGCTGGCTTCTCACAACTGCAATTGCGCCATCTGCGAAAAGAGCGGCAGCTGCCATCTGCAGGAGCTGGCTCTGCAGTTCGGCGTGCGCCGTGTCCGCTTTGCCGACAACCGCGAAGTGGGTGCGTTCGACGATTCCAGCCCCGCTGTGGTCCGCGATCCCAGCAAGTGCATCCTCTGCGGCGACTGTGTGCGCGTGTGCGAGGAGAGCATCGGCATGGGCATCATCGACTTTGCCAAGCGCGGCTACAATATGCAGGTTATGCCCGCCTTTGGCCGCAAGCTCAGCGAGACCAACTGCATCAGCTGCGGTCAGTGCTCCGCCGTTTGCCCCACCGGCGCCATCACCGTCTACAACCAGATCGGTCCTGCATGGCGCGCCATCCACGATCCCAGCAAGCGCGTGGTAGTGCAGATCGCACCTGCTGTCCGCGTTGCCGTGGGTGAGGCCTTCGGTCTGGGTCAGGGCGCCAATGTGCTCTATCAGTTGGTCAGCGCTCTCAAGTGCATGGGCGTGGACGAGGTGTATGACACCATCTTTGGTGCAGACCTGACCACCATTGAGGAGTCCAATGAGTTCCTGCAGCGTGTCAAGAACGGCGGCCCCTTCCCCATGTTCACCTCCTGCTGCCCCGCTTGGGTCAAGTATCTGGAGAATGAGAATCCCAAGTATCTGCGCAATATCTCCACCTGCAAGTCCCCCATGGAGATGTTCGGCGCTCTGGTAAAGCAGAAGTACAAGGAAAAGGACGCCGAGGACGGCCGTACCACCTTCCACATTGCACTGATGCCCTGCACCGCCAAGAAGATGGAGGCCGCCCGTCCCCAGTTCAAGGACGAAAACGGCAACCCCGATGTGGATCTGGTGCTGACCACCCAGGAAGTCATCGATATGATCAAGGAAAGCGGTATCCAGCTGGGCGAGATGGAGTATGAATCTCCCGACCTGCCCTTCGGTCTGGGCTCCGGCTCCGCTATGATCTACGGTACCACCGGCGGTGTGGCTGAGGCTGTTGCCCGCCACTGCCTGCCCGATAAGTCCAAGAACACCCTGCGTGAGCTGGAGTTCTCCCCCCTGCGCGGTGAGGATTCCATCCGAGAGGCCACGCTGCAGGTGGGCGATCTGGAAGTCCGCATCGCTGTTGTCCACGGTCTCATCAACGCCCAGAAGCTCCTCAAGGAGATCGAAGAAGGCCGCGCTATGTACCACCTCATCGAGGTGATGACCTGCGTGGGCGGCTGCGTGGGCGGCGCCGGTCAGCCCTACGGCCGCAAGGCCATCAAGGATCAGCGCCGCGAGGGTCTGTATCAGGCCGATCGCTCCGCTCCCTTCAAGCGCGCCGAGTATAACCCCGGTGCCACCTCCCTGCTGGAGAGTATGGACGAGCATACCAAGCATCATCTGCTGCACGTCAGCTATCTTGATAACTGATCCGGTTATAGAAAAAGCGCGTTCCCAAACGGGAACGCGCTTTTCTATGTGATTTCTCTCGGGTTACTTCTTCACTGCCTTGCGGATCAGCGGCACGATGGTCAGGGCGATACCGCCGCCGATCAGCGCCGTCACCAGCTGAGGCCAGGAGAAAGTGGCGGGCAGGGCGTTGAGCATAGGCGCTTTCAGCATACCCGCATCCATCAGGGATGTGGCAAGCAACCCGCAGATCACCTCGGACACCAGAATGTAGAGCGTAGCAAACTTAGCAACCGCTGCCAGCAGCCATGCCGCGATCTTCAGCGCAGGCTTGCCCTCGCTGTCCTTGGCCAGCAGATACAGCATCACCACGAACACCGTGTTGCCCACCATAATGGCAGGAACGGTCAAAATCTGGGGCGCGATGCCCAGCACAAACGCCATCACCGGGGAGATCAGCGCCACAGTGACGCCGCACCACAGACCGCCAACCAGTGCCGACACCGCCAGCACCATATTCACACACGAGCCGGTCACAAACTGACCCATCGGCTTGGTGACAGCCTGCAGCGCCACCAGTACGGCGATCATCACAGCAGTTTCGGTGATCCAGAGGATTTTCTTATTCATAATTGCCCCATCCTTTGTTGCTTTTTCGATGAAAATATTATATCATAGCAGGCAGATACTTCCGTTGCTTTGGCAACAGAAAGGAGCCGATATGGAGCTTCCCGTGGCGATTTTACAAAACACCTCCCTCTTCCGCGGTATGACGGAGGAGGAGATCCGCCATCTCATCACCTGCCTCGCCTCCCCCGTCCGGCGCTACGGCAAGGGTGCGTTCATCTGGCACGCCGGCGAGAAGGTATCCCACGCCGGCATCGTGCTCAGCGGCATCGTGGATGCAGTGCAGTACCACGACGACGGCTCTATGCATCTGGTGGCGCGGCAGACAGCAGGCGGCGTGTTCGGCGATCTGCTGATGGCCACCGACCAGCCCAGCCCCGTGTCGCTGCAGGCGACAGAGGAGGCGGAGGTACTGTTTCTGCCGCTGGATGAGATTTTGACCGACTGCGGCAGGCGCTGTCCCTTCCATATCCGGCTGCGGCACAACCTGCTGCAGGAGGCAGCGGACAAGTACTGGCAGCTGCACCGGCGGCTGCAATATCTGTCGGAGCAGAGCCTGCGGCGCCGTATCCTGCTGTATCTACAGGACTGCCGGCGCGATATGGGCGGCAGCTACTTCACCATCCCCTACACCCGTGAGGAACTGGCGAAATTTCTCGGCGTCAACCGCAGCGCCCTCAGCCGCGAGCTGAGCCGTCTGCAAAAAGAGGGCATCATTGATTTCCATCGCAACAGTTTCCGTATTTTGCAGTAAAAAAAGACCCGTTTTCCAACGAAAACGGGTCTTTTTCTCACTTATGCTCCTTGAGCATGACAAACAGCTTCTGTACACTGGGAGGGTCGCCCTTATACAGCGACATCATACGGTATACCTTTCCGGCCAGCACGCACAGCAGTACTGCCGTCACCAGTACGATCACCAGCGTCAGCGCGCCCATGCCAAGGCTCACTTCACCCAGCAGCACACGGGCCGGCGTCACCATAATGGCGGTAAAGGGCACAAAGTCCAGCCAGCGTGCCTGCGAGATGATCCCCTCGCCGCTGCCGCCCAGCAGGCAGCACAGAAAACTGACCACCAGCGCCATGGAGAACAGCACATTGGTGCTGCTCAGGTCCTCCGCCTTTCCGGCCAGCGCGCCGCCCACACCGCTGAGGGCGCAGTAGATCAAAAAACCGCCCAGAATGATCCCCACCGCCAAGAGAACAGCAGGCAGGCTGAACATTCCGTCAAACAGGCGCAGCGACCGGAAGAACGTGATCAAGCCCAGCTCCTGCTGCGGTGCGATGGTTTTATACAGCCATATACCGCCTGCAAAGCCGCCAAGCAGCGAGATCAGCCAGATGCATAACTGCAAAAGACCACTCAATGCGATAGCCAGTACCTTGCCCAACACCATCGCCACCGGCTCCACAGACACGAGGAAGAAGTCCATCAGCTTACTGGTTTTCTCCAGTATCACGCTGTTGGCAACACCCTGTCCATAGAACAGTACCAGAAAATAGATCAGCATTACGCCCACATAGGGCAGAATCATGCCCAGTATCTCACGCACGCCGTCTGCAGGGTCTGCCGACTGGTCTGTGCGCTCCGCAACAGTGATAGGCGCGGTCAATACTGAAAGCTGATCGGCGCTCAAGCCCGCCTTTGCCTGCAATATCACTGGAAAGCTCATCCACAAAAACTCCTCATAGGCGAAGATGTCCCCCTGCGTCAGCGCGGAATCCACGCCCTGCGGCAGCTTCACCTGTGCCGTATAGCGCTCCCCGGTTTTCTGCAGATGCACCACCAGCGTATATGCATCGTCCTGCTCCGGCGCGGTGTGATAGGTCATATTCCATTCCTCACCGTGTAGGGTCTGCAAAAAGTTCCAGTCCGAAAGCGGCTGCGCTGTTTCGTCCACCACGCGGACACTTTTTGCATTGCACAGCGGCACATAGATCACATCAGACATCACCTCATCGTCCGGAGCGGCAGAATGGCTGTCTGCACGCAGCGCCATCACGCCCAGCACGGCGATGGGCACCAGCAGACACAGCGCCGCCACCGCCGCTGTCAGGCGTTTGTAGCCGCTCTGCGTCACCTGACGGAGAAAGGTAAAGGAGAATACGCGGCCAAAGCCGTTAAAGTTCTTCATTACGCCGCCTCCTTTCCGCTGCGCACCATGCGTAAAAGTTCTTTATAGCGGATGCGGCTGCCGCGGTAGATGATGAGGTCAGCATAGACCTTCGCCGTCAGCAGCATCAGTGCCGCCACCACCAGTGCCTGCAGCACCCACGAAATGAGCAGCACCCACAAGGAGATATTTCCCTGCACATACTGCACCGGTGCGCAGAACATGGACAGCACAGGGCACAGCGAGCTGAACAGCGCTACGCCCTTTCCGGGGATCGCGCCGAACACGCACGCACCCAGATAGCCTGCCATCGTCACCAGCGTGACAGTGCTGCTGGCAGAGCCGGCATCCTCGATGCCGCTGCAGCACGCACCGCTGAGTCCGCCCAGCACGCTCATGGTTAGGTAGCCCAGCAGCAGCGAGACTACCAGCACCGCACCGATGGACAGGAGCTGTGCAAGTCCCATCTGTTCCACCGACAAAAGCTCTGTCAGTGTGCCGGTAATATGGGCAACGCTGTCCTTTCCAAACACGGCTGCAGCGATGGCCAGCGAGCCGACCCAGCTCAACACCATCATCAGCAGCATACCAAACACGTATACCATCGCCGCCAAAATTTTACCCATCAGCAGCGCCAGCGGTTTCACGCTCAGCAGCAGCAATTCGACGAGCTTGGAGCCTTTCTCCTCAACAACGGCGCGGATCACATAGCTGGCCGACATCAGGCACAGCATCATCACGGCGATGGCATATCCGTACTGCACCCAAAAGCCCTGCGGCATCGCCTCGTCATCCGTTTCCACCCAGAGCTCCTCGGCGGAAGATTCCGGCTCTTCGCCCACATAGTAGTCGCTGTACAGCACATCCATCTGCTGCTGCGTGATACCGGACGCGGCGGTGCGCGCCTGATCCACATAATAGCAAATATCCATTTCCAGTATGGACAGGTCATAGGCACTGCCCTGTCCCGTCACCGCTACGGTATAGCCTTCCGCGCCGCCTGTAACGGTGACCACGGCGTCCGCCTGCTGCGATGGCCCGTCCGTCAGCTTTGTCCCCGACCAGAAAGGCTCCTGCGCCAGTATCGACGCCGACAGCGGCAGCGCGGTGCGGTTATCCACCGCCACCCAATCCAGCTTCGCGCGCTCGTCCGGCTGCGCCGTTTCGCCGCCCTGTATGTAGGTCAACAGCGGCATACTGGCCAAAATCGCCAGCAGCATCACCAGCAGCGAAATATTGTTGGCGCGGCTGCGGAAAAACTGCCGCAGTGTGAAGCGGAAGACCTGTGTGCTGCCGGATAGCTGCTCACGCATCTTCATCCGCTTCACCTCCCACCGTTTCCACAAAAATCTCGTGCAGACTGGGCTCGCGCAGGTCAAAGGTGATGACGCTGATACCTTGTGCGATCAGATCGCCCAGCAGCGCGTTGGCCTGCTGCTCTCCCGTGACCTTCAGGCGGTATTCATACTCCTTTTCCGAGAGAATCGCAATGCCGTAGCGTGTGATGTGATCGGAGATGTCCTGTTCCACCTTCAGCGACAGATTCACCCGTCCGCGGCTCTTTTTGATGTCATTCAAATGTCCCTGCAGCACGGTGCGGGAGCGGTCCATAATGGTGATGTCGGTGCAGAACTCCTCCACCGTCGCCATCTGGTGACTGGACATGATGAGATACTTGCCGCGTGCGATCTCCTCACGGATGATCTGCTTGAACAGATCCGTATTCACCGGATCAAGACCCGACAGCGGCTCATCCAGAATCAGCAGCTCGGGATCGGAGATCAACGCCGTGATCAGCTGGATCTTCTGCTGATTGCCCTTGGACAGCTGATCCGCCTTCTTGGGCTTTTGCGCTTTTACGCGGCGCGCAGGTCTTGGGCGGCGCTGTCCCAGCAGCGCGGCCTCCGGCGCAGGCTTGGCGCTTTGGGGATAGAGATACTCCTCCACCTCCAGCCGCTGCGCCCAATAGCGGATGCGGCGCTTGGCTTCCTCCTTCTCCACACCCCGCAGCGCGGCGAAGTACAGCAGCTGATCCATCAGCTCATATTTGGGATACAGTCCCCGCTCCTCGGCAAGATAGCCCACATTGCAGGTAGCCGTATCCAGCGGCGCGCCGTTCCACAGCACCTCGCCGCCATCGCGGGAGAGCATACCCAGCATCATGCGGATACTGGTAGTCTTGCCGGCACCGTTCGTGCCCAGCAGCGCATAGACACCCGGCTTTTCCATAGAAAAGCTGAGACGGTCCACCACGACCTTGTTCCCATATCGCTTGCTCAGATCCTTTACAATCAAACTCATGGTTTTACTCCTCCTCTGTCCAGAACAGCTCATCCAGCGTACAGCCCAGTACGCGGCAGATGGCGATGCAAAGACGGATAGTGGGGTTATAATCCCCCTTTTCAATGGCGTTGATGGTCTGGCGGCTGACGCCTACCGCCTCCGCCAGCTGCTGCTGCGACCAATCCTTGGCAGCACGCGCCGCTTTCAGCTTCAGATTCTTCATTCCTCGTCCTCCGCCTTGTCACTCCGCTGCTTCACCAACAGCACCGCCAGCACGATGGCAAACAGCACCATCACTGCAGGCGCCAACACATCGATGGTCAAAAGCCCCTCCTCCACAAAGGTACCCTCCACCGCGTGCAGCACCGTGGCAGGGATTTGACAAGCCACCACCGCGCCGATGATCCACAGATAGCGTTTGGGCGTCTGCGCCACAGTGAAATAGGCGTCGCGGCGGACACATTCCACCACAAACACCGCCACCGATGTCAGCGCCAACAAAAACGCCTCCACACCGGGCTGTGCCCACGGACGATCCAGCACACCGGTAAGGATACCGTTGCCCAACAGCAGCACCAACAGCGTCACATACGCCCGCTGAAAGGCAATGCCCCGCTGCGCCAGCTGCCGCTCGTCGTATTCTCCGGGGGTTTTGCCGCTGCGCAGGGCGCGGCGCTTCAATGCGATGCACAAGATCATCACGACCAACAGACCCACCGCAAAGCCGGCATAATAGGAGATGGATTCATTCATAGTCGGTTCCTCCTTTTTGTTCTGGCATCACTATACCACCCGCCTTACACAATGTCAAGTATATTTTACCTAAAGTCAAATATTTATTTTTTCTTGTCGGGGATATTCAGCTTTTCCGCCGCTTAAGAGTGCGGTATTGCGATTTCGACAAAATTCGTATTTTCCAAAAGAAATCGCGGTGAAATAATTGCTTTTCCGAAAATTTATGGTATACTGAATGTGTATGAATAGAAATTATGCTTCCTGCTCCGGCGGGATGCGCCGCTTTTCCGGATCTGCCCTGATGCTTGTCCGGAGTTTTTCCGCGCCGTTTTCCCTGCTGTGTCCGTATGAAGCTTCCCGTGCTGGGGTATGCTACTCCCAGCGATACTTATACCTAAGAGAGGGTGCCAGTTTTGAATCAGTATATCGTAAATGGCGGTCATCCGCTGTTCGGTGAGATCACCATCAGCGGTGCAAAGAATGCCGCTGTGGCTATCATCCCTGCCGCATTGATGGTAGACGGTGTGTGCCGCATTGAGAATATTCCCCAGATCAGCGACGTGACGCTGCTGTTCTCCATTTTGGATGAGCTGGGCGCACACGTGCGCGTTTTGAATCAGCACGCGGTGGAGATCGACAGCCGTCACATCCATTCCACCAAGCCGTCTTTGGATCTGGTGCGCAAGATCCGCGCGTCCTACTACCTGATCGGCGCGCTGCTGGGTCGCTTTGGCGAGGCATCTGTCGCCATGCCCGGCGGCTGCAACTTCGGCGTGCGTCCCATTGACCAGCATGTCAAGGGCTTCAAGGCGCTGGGCGCCGAGGTCAGCGAGGGCAACTTTGTCCACGCGGTGGCAAAGGGCGGCCGTCTGGTGGGCGCACCGGTGTATATGGACGTGGTCAGCGTAGGCGCTACCATGAACGTGATGATGGCGGCGGTACTGGCAGAAGGCACCACCGTGATCGAGAATGCGGCCAAGGAGCCCCACATCGTGGATCTGGCCAACTTCCTCAACTCCATGGGCGCTGACATCAAGGGCGCCGGCACGGATTCCATCAAGATCCGCGGCGTGGAGCGCCTTAACGGCGGCACCTACTGCATCATCCCCGACCAGATCGAGGCCGGCACCTATATGACGGCTGTTGCCGCTACCGGCGGTCAGCTGCTCATTAAGAACATCATTCCCAAGCACATGGAGTGCATCTCCGCCAAGCTGATGGAGATGGGCGTCTATGTGGAGGAGATCGACGACACTCTGCTGGTTCGCCGCAGCGGTCCGCTGAAGCGCGCCAATGTCAAGACCCAGCCCTATCCCGGCTTCCCCACCGATATGCAGCCCCAGATCGCCGCTGTGATGGCGCTGGCTGAGGGCACCAGCATGGTGACCGAGGCAGTGTGGAATAACCGTTTCCGCTATGTGGATGAGCTGAAGCGTCTGGGCGCCAAGATCCAGGTGGACGGCCGCGTGGCCGTCATCGAGGGTGTGGATCACTTTGAGGGCGCTCCCGTGCAGGCTTGCGATCTGCGCGCCGGCGCCGCCATGGTGGTGGCTGCCCTTGCCGCACACGGCACTACCGAGATCAGCCACGTGGTCTACATCGAGCGCGGCTATGAGGATCTGGTGGGCAAACTGCGTGCTGTTGGCGCGGATATCAGCGTCATCGACGTGCCCGACGAGGAAATGGGCATGGAAAACATCGGATAAACACACCACTTTTCAGCGTTCGCTTGGCTCCCCCCTCGCGAACGCTGATTCTCTATGAAGAAAAAAGAGGAATACCCATTGATGACTTTACATACACTGGCCAGTGGGTCGGAGGGAAACTGCCTGCTGATCTCCGGCGGCGGCACTCACATTCTGGTGGATGCCGGCATCTCGGCGCGCCGTATCAAGACCTCCTTGGCGCAGCTGGGGCTGAGGATTGAGGACATTTCCGCCATCCTGCTGACCCACGAGCATTCCGATCACACCTGCGCTTTGGCCACACTGATCAAGCACCACGCCACACCGCTGTACGCAAGCCGCGGCACCGCCTCACAGCTGTGCTACCGCCTTGCCGGTATTGAGCGGCAGCTGCGCGTGGTGGAGCGCAGCGGCACCTTCGCCGTTGGCGCGTGCCGCGTCACTGTGTTCCCCACCTCCCACGACTCCCGCGAGAGTGTGGATTACCGTGTCGACTGCCCCGACGGCAGCATCGGCATCCTCACCGACACCGGCTATGTCACCGATGAGGCAGCGGACGCCCTCACCGGCGTGGAGCTGCTGGTGCTGGAGAGCAACCACGATGTGGACTGGCTGCGCAGCGGTCCGTATCCCTACTACCTGAAAGAGCGCATTCTGAGCCTGCAGGGGCATCTGTCCAACGAGGATGCCGCCCGCTTTGCTGTTATGATGGCGCAGCGCGGCACGCGGCAGATCGTGCTGGCGCACCTGAGTCGTGAGAACAACACCCCCGAGCGTGCGCTGGAGACGGTGGAGTGTGCGCTGCGTGCGGCGGAACTGGGCACTTTTGTGACGGTGGCGCCCCGCGGTGAGCTGAGCCGCTGCTTTGAACTGGAGGGCGAGGCATGCAGAAAGTAACCATTTTGTGCGTCGGCAAGCTGAAGGAAAAATTCTACATCGAGGCCGCTGCCGAGTACTGCAAGCGCCTGCAGCGCCACTGCAAGCTGGAACTGCTGGAGCTGCCGGAGTACCGGCTGCCGGACAACCCCTCCCCCGCTGAGATCCAGAAGGCACTGGAGACGGAGGCTGCCGCCATCCGGGAAAAGCTGCCGAAGGGCGGCGCGCTGGTGGCTATGTGCATTGAGGGTAAGACCTGCTCCAGCGTAGCACTGGCGCAGCGGCTGGAGGATTTTGCCGTATCGGGCAAGACGCAGGTCACCTTCCTCATCGGCGGCAGTGTGGGGCTGGACGCCGCGCTGAAGGCGCAGGCGGACTGGAAGCTCAGTATGTCGCCTATGACTTTCCCCCACCATATGGCACGCATTATGCTGCTGGAGCAGATCTACCGCGCGTATCAGATCCAGCAGGGCACCAAATATCACAAATAGGAGGCGTTTTTCGTGGATATGAGCAAGTGGGCCTTGGGCCCCGATATTCCCGCATGGCCCTTGGACGAGAGCGGTCAGCGTGAGCAGGCGGTGCTGCTGCACCACACCATTGATTCGCTGGCAGAGGCGGATATGATCGTTTCGCTGCTTAGCGCCTATCAGATCCCTTGTTTCAAGTACTACAGCCGCGAAGGCGGCGCAGGCAAGGTCATCAGCGGCTTTTCCGGCTACGGCGCGGAGCTGTATGTCCCCGCCTCTCTGCTGGGCGACGCGCAGGATATTCTCTCCGCCCAGCCGGAAGAAGAATGAATTCGTTTAATACATTCTGAAAGGAGTTTCCATATATGTCTTACAAGCAGGAATATGAAAAGTGGCTCAACAGCGGTGTTCTCACCGAGGAGGAGCTGGACGAGCTGAGAAGCATCGCAGGCGATGAAAAAGAGATCGAGAACCGTTTCTACGGTCCGCTGGAGTTCGGTACTGCCGGTCTGCGCGGCACCATGAAGATGGGTCTGCATCAGATGAACATCTATGTGATTCGCTGGGCAACTCAGGGCTTTGCCGAGGTCATCTGCGCCGAGGGCGAGGAGGCCAAGAAAAAGGGCATCGCCATCTGCATGGACTGCCGCATCAACTCCGATAAGTTCGCCCGCGCCGCAGCCGAGGTCTGCGCTGCCAACGGCATCCACGTGCGCCTCTTCGAGAGCCTGCGCCCCACCCCCGAGCTGAGCTTCGCCGTGCGCGAGTACGGCTGCACCGCCGGCATCAATGTCACCGCCAGCCACAACCCCAAGGAATACAACGGCTATAAGGTCTACTGGTCCGACGGCGCACAGCTGCCTCCCCAGCACGCCGACGCCGTGGCGGAGCGCCTGAGCAAGATCGACATTTTCAAGGATATCAAGACCATGGACTTTGACGAGGCCGTAGAAAAGGGTCTTATCGAGATCCTGGGCGACGAGACCGACCGCCGCTTTATGAAGCACGTCGTTTCCACCATCAACGACCGCGAGTCTATGGCCAAGGTGGCCGACAACTTTGAGGTGGTGTTTACCCCCTTCCACGGCTGCGGCCACAAGCTGGTGCCCGAGGCTCTGCGTGAGCTGGGTGTAAAGCATCTGCACTGCGTGGAAGAGCAGATGGTCATCGACGGCAACTTCCCCACGGTGGCATCCCCTAACCCCGAGAACCCCGAGGGCTTCTATCTGGCTGTGGATCTGGCCAACAAGCACGGCGCCGACTTCATCATCGGCACCGACCCCGACAGCGACCGCGTGGGCATTATGGTGCGCAGC
This sequence comes from Oscillospiraceae bacterium, assembly GCA_017937195.1. Classification (GTDB taxonomy): domain Bacteria; phylum Bacillota; class Clostridia; order Oscillospirales; family Oscillospiraceae; genus Vescimonas. The sequence continues at coordinate 5,060 of JAGBEA010000020.1, read as the reverse complement.
AAGGACGGCCGCTTCATCCCCTTCACCGGCAACCAGACCGGCGTGCTGCTGACCGACTATCTCATCGGCGCTATGAAGCGCGCCGGCACGCTGCCCGAGAAGCCCGTGCTGCTGAAGACCATCGTCACCACCGAGATGGCGCGCAAGGTGGCAGAGAGCAACGGCCTTAGCTGCTATGACACCTTCACCGGCTTTAAGTTTATGGCCGAGAAGATGGCAGATCTGGACGAGGCCAACGCCGGCAAGGTGATCCTGGCTTACGAGGAGTCCTACGGCTACCTGATCGGCGACTTCGTCCGCGATAAGGACGCCGTCACCGCCGCCCTCATCATCACCGAGATGGCCGCGTGGTACGCCGCGCAGGGTATGACGCTGTACGATGCGCTGCAGGCTCTGTACGAGAAGTACGGTTGGTACGGTGAGAAGACCCACAATCTGGTGATGCCCGGTCTGGACGGTCTGGAGAAGATGGCTGCCCTGCTGGGCGGTCTGCGCCAGAATCCCCCCACCGAGATCGCCGGCACCGAGGTGATCGTGCGCAAGGACTACAAGGACGGCACTGTCTACGATTGCCGCACCGGCGAAACCGGCTCTATGGAGCTGCGTGACTCCAACGTGCTGCGCTATGAGCTCAGCGACGGCACCTGCGTGATCATCCGCCCCTCCGGCACCGAGCCCAAGGTCAAGGTCTATGTGATGACCATCGGCAAGGACGCCGCGGAGCGCGACGCCAATCTGGAGAAATATGGCCAGTGGGTCAAGTCTCTGGCATAAATACTGCACAAACGAAAAGGAACCTGTTCAGTGAACAGGTTCCTTTTTTACAGCACATTTTTCTTCATCCACGAACCGATGGTGCCATACAGCCGCTGATAGCCGTCCATCGTCAGGTGGATACCGTCGGCAGCGATTAAACCGGCGCAGGTACGGTCACCGAGAAACGCCCGCCGCACATCGATCAGCGGCAGCCCCTCCGCTGTGGCCAGCTGCGCCACGCTGTCGGAGTACAGTTCCTGATAGCGGTAGATCATCTGACAATCGCCCAGCCATTGCAGGATCTTCCCGCGATCCAGTCCGCGGCGGCAGATGAAATCCAGATACCGCGCGGCATCGATGGGCGGCAGCGTCATCAGCAGCGGCTGGATCCCTTTTTCCAGCAGCGCAGCGGCGGTCTCTTTCAAAATGCGCAGAAATTCCGGCAGCTCCGTCTTGGGACAGTGCTCCCCATCCGGTGCTGCAGCCACAGCGCTCCAATCGAAGTCGCAGTCGTTGCCGCCGTAGCCGATCAACGCCCAGCGCCCCTGCGCCCCCTGCTCCAAATCCCGTGCCACCAGCGATTGCCCCTTGCGGATGGTTGCGCCCATCTTAGCGCGGTTCACCACCTCCAGCGCAGGGGCGGGTTCCCGCTCCATCAGCTCACCGATGCGGAAATGGTAGCGAAAATTCTCATCCGGCACCGTCGCCTTCATCAGCGAGTCGCCGTAGACATACAATTTATCACGCATAGCCGCCACCTCTTGTTATGATTATCGTTTTATCTAATATAGCATATTATATATTGCTCGTCAAGTTTTATCTTTCCCGTTTTTGGTTGCGTTATTCCGCGTGGTCTGTTATAATATACCTATCAACGATAAAGAGGTGTCCTTATGGCATATGATAAAAGCTTGCTGACCGAGGATCTGCGCCACTGGGAGCAGTTTTCCCGGGATTATCGCCTGCCGGAGTGGGAGTCCATCCCCAAGTTCGGGCTGTATATGGATCAGGTGATCGTGCTGCTGGAGGAGTATCTCCACTTCATCCCCGCACCCACCAATGAAAAAGAGGGATTCATCACCGCCTCCACCATCAACAACTATGTGCGATTGAAGATTATGCCCGCGCCGGAAAAGCGGAAATACAGCCGCGTCCACATCGTCTATCTCATTATGATTTTGACGCTGAAGCTGTCTTTGAGCATCAGCGATGTGCAAAAGCTGCTGCCTGCGGATGCGGACGAGGAGACGGTGCGCCGGATCTATCTGGACTACTGCGAAAAGTTCCACCGGATGCTGGGCGCTTTTGCAGGGGATCTGCACACCACAGCAGCGGAGCTGGCTGATTCCGGAACGCCTGATACCACCGCGCTGCGCGCCGCCACCGAGTATGCGCTGACGGCCGGCTTCTACACGCTGTTTGCCGAAAAATTGATCCGCCTTGACGGTGCCACCTCTCAGGAGGGCGACACAGAAAAGACGGATCTGTAACACGATTCAATTACCCGACTGCTTACCCGTAAGCACCTCGGGGAGGATCTTCACCACGCAGGTGGCGTCCAGATTTTGCTCCAGCGCGCCGTCGAAACGATCCATTCCCTTGGGATCGTACTTGGTGCAAAGCAGCAGCAGCGCCTTCACCTTCTCCCCTTCGTCCGTCACCTCCTGCGCGTGACCGCGCAGTACGGCAGAGGAATAGCTCAAGGAAAATTGCCGCGGCACCGATGCCATCGCCGACACAGCCGAGAGGCATACAGCGCTGTTTTGCCGCAAAAGCTCCAGCTTCAAACCCTCACGGGCACAGTGGAAATAGAGTGCGCCATACTCCCGGTCCACCGCCACGGTCAGCGGAATGCAGTAGGGTTTCCCTTCCGTGTCGGTCATCGCCAGCGTCACATAATCAGCCCTGTCCAGCACATCCCACGCGAACGCGGCGTCCCGTTCTCTATCTTTTCTTCGCATCGTCAAGCCCTCCTTTTTCTACAGTTTGCACGAAGTCGCTCCGTTTGTCAATGGAAAGGGCAAAAATCGAAATTTTCCCGCAAAAGCCTCCGATTTTCTTTGCATACTGCCCCGCTGCTGTGATAGAATAGGAAAAACGGCAAAGTGAGGAACGCTATGGATTGGCTGCGCGAACTGTTCTCCAATGCGTTTTTGATTACCAGTACCTCCTCGTGGCTCATCGCCCAGGTGCTGAAGGTAATCATCAACGCCTGCATCAACAAAAAACTGGATTGGGAACGGCTGTTCGGCGACGGTGGTATGCCCAGCGGGCACTCCGCCACCGTTTCCTCGCTGGCAATGTTCGCGGCGCTGCAATGCGGTGTGGGCTCGTTTGAGTTCGCCGTGTGTGCCATTCTCGCCATTATCGTCTGCCACGACGCCACCGGCGTGCGGCAGGAGACAGGCAAGCAGGCCATCGTCATCAACGAGATGGTGGAGCAGTTTGAAAAGCTGTTCAAGCAGGACATCACCGATATGGACCTGAAGGAGTTTGTAGGACACACCCCCCTCCAAGTGGTGGCCGGCATTCTGGTTGGCATCGGCAACGCGCTGGTTATGTATTATCTGATATTTGCATAAAAAAAGAGAGGTCATTAGAGTCGTACTCTAAAGGACAGTCTTATGTAGGATACGGTGTAGCCCGTGAGGGCTGCACCGTTTTCCTTTGTTCAAGCGGATTTAAGCGGTGTTTCTCGCATTTCTTGCATTGCCGCAATGAGTTCTTTTTCGGTAGGAATATTGATAATTCCAACCGCAGTAAAAGAAATATCAATAGGAACGTGTTTTATGCCATTCTCATCCTTTTCGCTGTTGTGAACATCAATCCGCTTAATCAAAGTGTTTACGATCGTGGGTGTTAATTCTTTTAAGTCAGTACACTCACGGATTGCTTCAAGGAAAACCTTCAAATCAATCTTTTCCTGTTCGGCTTTTCTGACTGCCTGCTCATCGTGTTCAACTGCGGCGAGCAGTTCTTTTTGCTCTTTTTCATAATTGGCAGACATACGATAGAAGCGTTCATCGGAAATCTTACCGAGTACGTTGTCCTCATAAATGCGTTCAATCAGCATATCAAGTTCTTTTATGCGCCGTTTGGAATTTTCGATGTTTTGCTTCATATTACGAATATTCATCTCTCTACCGAGCGTGTTTTGCTTTGCAAAGAGATATAAGAACACCGGCTCAAATCCCTGCACATACTTGGCTACCTTCCGTATGGTATCAAGCACCAATTCCTTGAGTACAGAATCACGGATAAAGTGAATAGTGCAAGCTCCTCTGTTTTCCTTGTACTGTGAACAGCGATAAAATTCTTTGCCGTCCTCAATACTCTTAGAAGCACAGTAATATAGCTTGGAACCGCAGTCTGAACAGTACAAAAGTCCTGCAAACATACTTGATTTTCCAGTTGCTGAATTGCGGCGGCGGTGTTTTCGGAGTTCCTGTACTCTCTCAAAGGTATCTTCATCAATAATTGCTTCTTGGGTATTGGGTATGATCTGCCATTCTTCTTCAGGAAGATGGATGGTTTTCTTAACTTTGAAGCTGACAAAGGTGCTTTTGAAATTGACGGTGCATCCCGTGTACTGACGGTTTTCAAGAATGTGCCGAACAGTTACCTGATCCCAACGGTACGGGTTATCCGGTCGCTTGTTTGTTGCCTTTCTGCCGATACGATAATAGTATTCGGTCGGGCAGAAGATTTCCTCACTCTCCAAACGCCGTGCGATCTTCATCGGTCCAAGTCCTGCAAGACACAACTCAAAAATATATCGAACTACCTTTGCGGCAGGCTCGTCAATAATCCATTGTTTTGGATTATCGGGAGATTTCATATATCCGAAAGGAACGGCAGAAGATACACGCTCTCCGTTATCCGCTTTGGATTTCCAAACCGCCTTTATCTTTTTACTTGTTTGCTCTGCGTACCATTCATTAAAAATATTGTAGAATGGCATCATTTCAAGTCCCGTACCCGTATTGGTATTTACATTCTCTTGAATAGCAATAAAGGTTATTCCAAGCGAAGGATATACCACCTGTGTCAGCCTGCCCATTTCTATGGTTTCTCTGCCGAAGCGGGATAAGTCCTTTACGATAATGGTGCCGATTTCACCGTTCTCTGCCATTCTCTGCATACGCTGAAAGTCGGGGCGGTCGAAGGTCGTACCGGAAATGCCGTCATCTACAAAAAATTCAGGATGAAGGTATCCGTGCTCTTTGGCATATTGAGAGAGGATAGCCTTCTGATTAGATATACTGTTGCTCTCACCGTCACGCCCGTCATCTTGGGAAAGGCGG
>JAGBEA010000019.1 GCA_017937195.1 Oscillospiraceae bacterium | reverse complement strand
CCTGCTGTGCATTAACCTTCTCTTTTGTTTCTGCATAAGTCGAAACAAACCCTAATCTAACCCATTCCCAGGAGTCAGGGATCTTGAATGGAACATCCAACGGAACGACTTCATCCCCGATTTTCTCATAAGGGATATTATGCGAATCAAGCACTATCAGAATCTGGATTCAAAATATTTCGTCAACATTATATATTATGTAATTTGCTTAAGATGAAAATTTTCATTATTCATTTGGAAACAGCTTGTCCTATCGTAAATTTTGTAAAAATTAGTGTAAATTGGGGTCAAGTTGTTCTTATGTGATTGCAGATATGCCATTTTTGCGAAAATCTTCAAAGTGCCGAAAATCTAGTCATATCAAGGGTTTTCGGGCTTTCTGAAACGGTGGTTGTTCTTTGGCGGTCGTGGCATCTGCTGCTAAGTCCTCGGTCAGATCGGCGATCACATCGCCTTTGACCGCCATCGATGCGGCATTCCACGGGAAACCGGAGGCAGCGGTAGGGTAGACGCCGGCGGTATGATCCACGAAGTATGCATCAAAACCGCACTTCTTGATGTCCTCCTCGCTGAGGTTACGGGTCAGCTGATGCACGATGGCGCCGATCATCTCCAAGTGGCCCAGCTCCTCCGTGCCGATATCGGTCAGCAGGCCTTTCAGCTCCGCGTAGGGCATAGAATAGCGCTGGCTGAGATAGCGCAGGGAGGCGCCCAGCTCGCCGTCAGGGCCGCCGTACTGGCTGATGATCACAGCTGCCAGCTTGGGGTTCGGTGTTGCGATCTTCACCGGATACTGCAGTTTCTTCTCATAAATAAACATCAGCGATTACCTCCCGGTTCCCAAGGCCACGGATCGTCCAGCCATTTATAGCCACCCTCGGTAATGGTGGTCTGCTGCAGCGGACCGTACATCTCCTCATATTTCCGCCGACCTTCCTTGGCAAGACGGATATAGTTCCAGTACAGCTCCAGAACTTCCTGATCATCAGCGTGTGTCACCAGATACAATCCCAGCTCGTCAATGGCAAAATCCAGCGCCATCAGCTCGGACAGCGCAGAATTGCAGGCAGGGAAGCGGCTCTTCATTTCCTTGTGGAAGGGGAGATCCAATCCGGGGAACAGCGTGCCGCGCTGCAGCGCCATCTGCTGCTCGTAACGCTGGGGATCCTTGTTCTGCACGGGGATATACGGAAAAGCGAGCGGCGCGCAGCGGCAGGGCAGAGAGCCCTCCCGATCGTCGCAGGTACACGCGGCACCTGCAGCATCGCAGCCCCTCGTCCGAAGGGTTTTTTCAATATACAATGGTCGTACCTCCTTTGATGGGGTCATTGGTTGACCCAAACCATTCTATGAATTCCTTTGACAAATGGAAACAGGGTTTCTTTTTGGCGGCAAATATGATAAAATCAGCACATATACTTTCCGCCGTCCACATATGGTGTGGGGGAGGGAGGTGTGCGCTGTGTTTTCTGCTATTTTACACAGCCGCTGGTTTGCTGCCACGGTACTGTTATTGACCTGCTTTTTGTGCTTTTTGGCGCTCCTGACCGTACCGGATACCGCTGTTTTTTCGTCTTCCGTGCTGACGCAGCCGTCCGTTATTCTCGATGCCGGACACGGCGGCATGGATGGCGGCGCGGTGGCGGCTGACGGCAGCGCGGAGAGCCATATCAATCTCCAGATCACGCGGAGATTGGCTCTGCTCATGCTGTTTTTAGGCGAGGAACCGGTAATGACCCGCACCGATGAGTCGGATCTGTCGTCGCCGGATGCATCGTCTATCCGTCAGCAGAAGGTCAGCGATCTGCATAACCGTGTGGATCTTATCAACAGCGCCGACAGCGCTGTGGTGATCAGCATTCATCAAAATATGCTGCCCGGTCATCCGGAGGTGCGCGGCGCACAAGTGTTTTACAACAGCGTACCAAGCGCCGATTCACTTGCCGCAGCCATTCAGCAGATACTGAACCAATCGATCAACACGAAAGACCGCGCATTCAAGCCCATTGACTCCGGCGTCTATCTGATGAAAGAGATCCGGCATCCCGCCGCCTTGGTGGAATGCGGGTTTTTATCCAATCCCAAGGAAGCCGCGCAGCTGGGAAGCGCGCCTTATCAGAAACAATTAGCCGCAGCCATTGCTGCAGGCTATCTCCAATACCAAACAAAAGAGGGATCCTATGAAAAATAAAACCGTATATTTCTGCAGCGAGTGCGGTAACGAGACCCCCAAGTGGTCGGGACAGTGCAGCGCCTGCGGTGCGTGGAACACCATCGTTGAGCAGGTGGAAAAGGCGGGAAAGTCCGCCAAAAAGTCTGCTATTCGTAATGCTGTAAAGGCTTGTCCCATTACAGATATTGACACCTCCGATGAAATCCGTTTTCCCACCGGAATGGGCGAATTGGACCGCGTTTTGGGCGGCGGCGCCGTAAAAGGCTCGCTGGTGCTGGTGGGCGGTGCGCCCGGAATCGGCAAATCCACGCTGATGCTGCAGATCTGCAAGCAGCTTGGTAAGTTCGCCAAGGTTCTGTATGTGTCCGGCGAGGAATCGGCACATCAGCTGAAGCTGCGCGCACAGCGCCTTGAGGTGGATAGCTCCCAGCTGTATGTGCTGAGCGAGACCTGCCTTGGCAATATTCTGGAATGTGTGGATCGCGAGAAGCCCGACGTGCTGATCATCGACTCCATCCAGACACTTTATAACGAGGAGCTGGACTCTCCCGCCGGTGGCGTGGGGCAGGTGAAGGATTGCACTATGTCGTTGATGCAGCTGGCAAAAGGGCAGGGAGTCACCGTTTTTGTCATCGGCCACGTGAATAAGGAGGGTTCGATCGCAGGCCCCAAGGTGCTGGAGCATATGGTGGACTGCGTGCTGTACTTCGAAGGCGACCAGCATATGACATACCGCATCCTGCGCGCCGCCAAGAACCGTTTTGGCGCAACCAACGAGATCGGCGTCTTTGAAATGATGGATCGCGGCTTGAAAGAGGTGGAAAATCCCTCCGAAATGCTGCTTTCCGGCAGGCCGGAGGACGCTCCCGGCACCTGCGTTACCTGCGTAATGGAGGGTGCAAGACCCGTTTTGGCAGAGGTGCAGGCGCTGATCGCACCTACCGGTGGCTCCAATCCCCGCAGAACCAGCAACGGATTCGACTATCATCGCGCCGCAATGCTGCTGGCTGTGCTGGAAAAGCGCGGTAATCTGAAGCTGTCACAGTGCGATGCCTATCTCAACATCATTGGCGGCCTGACTCTGGACGAGCCCGCCGCCGACCTTGCCGCTATCGTCGCCATTGCATCCAGCTATCTGGACAAGCCGGTACCCGGCAATATGGCCGCCATCGGTGAGGTGGGTCTGTCCGGCGAGATCCGCAGCATCAGCCATCTGGAGCAGCGTCTGTCCGAGGTGCAGCGCCTCGGTTTCACCCAGTGTATGATCCCCGCCAACAAATCCAAGGACATCAAACCCTTGCCCAATCTGGAGCTGCTGCCGGTGCAGAATGTGGCGCAGGCTCTGCAGCTGATGGTAAGAGGAAAGTGCTGATCAAAAGCCTCATCGGGTCCTCCGGTGAGGCTTTTCTACGCTGCGTAGGTTGTTTATTTCCGCTTATTTATGGTAGATTGGATACGAGGTGATACAAATGGATCAACAAAAAATCGGCGCGCTGATCCGCCAATTGCGCACAGATATGGAGCTGACGCAGGAACAATTGGCACAAAAACTGCATATCAGCAGTAAAACCGTCTCCAAATGGGAATGCGGCAACGGCTGTCCGGAGGTTTCGCTGTTTCCGGCACTTTCCGAGGTGCTTGGCATCGACTGTACGGCATTATTTTCCGGGGAAGTGCAGAAAAATGACCAAATATCCGGAAATATGCGCAGAATTAAGTTCTATTTGTGCGAAAATTGCGGCAATTTGGTCACTTCTGCCGCCAAAACCTCCGTTTATTGTTGCGGAAAAGTCCTGCAGGAAACACTTTTGAAGAAGGCTGATGAGCCGTTATCTGTGGAATTGGCAGGGGAGGAGTACTATGTTTCATCCAGCCACGAAATGACACGGGATCACTACATCACATTTGCAGCCATTATCAGCAGCGACACGCTGATTTTGCGTAAGCTGTATCCGGAGTGGGATCTGCAGCTCCGTTTACCGCGAATTGCCGGAGGAATGTTGGTGTGGCATTGCAGCCGCCACGGCTTATTTTATCAAAACTTGCCGCAGCCAGTCAGAAGGACACCACGAAATGGCTGATAAACATATCCGGCGCTTCGGAGCCTAACAAAACCACGCATCATTTTGTTTAATCGTCATTGCCAGCGTTCGCTGTTATGTGCTATAATTTTATTGACCTCGAACGGAAGGAGGAGCTGGAAAGATAGTAACGATTGAACAAAATAAAAATTTTGTTCAATTGAGAGGAGGCAAAATTGCCTTTTGGGCGGTTAAAGCCCATTTTGACCTCTTCTGAGCACATTGAGCGTTTTTAGCGTTTTTTACTGCAACGCAGTTAAATCTGTTATCTGCACGCGTTGTGCTGTGCCGTTCTTTCCGGCGCACAAACTGATGGCAATTGATTACCGTTCTGATTCCCCCAAGATCCTGATCGACTTTCTGTCCTACCATGAGACCATTAAAGCGCACTCACAGAAAACGGTCGACGAATACTATCTGGATCTGCGGAACTTTTTCCGCTATTTAAAGCAGCTGCGTGATCGCAGTCTGCGTGATGTTCCATTTGACGAGATTAGCATTATTGACATCGACCTGCCTTTTATCAAGGACATTACGCTGACCGATATTTACGGCTATATGACCTATTTGAGCCGTGATCGCGTGCTGCATCATAATAGTGAAAATTCTAACAAAGGTCTGTCTACCGCGTCGAGAGCGCGAAAATTAGCAACAATTCGGTCGTTTTTTAACTATTTATGCAACAAAGTTCACCTTTTAGAGAACAATCCGTGCAAAGATATCGATTCGCCCAAGCTGAAAAAGACGCTGCCGCGGTATCTCACTTTGAACGAGAGCATTTCCCTGCTGGATGCTGTTGACGGTGCCAATCGCGAGCGGGATTACTGTATTTTGACACTTTTTTTGAACTGTGGCCTGCGTATTTCTGAGTTAATTGGCTTAAATCGCAACGATATCCAAGAAGATGCCCTTCGCATTCTCGGTAAGGGCAACAAAGTGCGTATCGTCTATTTGAACCAAGCCTGCCAGGATGCGCTGAAGCAGTATCTGGCGGTGCGCAGACCCATCAGCGGCCGCGATCAGGATGCGCTGTTCCTCTCCGGACAGAATAAACGCATCAGCCGCTCTATGGTACACGCACTGGTGAAAAAGCATCTGTCGCAGGCCGGATTGGACAGCACACAGTATTCGTCCCACAAGCTGCGCCATACAGCCGCCACACTGATGCTGCAAAACGGCGTCGACGTGAAAGCTGTGCAGGAAGTTTTGGGCCACGAGCATCTTAATACCACAGAAATTTACACCCATGTGGACAACGATTCTCTGCGTGTTGCTGCAAAGGCAAACCCCTTGTCACGTGTTAAAATGAGGGGAAAAATCAAAGAAGACAACGAAGAGGAGGCTTGATTGCCTCCTCTTCTCTTTTACCTCTCTTCCCTCTTCCCTACCATTGTTAATTAATTCACTTTTCTGCCGTTTATTCCTTGACTTTAGACAATAAAAGGATTATTCTTACAATAGCTATTTTTTTGAAATGGAGGTTTCTCATGAACACTGCAGAGCTTTCCAAAGTTTGCAAACAAGTGCGCAGAGATATCATCAATATGACCGCCAACGCTAGCAGCGGCCATCCCGGTGGCTCTCTGTCCATGACCGATCTGATGACCTGTCTGTTCGTCAACCATATGCGTATCGATCCCAAGGATCCCAAGAATCCCGATCGCGATCGCTTTGTGCTGAGCAAGGGTCACTGTGCTCCCTGCTACTATGCCGTTCTGGCTGAGATGGGCTTCTTCTCCCGCGATGAGTTTGAGAATTTCCGCCAGCTGCACAGCATCCTGCAGGGTCACCCCGACTGCAAGAAGGTCCCCGGCATCGATGCTTCTACCGGTTCTCTGGGTCAGGGCTGCTCCATCGCAGTCGGTATGGCTCTGGGCGCCAAGCTGCAGAAGAAGGATATCAATGTTTACACCATTCTGGGCGATGGCGAGTGCCAGGAAGGTCAGATCTGGGAGGCACTGATGTCTGCCGCTCACTTCAAGCTGGATAACCTGACCGTCATCATCGACAACAACGGTCTGCAGATCGACGGCAGCAACGACGAAGTTATGTCTCTGGGCGATCTGGCCGCCAAGATCAGGGCTTTCGGCTTCGAGCTGATCGAGCTGGCTGACGGTCACGATCTGGAAGCCATTGACGCTGCTTTCAGCGCCAAGACCGCCGAGGGCAAGCCCAAGTGCATCCTGGCCCACACGGTCAAGGGCAAGGGCGTGTCCTTTATGGAAAACCAGGCCGGCTGGCACGGCAAGGCTCCCAATGCCGAGCAGCGCGCACAGGCCCTGAAGGAATTGGAGGATTGAGATCATGAGTGAAAAGATTGCAACCCGTGAAGCGTACGGCAAGGCTCTGGTTGAACTGGGCGCTGCCAACGAAAAGGTCGTCGTTCTGGATGCTGACCTGGCCGGTGCTACCATGACCAAGCTCTTCAAGGGCGCTTATCCCGAGCGTTTCTTCGACTGCGGCATCGCTGAGGCCAATATGACCAACATCAGCGCAGGTCTGTCCACCATGGGCCTGATCCCCTTCTGCTCCACCTTCGCCATCTTCGGTGCAGGCCGCGCTTATGAGCAGATCCGCAACTCCATCGCTTATCCCAAGTTCAACGTGAAGGTCTGCTGCTCTCACGCAGGCGTTTCCGTTGGTGAGGATGGCGGCAGCCATCAGGCCATCGAAGATATCGGTCTGATGCGTATGATCCCCGGTATGACCATCGTCGTTCCCGCTGACGGCAACGAGACCCGCAAGGCTGTCTTCGCCGTCGCCGAGATGGAAGGTCCCGCCTATATGCGTCTGTCCCGTCTGGCTTCCCCCATCTTCGAAGAGGATCATCCCTTCGAGATCGGCAAGGCTATCGTGCTGCGCGAGGGCAAGGATGCCGCAGTGTTCGCCTGCGGTCTGATGGTCGCTGAGGCTCTGGAAGCTGCTAAGCTGCTCTCCGCTGAAGGCATTGAGATCTCCGTGATCAATATGCACACCATCAAGCCCATCGACGCTGAGTGCGTGACCAAGTACGCACAGCAGTGCGGCAACGTGATCACTGTGGAAGAGCACAGTGTGATCGGTGGTCTGGGTGATGCTGTGGCCGATGTCCTGATGGGCAAGGTCTGCTGCAAGTTCACCAAGATCGGCATCAACGATGTGTTCGGTCAGTCCGGTAAGGCTACCGAGGTTCTGCGCGAGTACGGTCTGACCGCTGATCAGATCGCCGCCAAGATCAAGGCTACCATCTGAACGATTCATACTTAAAACATAACCGACCTGCAGATTCTGCAGGTCGGTTTCTTTTTTTACGCACCCTTGAAAAAGTCATACACCCGCTTATTGAAATCTTTCGCTTCTTCATAGGCTGCGTGTCCTAAATCGTCATACATATATATGTTGCATCCCAGCTTCTCCGCAATCAATTTGGATGCGTTGCCACCAACTACTTTGTCCTGTTTTCCGCCGATCACTAATACCGGACACTGAATAGAATCCAGTATGTCGTAGGTGTCACAAGTTAGACACGATTTGGCAAGAGTAACAAACCGCTGGATATCTTTTGGTTTTTGCAGAAGCGTCAGCAGCGGCATAAATAGCTTATGTTTTCTCACATAGTCTGCAGAAAACATTCTTTCTGCCATATCTGCCACAAGCGCCCTCATATTGCCGCTTTGCGCCATCTGTGTCCACACACTTATTGCATCCACAACGGCATCATTATTTTTCGAAAGCGTCACAGCAAGCACTATCTTCTTCACAAGCTCCGGTCTGTCAATCGCAAGATATTGACCAATCATTCCACCTTGCGAAACACCAAGGATATCCGCGTTGGAAATGCCCAGCGAATCCATCGCCCCTGCCACATCTGCCGCAAAATCTCTGACAGTTATCCCTTCCCAAATGTCCGGGCGGCGATCAAAGAGGTATACCCTGTAATCTTTTGCAAAAATACGATACATATAGGCCAGTCCAAATCCCGCACCCCTGATCCCCCGTGTGTTCAGTCCCTGCAGCATCACCAGCGGCTTCTCCCCCTTGCCGAAGGCGATATAGTCCAGGACTGTTCCGTTAGTGGCAACCTTACTCTCTTTCAACTGATACGGCACCTATTCTCACCTGCTCATCTTTCAGATTATTTTGAGTATACCATTTCTTTAGCTTATATACAACAGCAGCCATAGTGTATCTCTACTATGGCTGCTGCACATTTTATCGATTCAAAAACCTTTCTACAACTTCCAAGAGATCCTCCGGCAGGCGCTTGATGCACTCCACTTTCAGCTCATCCGGCACGCCGTAAAACCCCTCTGCAATGGAACCGGCAATAGCGGTCAGCGTATCGCAATCGCCGCCAAGAGATACCGCCGTGCGGATCACATCCTCAAAGCTTTCACCTTCCAGAAATGCGGTGATAGCTTCCGGCACTGTCTGCTGGCAGCTCTCCACGTGGTGGTAATCAGGGCGGATCTCATCGCAGGTGCGGCTCAGGTCATAGCCAAATTCGCTGCAGATGTACGCCTTGATCTCTTCCTTACTGCTGCCCGTACGCGCCATAAAAATCGCCGCCGCCACCGATTCCGCACCCTTGATGCCCTCAGGATGGTTGTGGGTCACATCCGCACTGAGCCGTGCCATTTTCCGCACGGTGTCCAGATCGTCATACAACCACGCAACAGAGGACACACGCATAGCCGAGCCGTTTCCAAAGCTGTTGTAGGGCTGGGGATCTTTTTCTTTGATCCACCAGTAGAAACGGGAGCCGTAGCCGGCGTCGGGATCGGTCTTACCCCAATGCTGCATCCGTTCCACCAGTTTGGCGCGGATCGCATCATCGCTGTCATCGCTCTGCACGGTCATCAGCGCATCTGCAACCGCGATGGTCATCACGGTATCGTCTGTGTATTCGCACTTGCTGATAAACAACGGAAACTCCTTGGACTTGTTGCCGCAGTCAAACTCATAGGGGCTGCCAATGATATCGCCCAGAATTGCTCCAAACATCATTACTTTCCTCTCTTCTCGTAGTCTTCATCGATCTTCGCTTTCCAGCTTGCCGACATCGGACGGCTGCAGCGCACAGCACTCACCGCCTCACTGATGCCCTCATAGATGATGGCAGTGCCCTTGCGATCACAGTGATAGTTGGCGGCACGATCTGCCTCGATGCCGAAACGGGCAGCTTCCTGCACCGCATCGATGTTGGCGCCAAGGAAGATGAACTCCCAGCCGTACTTGCTCTTCTGCCGCTCGATCTTGCGGCGGATCTGCTCGTAGCTGTAGCGGTGGCTGGCGTTCTCCATACCGTCTGTAGTGATCACAAACACCGTCTTCTCGGGGACATCCTCCGGACGGGCATACTTGTGAACATTGCCGATATGATGGATCGCATCGCCCACTGCATCCAGCAGCGCAGTGCAGCCGCCGACGCAGTAATCACCCTGCGTCATAGGACGGATCTGCTGCACATCCACGCGGTCATGCAGTACCGTGTTGTGTGTGTTGAACAGCACGGTGGACACCAGTGCCTCGCCTGCCGTGCGCTTCTGCTTCTCGATCATTGCGTTGAAGCCGCCCACAGTGTCGGACTCCAGACCACCCATAGAGCCGCTGCGATCGAGGATGAATACCATTTCCGTCAAATTCTTCTTCATTGTAAATACCTCCTATAATTTGTCGTTGTTTACCTTACGATCACATTATAGGAGGTATTGATATTGATTTGGTCAACTGTCAGGCGACATTTTACGCACCCAGCGTGGCTTGATCGAAGTCGTACAGAATCACATTGATGCTCATCACATCGTAAATGCCGTGTTCAATGAAATACTTGATGATCACATCAAACTTACTGCTGTCTGTCAGCGCATAACCTGCCCGACCGATCAGATCCTTTGTCTGCTCCAGATCCAACTCCAGCGCGATAGCCAGCGCCAACGCGGTGGCCTTGGTGGGCTTATAATTGGGGTTGTTGCGGATCTTTGAGAAATGCTGGCGTGTCAGATTGGCGCGCGTGTAGATTTGAGAATCCTTTTTTCCGCTTTGATCGATCAGCTTCAGCAGTGTTTCACTAAAGCCTGCATCGGTTTTCTTCAGCAGCTCCGTCAAATCGTCCTTTGGCGATGATGCCTTCGCCATTGACGGCCGCGGCCTTGCGCTTACAGAAAAATCCGCGCCGGGACACGGCAAAGTGTCATTGAATTCTGGGGCAATTGTTGCCTCGCAAAGCATTTCGCTTTCCGCCCTTGCGCGGCGGGCAGCACGGAAAATACGGCGCCGCTCTTCTCCGTATTCCGCCTCCTCCTTGGCGGCGATGTAGTTTTCATCGATGTAGCTGGAAACAGAATGGAACAGCTTTTCCGACAGCCGGAACACTTCCTTGTTGAACACGACAAGATAGATCTGCATCTCGTGCTGCATCAAGAATCCGCTGAAGGCATTCAGCGCGATCTGCAGCGCCCGATCCTTGGGAAAGCCGTAGTTACCGGCGGAAAGCAGAGGAAACGCGATGGACTCGCACCCGTTTTCCAATGCCAGCTGCAGCGCATTTTCATAGCAGCTGCGCAGCAGATTTTCCTCACCGTGTGTGCCACCCAGCCAAACGGGTCCCACAGCGTGGATCACATATTTTGCCGCAAGATCAAAGCCGGGTGTGATGGCACATTGTCCAAACCGAATATCGCCGATGGCTTTTCGCGCCTCCAGCAGCCGCGGACCTGCCTTCTCGTGGATCCCGGTATCGCAGCCGGAACCGACCACCGGCCGAGGATTGGCGGTGTTGACGATGGCATCCACCTGCATATTGGTAATGTCGTTTCTGATGATCTCAAATGGCATTTCATCCCTCCGTTACCGATAAACTGCGCCAAAGCGCATCTGCTTGTTGTCAGCGCGCAAACAATTCTGTATAATAGGAGCAACGATTATCAAAGAAGGTGTCCTATGCGTTGCACGACCCAACAGCGTATTCTTCAACAAGTTCAATTATATCCCGCGCTCCAGCCCCGCGATCTGCTGAAATTCCTGCACCAAAGCACCTTTGGTTGTGAGCATCTCATCGACTCACCGGAGGCCGCCGAGGCGTATTTGGTGCGCGAAATGGCAACTTGCCGCCCGTCCGATTCTCCTATGTTGGAACCACTGGACGGCAACTTTTGCCGTGTAAATCTTCGCTATTTATCGGAATTGCGCATCTCTCCCAAAACGTTTTCAACGCTTTTCGCTCTTTCCGCCACAAAGTCTTCCGGAACTGTGATCGACTTGGAGCCGCGCCTGCACATCGCGATGCAGCTGGCGCAGGAAGGGCTTCTCCCCTTCTCCCCAGCCGCTTTGTCCGCCGAAATCGAACTGTGGCGCGCGCAAGGGTATCCGGCTGTCCATCATTCTGATGTGTTCCGCGAGCACTACGCCCCCGCCTATCGGGTACTGGCGCAGCAGCACGCAACCTGGCTGCCGCTGCTGGCCGCAATCGACCATTTAATGGCAGAAAAAGCGCCGGTGATCCTTGCCGTCGACGGCAACAGCGCCACTGGAAAAACCACATTATCCGCGCTTTTGGCACAAATCTATGATTGCAACGTATTCCATATGGACGATTTCTTCCTGCGCGGCGAGCAGCGCACACCGGAGCGCTACGCTCAGCCCGGAGAAAACATCGACCACGAGCGGTTTTATGAGCAGGTGCTGCTCCCCTTATCCCGCGGCGAGGATGTCCGGTATGAGCGGTTCGATTGCTCCAGCTTTTCTTTGACAGAGCCGGTTGCCGCCTCCTGCAAGCCGCTGAATATTGTGGAGGGCTGCTACTGTATGCATCCGCAGCTCTCTCCGCTTTACGATTATTCCGTCTTTCTGCAAGTCGATGCCGACACACAGCGCAGACGGATCATTCAGCGCAACGGTGACTACGCCCAGCAGTTCTTTGACAAATGGATTCCTCTGGAAGAATCCTATTTTACCGCCCTTGACCCTGCCGGTCGGGCAGATATGGTCGTAGCCGTTAGGGACTTGTGATGGTCACCTCCGGCAGCTTTTCCATTACTCCGTAAGGCCACGTATTGATGCCGCCAAATTCGTAAATTTGTGTATAACCCAGCTCTGCCAAAGCGCTTGATGCCGTTTTGCTGCGGTTGCCGCTGCGGCAGTATACCAGTACCACAGAATCCTTCTCCGGGATCACCGCCGCGGCACTTTCTTCATCAATGGTGCCTACCGGCAGCAGCACGGCGTCTGGAATGCGCGACGCTTCATATTCGTGCTGCTCGCGAACATCCAGAATGATCACATTCTGCGTGTCCATCATCCGCTTGGCTTCTTCCTGCGATATCTGATGATAGGTCGCCTCTTTCACGGCACAACCAGCCAAGATGACCAATGCCGCCAGACCTGCTATCAGCTTCTGCTTCACACCAAACACACCTTTCAGCAGTTTTTCTCTATTATACCGCATTCCCGATTTCTCTGCAACTGCAGGCAAATGCAAAGGAGGCACTATGCAATACCGACTTGACAGATACGGTAATCATCTTTCTATTCTCGGCTTTGGCTGTATGCGTTTCCCCAAAAAGAACGGGCATATCGATATAGAGGAAACGGAAGGCGAAATTATGACCGCCATCAACAGCGGCATCAACTATTTTGATACTGCCTACATCTATCCCGGAAGCGAGGCTGCGCTGGGTGAGATTTTGGAGCGCAACGGTGTGCGTGATCAGGTTTACATCGCAACCAAGCTCCCCCACTATCTTATCAAGACTAAGGATGGGCTGGAAAAGCTGTTCGCCGAGGAGCTGCGCCGCCTGCGCACCGACCATGTGGACTATTATCTGATGCATATGCTCACCGATGTGGACACCTGGGATCGGATGCGGGCGCTGGGGATCGAGGAGTGGCTCGCCGAAAAGAAAGCCAGCGGCGCTATCCGCCAAGTAGGCTTCTCCTATCACGGCAACTCGGATATGTTCTGCAAGCTGCTGGATGCCCGGGATTGGGATTTCTGCCAGATCCAGTACAACTATATGGATGAGCATTCCCAAGCCGGACGCCGCGGTCTGTATCACGCCCACAGCAAGGGCATCCCCGTTGTCATTATGGAGCCGCTGCGGGGCGGCAAGCTGGTCAACCGCTTACCGGAAGATGCAAAGCAGATCTTCGCCCGTTACAAGACGCAGCACACTCCCGCCCAGTGGGCATTCCGGTGGCTGTGGAATCAACCGGAGGTAACGGTGGTACTCTCGGGTATGAACTCCGACGAGATGGTGCGCGACAATATCGAGACCGCCTGCAGCGTACAGATCGGCGAGCTGAGCAGCGAAGAAGACGCCATGCTGCAGCAAGTGGTGCAGGCGATCAACTCCAAAATGAAAGTGGGCTGCACCGGCTGCGGCTACTGTATGCCCTGCCCTAAGAATGTGGATATCCCCGGCACCTTTGCCGCCTACAACCGCAGATATCAGGAGGGCAAGTTTTGGGGTCTTTTTGACTATGTGATGTGCACGATGCTGCGTAAGAATTCTACCGCCGCATCCAACTGTGCAGGCTGCGGCAAATGTGAAAAGCACTGCCCGCAGCATATCCCCATCCGTGAGAAACTGAAAGATGCCCAAAAAGAACTGGAAGGTCCGCTGTACCGTACCGCACGGAAATTGGTCACCTGGATCGCTAAATTCTAACAAAAAGACGCCCATCCGGTTGGATGGGCGTCTTTTTATGCTATGTAGTTATTCCGTTTGCGCGCCGTCGGTCACAACACCCGTGATATTGTCGTTCTTGGCACAGAACGCGCACAGACGGGTGCGGTTAGCGGCGATGGCCTGCTCAACTGTACCGTAGGTCAGCACTTCGCTCTGGTTCAAAGACTGGCAGTCATCGTGGGTGTGATACACCTTACCGAAGCGGGACCAGAACACGTTCTCGTCACCCAGTGCGGTAATGGCAGCCTGCTGCTGCTCCTCAGAAACGGGGTTGAAGTCATAGCTGAACACACCGCCGATCAGCATAGCAATGATGGCAACCACAACTGCGATGGTCTTGGTCTTCTTATCCAGATTCTTGTTGGTCAGCATCAGGATGATGACGGGAACGAATGCCACCACGCAAACGATGACGCCCATATTGTTCCACAGCCAGAACTTCACCTTATTGGCTTCGGACACGGGGTCGATGTGGTTTGCCTTTTTCCAAAGCTGTGCGCCGATAATGACGAAAGCCAGATCCAGTACCAGGAACGCGATCAGCTGATACAGCGTATCCATAAACTTCAGGTCGACCTTGCCCAGAACCACCAGCAGAGCCAGCACTTCCATCACGATGGCCAGAACCCACAACACCACAGCGCCGATCCGCAGACCGCCGGCATTACCGACAGGAGCAGCTTCCTTTACCTTGCGCTCCTTCTTCACGGGAGTTTCGATCTCCTTACCGCTGTCTGCGGAGATGATTCTCTTTTTCTTCTCTGCCATATGTATACCTCCAAACACAATTACTGTTTCTTATTTACAGCTATTCTTATTATATCGTAAATATTCATTTATACAATAGCAATTCCGATTTTTATTTGAATTTTGTCAACACGCGTTGACATTTCTATGCATACTCCACTATAATAGGTTCATCAGTTACCTCTACATAATTTTAGGAAATGGAGAGAGAAATATATGGATATGACTTCCCTTATCACTACCCTGCTGAGCAATGACAGTGTTACCGGCGTCAGCAAGGCCACCAAGGCCAGTGACAGCAATGTCCAGAGTGTTCTGAACGCCGCTCTGCCTCTGCTGCTCAATGGCGCAAAGGCTCAGTCCGAGGACGAAAGCACTGCCGAGAGCTTCGCCAATGCTCTGCTTTCTCACGGTCAGAAGGATACCTCCAACTTGACTTCTTTCCTGAAGAACGTTGATCTGGATGACGGTGCCAAGATCGTCAAGCACCTGCTGGGCAGCGGCGACACCGTCAAGGAGATCGCCAAGGAGTCCGGCGTCAGCACCAAGGAGACCAACAACATTCTGTCCGCCGCCGCTCCCCTGCTGATGAGCCTGCTGGGTCAGGGCACCAGCTCCAAAAAGAACAACAACACCGCCGCTGTGCTGTCCATCGCATCTGCCGTGCTGCAGAATGTGGATGTGGGCGATCTGCTGGGCAACCTGCTGGGCGGCGGCTCCAAGAAGAAAACTTCCGCTTCCTCCAAGAAGGACGATGACAACGACACCGCTGCCGAGGTCATTGGCGACATTCTGGGCAAGCTGCTGAAGTAATCTCAAAGCCAATAAAAAACAGCGTGACCGATGGTCACGCTGTTTTTTTATTCATATCGCTTAGGCCTTGCCGTCGCAGCCCAGGACGTTGATCAGCTTGTGCTTGACCATATCCTTGATAGCGGAACGGGCGGGCTTCAGGTACTGGCGAGGATCGAAGTGAGAGGGATTCTTGGTCATATACTCGCGGATAGAAGCGGTCATTGCCAGACGCAGGTCGGAGTCGATGTTGATCTTGCACACGGACATAGAAGCGGCCTTACGCAGCTGCTCCTCGGGCACGCCGATAGCGTTGGGCATTGCGCCGCCATACTGATTCACCTTGGCGACGAATTCCTGAGGAACGGAAGAAGAACCGTGCAGGACGATGGGGAAACCGGGCAGACGCTTGGAGACTTCCTCCAGAATGTCAAAGCGCAGAGCGGGAGGCACCAGAATGCCCTGCTCGTTGCGGGTGCACTGCTCGGGGGTGAACTTATATGCACCGTGGCTGGTGCCGATGGCGATAGCCAGAGAGTCGCAGCCGGTTCTGGAAACGAACTCCTCGACCTCTTCGGGACGGGTGTAGGAAGCGGCCTCAGAAGAAACATTGACCTCATCCTCGATGCCGGCCAGAGAGCCCAGCTCAGCCTCGACCACAACACCGTGATCGTGAGCATACTCAACGACCTTACGGGTCAGCTCGATATTCTCCTCGAAGGGCTTGGAGGAAGCGTCGATCATAACGGAAGTGAAACCGCCGTCGATGCAGCTCTTGCAGATCTCAAAGCTGTCGCCGTGGTCCAGATGCAGCGCGATGGGCAGACCGGTCTCAATGACGGCAGCCTCAACCAGCTTCATCAGATAGGTGTGGTTTGCGTAGGAACGAGCGCCCTTGGAAACCTGCAGGATCAGGGGTGCATTGACCTCGGCGGCGGCCTCGGTGATGCCCTGAACGATCTCCATGTTGTTCACGTTGAAAGCGCCGATAGCGTAACCGCCATCGTATGCCTTGGCAAACATTTCCTTCGTAGTAACAAGTGCCATAATTCAAACTCTCCTTTATGAATTAAAAATGGATTGTACGGAATGATTGGTATAACATTGACAAGACATATTGTACCACAATTTTCAGCTTTTGCAAGTATAACCAATTTACTTTTCAGAAATTCCGTGTTAGAATACTTGTGGCTTATAATTATTTATTTTTTTGGAGGTATTTTTCCATGAATGAATTGAGAGGCGCTTGCATTATCGGCCAGTCCGGCGGCCCCACTTCCGTCATCAACGCCAGTGCTTACGGCGTGATCGACACCGCTTTGAAGTCCGGCGTGATCACCCAGGTTCTGGGCGCAGAAAACGGCATCAAGGGCGTGCTGAATGACCGTCTGTTCGATATGGGTCTGGAGGATCCTGAAGAGCTGGCTCTGATGAAGTACACCCCCTCCTCCGCTCTGGGTTCCTGCCGCTATAAGATCGCAGATCCCGATGTGGACGACACCGATTACAAGCGTATTCTGGAAGTCTTTAAGAAGCACAATGTCCGCTACTTCTTCTACAACGGCGGTAACGACTCTATGGATACCTGCAACAAGATCTCCAAGTATATGCAGAGAGTCGGCTATGACTGCCGCGTGATCGGCGTGCCCAAGACCATTGATAACGATCTGTGGGGCACCGACCACTGCCCCGGCTTTGCTTCCGCTGCCAAGTATATCTCCACTTCCTGTATGGAAGTTTATCATGATGCCCGCGTCTATGACACCGGTATGATCTGCATCATCGAGATCATGGGTCGTCACGCCGGCTGGCTGACCGCCGCTTCCGCTCTGGCTACCGAGTACGGCGCAGGCCCCGACCTGATCTATATGCCCGAGACCGATTTCGATATGGACCAGTTCATCGCTGACGTCAAGCGCGTCTACGAGGAAAAGGGCAACTGCATGGTCGCCGTTTCCGAGGGTATCCACTACGCTGACGGTTCCTTCGTTTCCGAGGCAAAGACCTCCGCTACCGATGGCTTCGGCCACGCTCAGCTGGGCGGTCTGGAAGTTATGCTGCAGGAAATCGTGAAGGATCGTATCCCCGGCGTGAAGGTCCGCGGTATCGAACTGAGCCTGCTGCAGCGCTGCGCCGCTCATCTGGCTTCCGAGACTGATATCGAGGAGTCCTATATGGCTGGTAAGGCTGCTGTCGAGAATGCTATCGCCGGCATCAGCGACCGTATGGTGGGCTTTGAGCGCGGTATCGTGGACGGTAAGTACGCCTGCAAGACCAAGCTGATCCCCCTGACCGAAGTGGCCAACGTGGAGAAGAAGATTCCCCGCGAGTGGATCAACGAGGCCGGCAATGGTGTGACCCACGAGCTGATCGATTACGCTCTGCCCCTGATCCAGGGTGAGCCCGAGCTGCCCAAGGTCGACTCTCTGCCCCGCTTCTGCAAGCTGAAGAAGATCCTGGCTAAGTAAGTTAATACAAGCAAAAAGATTCCGCAGCACACGCTGCGGAATCTTTTTTGTTTATTTGTTCTTCTGATAGATCTGATAGAGTCCCTCCATCAAGAGATATTTATCGTAGATCACCTTGTTACGGCAATAGCGCACAATCACCGGCGCGTTGCTGCCCGTTGCCACGATGGTCGGTGTCTCGTCCTCCAGCGTTTCGCAGATGCGGTCGATGATACCGTCCAGCATACCGGCGGTACCGTAAACAATGCCGGAGCGCATACAGTCCTCCGTATTTTTGCCAATCAGGCTCTTGGGGTGCTGCAGCGAAATATCCGGCAGCTGCGCCGATCGATTGGACAGTGCCGACAGCGACACACCCACACCGGGGAACATCAACCCACCCTCATAGCTGCGCTTGGAGGAAATATAGGAAACCGTAGTGGCCGTTCCCATATCGATCATAATAATAGGCGTAGGATACTTCTCCAGCGCCGCCACGGCATTGGCCACCAGATCCGCGCCCAACTGGTTGTGGATCTCCATCCGGATATTCAAGCCCGTTTTGACACCGGGCCCCACCATCATTGGTGCTTTACCCAACAGACGGGTCAGCGCTTTTGTCATCATAAAGTTGATAGGCGGTACAACGCTGGAAAAAATCGCGCCGGTCACATCGCGCAGATCAAAACCATAGAGCGTGAAGAGATTCATCAGATCAACGCTGATCTGATCGGCAGTTTTGCGGCGATCCGTATCAAGAGAGGCAAGAAACTTCAGTTCCTTATCCTGCCCGAACAGTCCCACCGAGATATCGGAATTGCCTACATCAACAGCCAACAGCATAATGCACATCCTCCCTTCATAACGCTACTATTTTATCACGCATCCTGAACGATGGCAAGACAGAAAACGAAGCGGATCTCTCCGCTCCGTTTTCTTATGTCTTTAATGTTATTTCGCTTTACAGAATAATGCAGATAAGCCCTCCGCTGCCCTCATTGATGATTCGTTCCAGTGCTTCCCGCAATTTTTTCCGCGAATCCTCCGGCATCCGCTTCAGCTTCGCCTGCAGGTCATCGCCCACGATCTCGTGGAAGCTGCGCCCAAAGATATTGGACTGCCAGATCTTGCTGGTATCCCCTTCAAACTCCTGCAGCAGGTAGTTGACCATATCCTCCGACTGCTTTTCATTGCCTACAATAGGCGAAACGGTGGTTGCGATATCGGCACGGATCATATGGATAGACGGAGCACTGGCTTTCATCCGCACACCATACCGTCCTCCCTGCCGCACGATCTCCGGATCCTCCAGATCCAGTTCCTCCACGCAGGGCATTACGATGCCGTAGCCGCTCTCCCGCGCCTCCTGAAGCGCCGGCGCCACCTTGTCGTACTCTTTCTTCATAGCGGAAAGCTGGGTCAAAAGCTCCAGCAGGTCTCCATCATCGCCGATCTGCAGCCCCGATTGCTGGCTCAAAGTAGCGTAGAATAGCGCTCTCGGTACGCTCACCTCCACGCAGGCGATACCCACACCCAGATCCATTTCGCGGATTTGGATCTCTCCTACGTGTTCGTCTGTCTTGATTTGTGCAAGGCAGGCTTCCAGATCGCGGATGTGGCACAGCTTTTTGCTCTGCTCAGCAACTGTGCTATAAAGTCCGCTCTTGATGGGATGCTCCGCCGGAAGCGCATCCACCCAAGGCGGGAAAAACAGCTGAAGCTCCTGCAGCGGAAACTCGTAGAGCAGCTGGCGCAGCAGCTGCAGCATCTCGTCTTCCTCCATCTCAAGACAGTTGACGCACAGACACTTCACCTGATAGCGCCGCTCGATCTCGTCTGCGATGGCGCGGCATCTTGCACCGGCAGGCTGGGCGGAGTTCACCAACACCACAAAAGGCTTCCCGATCTCCTGCAGCTCGCGGATCACCCGCTCCTCCGCCTCCTGATAGTCCTCGCGGGGAATATCCGTCACCGTTCCATCCGTTGTGACTACGATGCCCACTGTGGAATGCTCGGCGATCACCTTGCGCGTGCCGATCTCCGCCGCTTCCACCATAGGGATCTCATAGTCGTACCAAGGCGTCATCACCATCCGTGGGGACAGATCCTCATATTGCCCCACCGCACCGGGCACCATATAGCCTACACAGTCGATCATCCGCACATAGCAGGAGGAGCCTTTCTCCAACTGCAGCTCCACCGCTTCCTCCGGCACAAATTTCGGCTCCGCCGTCATAATCGTGCGCCCTGAACCGCTTTGGGGCAGTTCGTCACGGGCGCGGTCACGCCGATAGACATTGTCGATATTGGGCAGCACCTGCGACTCCATAAAACGCTTGATAAATGTGGATTTTCCCGTACGCACGGGGCCTACTACACCGATATAGATGCTGCTGCCCGTCCGCGCCGCCATATCCTGATAGATGGATGCAGTTTGATTCATCGTGTTCTCCTCCGATCTGAATTTTCCCGTTGCCCTATCCTATGAGCCAAATCAGACCGTTAGAAGTCCTTTTGTCCAAAAGAAAAAGGAGCAGGATCACTCCTGCTCCTAAATTGGTTACATTCAGTTCTGCTCCCAGTTATGCCAGACGTTCTGCACGTCCTCGTTATCCTCCAGCATACCCAGCAGCTTTTCCATCATACGGATATCATCCTCACCGGTCAGCTGGATATAGTTCTGGGGAACCATCTCCACCTCGGCGCCCACGAAGGTATAGCCCTTGCCTTCCAGCGCGGCCAGAACCTCGGTAAAGGCATCGGGATCGGTGGTGACCTCAAACACGGGACCGTCTGCCTCGAAGTCCTCGGCACCAGCCTCCAGCGCGTCCATCATAACGGTTTCTTCATCCAGATCCTCGTCCTCGTTGTTGATGACGATCACGCCCTTGCGGTCAAAGGACCAGGACACACAGCCCTGAGCACCCAGATTTCCGCCGTACTTATCGAAATAGTGACGGATCTCGGGAGCGGTGCGCTGACGGTTGTTGGTCAGTGCTTCCACGATCACGGCAACGCCGCAGGGACCGTAGCCCTCATAGGTGACGGACTCGTAATCGTCGGTATTTCCTGCGCCCAGTGCCTTATCGATGGTGCGCTTGATGTTATCGTTGGGCATATTGGCAGCCTTGGCCTTGGCGATCACGGTTGCCAGACGGGAGTTGTTAGCGGGATCACCGCTGCCGCCCTGCTTGACGGCCACGATCAGCTCTTTGGCGATCTTGGTAAAGGCAGCGCTGCGCTTTGCGTCAGCTGCACCCTTCGTTTTCTGAATATTGTGCCACTTGGAATGTCCGGACATAGTCTTCTACTCTCCTTCAAATGCAGTATTGAATGACCTCGTCAGCATGCGCGGTCGAATGTAAGATCATCAGCTGCGGAAACGCCTTTTTCAGGCAATCCGCAATGGCGGGGCAAACCAGATTCTCCGTGGGGAAATGCCCGGCGTCGATCAGGTTCAGCGCCTTGGTGTCCAAAAAGTCGTGATAGCGGATATCCGATGTGACAAAGGTGTCGCATCCCAGCGCGATCGCCTGCGGGATAAACTCGCTGCAGGAACCGCCGCCTACCGCCACACGGTGCACAGCCTTGCCGCTGTCCGTATAACGCAAACCATTACATCCTAAAGATTTTACCACAAAACGGGTAAAGTCCACAAGGGGTAATTCGCAATTTAACACGCCAACACGACCAATTTTTTCCTCATTCAGCAACTGAATGTCGCTCAACCCAAGTTTCTGTGCCAAAAGGTCGTTGACGCCGCCCTCTGCCGCGTCCAGATTGGTATGCATACAGATGGCAGAAATACCGTTACGGATCATACCGATCAGCATCCGTCCCTGAGCATCATCGCTGCGGACACTCTGTACCGGATGCCACTTGCAGTTGATCACCGGATGATGCGCCACGATCAGATCAGCGCCCTGCTCAATGGCTTCCTGCACCACCGCTTCCGTGATATCCAGCGACACCAGTACCTTCTTCACTTCGGTATCCGGATCACCCACCAGATGACCCACATTGTCCCACGCGGCAGCCAGTTCCTTGGGCGCCCATGCAAACAAACAAGCCTCTACTTCGCGTACAGTCGTCATTTCACGCACTCCTTCCGCTTTTCTTCCAGCGCAGCACACAGCTTTGCCAGCTCCTCCGCCTGCGCACGCTTCTCCGGATCGCCGGCGCGGCGCTGACCCTCAATCTGCTTGGTCAGACGGGCGATCTCACGCTGCAGGTAATCGCCATACAACGGATCACGATCCAGATCCACGCCATAGCGCACCTGCAATTCCGTCAGTTCCGGCTGCTCACCACCGGTCACAAGCATCACCGGATAGATGAAATCCTTATCAAAAACCAGCCGTTCAGCTGTAAAGTAATATCCATTGTCAGTCAGCCAGCGGCGCAGCTCTGCAGCTTTTGTCATAGGCTGCAGAAGCAGTGTATAAGCGCCCGGCATCTTTGTCCATTCAGCGGCCTCCAGAATATGGATAATCGTTTCGCCGCCCATACCGGCGATGACGACCGTATCCACCTCGTCCGCTGTAATGCCCCGCAGACCGTCGCATAGGCGGAACTCCACACCGGATACCTCCTGCTCCTGCGCGGTGCGCACAGCGTGCTGCAGCGGCTCGTAGCCCACATCAGCGGCAATAGCGAAGCTGATCCGACCTCTTTGCAGCAGCCAGACCGGCAAATAGCCGTGGTCGGTGCCGATATCCGCCAAACGGGCGCCCTGCGGCACCAAATCAGCCAACAGCTGCAGACGGGGCTGCAGCTGCAGTTCTTTTCTTTCCATATCATTCACCCTCCCGGGCAGTAATAACACAAAGGGAACGCATACGGCTTAAACCGCCGTATGCGTTCTTTCGGCATTATTTTGCGCTCTTGTTGGCCTCTTCGTTGACGATGGCCAGCAGCTTCTCAACATCCACACCGTGAACGGCGCAGGCCTCTTCCACAGTTTCGCCGCGGGAAGAGGGGCAGCCCAGGCAGTGCATACCGATGGAGAAGAAGATGGGAGCGGTCTGGGGAGCGATGTCCAGAATATCACCGATGATGGTATCCTTGGTAATTTCGATCATAGTGGTAACCTCCGTTAGATATTTACAGATATAGTATACCCTAAAATATGCGCTCTTTCAACAACAAGTTTCCGTCAAGGCGCAAAAAGAGGCGTGTTCCGAAGAACACGCCTCTTCCCTATCTTATGTTCGCTGGAATCAATCAGCCGTTCTCACGCATCTTGGAGAAGCAGTTGCTGCAGTAAACAGGGCGATCGCTCTTGGGCTCGAAGGGCACCTTGGCCTCGCCGCCGCAGGCAGCGCAAACAGCAGTGAACAGCTCGCGGGGAGCGCGGGTAGCGTCCTTGCGGGCAGCACGGCAGGCCTTGCACTTCTTGGGCTCGTTCTGGAAGCCACGGGCAGCGTAGAACTCCTGCTCACCGGCGGAGAAAACGAATTCCTGACCGCACTCGTTGCAAACTAAAGTCTTGTCTTCGTACATGATTTTACCCTCTCTTTGAGAAAATTATATGCGTTCAGCCTTTGCTGACATCGCCGATAGAAAGTTGCCGCGCCAATTTGCGGCGAATACGCTGCACAGCATTGTCTACCGATTTGGGTGACTTGCCAACAGTGTCCGCGATCTCACTGTAAGTCAGACCGTCTAAATAATACCCTAAAATCTTTACCTCGAAATCGGACAGCTGCTGTTGGACACTCTGCATCAGACTGGCAGCTTTTTCTCTGTCAATCAGCAATACTTCAGGATCGTCCTGCGCAAAGGATGGGTTCGCGTCAAAGAGTGCGGGATTCAAGGGGATCGATTGGTTCAGGGGTTCGTGCTTTCCGCAAGTCGCCGCCTTCAAAACGGAGTATAGGCGGTTGCGGATACAAGTTCCGGCGAAAGTATGAAAGGATGCATCACGGTTTCCGTCATATTCACGCATCGCTTTGATCAGACCGAACATTCCCTCCTGCAGCAAATCTTCATTGTCGCCGCCGGCCAGAAAGTAAGGTCTTGCACACGAGCGCACCAAACGGTGATACCGTCCCACCAAAATCTCCTCTGCCAAACGGTTTCCTCCCGCGCACAATGCGCAGAGTTCCTCGTCTGTCAGCGATTCCAAGTGGATATATTTTCCCTCATTACTATTCACCATAAATGATTATACCTTTTGCCTAAAGAATTTGTCAAGCAAACATTAAAAATTTGTGAACAATGTTATGAATTCGACAGATTTTTTATGTAATCAGCCAAATCCTGCGCCACTTTCAGCGCAATTTCGGTAGTTTTCGCTTCCACCATCACGCGAATCAGCGCTTCCGTGCCGGAGGGACGCAGCAAAATGCGGCCTTCCCCGTTCAGCTCCGCCTCTTTTTCCCGTGCCAAAGCCCACAGAGATTCGTCTGCCATGATCTGATCCTTGACGCCGGGGGCGTTGGATACCTTCACATTGATCAGTTCCTGAGGATACTGAGCGCAGCAGGATACCAACTCGGATGCCTTCTTGCCGGACTGGCACAGCACCTGCAGGAACTGCAGTGCCGTCAACTCACCGTCACCGGTGGTGGCATAGGCGCGGAAGATGGTATGACCGGACTGCTCGCCGCCGATGACATAGTCGCACTCCAGCATCTTTTCCAGTACATTGCGGTCACCAACAGCGGTGCACACTAGATCAATACCGTTGTTGCGGCAGAACTCGTGCAGACCAAGGTTGGACATCACAGTCGCCACGATGGTGTTGCCGGTCAGCTGACCCTTCTCACGCATACTGGCGCCGCAAACCGCCATAACCTTGTCACCGTCGATGATATTGCCCAGCTCATCCACCAGCAGGCAGCGGTCGGCGTCACCGTCGAAGGCGATGCCCAGATCGTACTTACCTGCCACCACGCCCTTGACCAGAATATCCATATGGGTAGAACCGCACTTCTCGTTGATATTCACGCCGTCGGGATCCATATTGATGAAGTCCGCCTGCAGAGGAAGTCTGGTGAATAGCTCAGGTGCCGTTGCGCTGGATGCACCGTTGGCGCAGTCCACCAGCACGCGAAGCCCCATCAGGTCGCAATCCACAGTGGAGCGCAGATGACGGATGTAGTCCTGCTTGAGCACCTTCATGCCGCGGAAGCACTTACCGATCTCACCGCCGGTCTTGGCTGCCATAGGTGCGCCGGAGAGGATCAGATCCTCCACACGCTGCTCCATCTCGTCGGGCAGCTTGTAGCCCTGCCCGTTGAAGACCTTGATACCGTTATGCTCATAGGGGTTGTGGGAGGCGGAGATCACGATACCTGCGTCAGCCTTCTCCTGCACCGTCAGGTACGCAACACCGGGGGTGGGGATCACGCCCAAAGGCAGCACATTGCCGCCAACGGAGCAGATACCTGCAATCAGCGCGCACTCCAGCATATCGGAGGAAATGCGGGTGTCCTTACCGATCAGAATGGTGGGGCGACTCCCCTTCTCTTCCTGCAGTACGGTGGACACCGCCTGACCCACATGGAATGCCAATTCAACGGTCAGGTTATCGCCTACAACACCGCGAATACCGTCCGTTCCAAACAGTTTGCCCATAAAATAAGCCTGCCTTTCTCATTTCTAGATTTCCAGCTGTTCCTGACCCAGATAATCCATATGCAGATGGTCGTAAGCCTTTCTCGTCACGCAGCGACCGCGGGGTGTGCGTGTCAGGAAGCCCAGCTGCATCAGGTAGGGTTCGTAAACATCTTCCAAAGTCACAGATTCTTCACCAATGGTGGCTGCCAGTGTTTCCAAGCCAACCGGCCCACCGCCATAGTTTTCGATGATTGCCCGCAGCATACGGCGGTCGACGGGGTCAAGACCCAGATAGTCGATCTCCAGCGCCTGCAGTGCAAGATCCGCCACCTGACGGCTGATCACACCGTCCGCCTTGACCTGTGCAAAGTCGCGAACACGGCGCAGCATACGGTTGGCGATACGCGGCGTACCGCGGGAGCGACGCGCGATCTCCATCGCGCCGGTCTCCTCAATGGGGACATTCAGGATTCCGGCACTGCGTGTGACGATCTGTGCCAGCTCCTCCGGTGTGTACAGCTCCAGACGCAGCGTAACACCAAAACGGTCACGCAGCGGCGCAGACAGCGAGCCTGCGCGTGTGGTGGCACCGATCAGCGTAAAGCGCGGCAGATCCAAGCGGATAGAGTTGGCGCTGGGTCCTTTGCCGATGATAATATCGATGGCATAATCCTCCATCGCCGGATAAAGGATCTCCTCCACGGAGCGGTTGAGGCGATGGATCTCATCCACAAAGAGAATGTCATTCTCGTTGAGGTTGGTCAGCAGCGCCGCCAGATCGCCTGGTTTCTCGATCGCAGGTCCGGAGGTAATACGGATATTCACGCCCATCTCCGCAGCAATAATGCCTGCCAGCGTGGTTTTGCCCAAGCCGGGAGGGCCGTGCAGCAGCACGTGATCCAGCGACTCCGTACGGCGGCGGGCAGCCTCGATGAATACGGACAGGTTATCCTTCGCCTTGGACTGACCGATGTACTCTTTCAATGTACGCGGGCGCAGTGAGGATTCTGCCGCATCTTCCGATAAAAATGTTTTGGCCACAATAGGCTCTTCGTAAATGTCGGTTCCAAAGTCGATACTCACAGCAACCGCTCCTTATCGTACCATTTTTTTCAATGCCTGACGGATGATCTCCTCCAGCGGCAGCGCCTCGATGTCGATTCCTTTCAGCGCTACGCCGATATCCTGAGAGGTATAACCCAGCACCGCCAGTGCTGCAGCCGCCTCGTTGGCCTTATCGTTTTTCACCATAACGGGGATCGAACCGCCCTCAACGCTGAAGCTGGTCTGTTCCTTGCTCAGCTTATCCTTCAGCTCCAGAATGATGCGCTGGGCGATCTTCTTGCCGATACCGGGCGCCGCTGTCAGCGACTTCTCATCACCGGTCACGATCGCCAGTGCCAGCTGATCGGGCGTAGTGGCCGACAGAATCGCAAGCGCCGCCTTAGGTCCAACACCGGACACACCCAACAGCATTTTGAAGCTGTTCAGCTCGTTCTGCGTGGAAAAGCCGTACAGCTCAAAGATCTCCTCACGTACATGGAGGTAGGTATACAGCTTGCCCCGCTCTCCTTTTTTCAATTGGGAGAGCGTATAGTTCGTGGTAGCGCAGCCGTAGCCAACACCGCCGCAATCGATCACAGCCATATTGGCACCGGTCTCCGCCACGATTCCGTTGAGATAATAAAACATATTGGTTCTCCTTAAATGGTCTGCGTAACATCGGAATCCTGCCGCCGCAGCAAACTGGTGGCGCTGCGTGCGTGGCAGATAGCGATCGCCAATGCATCAGCCGCGTCGTCGGGGCGAGGGATCGCTTTCAGCTTCAAAAGCCGGCGGGTCATATCCATCACCTGATGCTTGTCCGCCAAGCCGTAGCCGACCACCGCCTGCTTGACCTGCATCGGGGTATACTCGTAGATCGGCACCTGCAGCCGTTCCGCCGTGCAGAGGATCACACCTCTTGCGTGGGCCACAGCGATACCGGTGGTAATATTTTTGCTGAAAAACAGCTCTTCAATGGCGATCTCGTCCGGCTTGAACTGGCGGATCAGCTCCTCCAGATCGTCCGCGATCTGCACCAAACGCGTAGCCAGCGGCAATCCGGCGGAGGTCGTAATAGCACCGTATTGCATCATTTGCTGGTGTCCGCGGTCTGATTCGATGACACCGAAGCCAACCGTTGCAACACCGGGGTCGATTCCCAAAATACGCATAGTTCTCCTCCACCTAATAATCTATGTAATTATACCAAAACATCTGTTGGATAGCAACAAAAAACTGCTGACCGCTCTCTTACGGTCAGCAGTTCTAATTTTATGCGCGGGGATGCGCCTTGTGATACACATCCGTCAGCTGTTTACGGATCACTTGCGTATAGATCTGGGTAGAGGAAATATCCGCGTGTCCCAGCATCTCCTGAATGGAGCGCAGATCCGCGCCGTTTTGCAACAAATGCACTGCAAAAGAGTGGCGCAGCATATGGGGCGTGATCTCCTTCTCGATCTCCGCCTTTTCCTGATAGTACTTGATGATCTTCCAGAAGCCCTGCCGGCTCATCCGTCCGCCATTCATATTGACGAACAACGCACGCTCTTCATCGTCAGCAACAATGCGGGGACGGATATCGCGGACATAGTCCTGCAGCGCCTTGATCGCGCCCTGATACAGCGGAATGATTCGCTCTTTCTCCTTGCTGTCGCAGCGGATAAAGCCCACCGTCAGGTTCACATCGTCCAAATCCAAGCCGATCAGCTCGGAAACGCGGATACCGGTGGCATACAGCAGCTCCAACATGGCGTGATCGCGGAACCCCTTCTCGTCCACGCACTTGGGCTGCTCGAGGAACAGCTCCACTTCCTTGCTGGTGAGGATCTCAGGATACTTGCGTTCCACCTTCACGGAGGCGACCGCCTTGGCAGGATTGGTTTTGATAAATCCCGCCTGCAGCATATAGGTATAGAAGGACTTAATGGACGCGGTGCAGCGGGTGATGGTCGCAGGCGACTTTCCGATCACCTTCATATGATCCAGATACTCACCGATCATATCCTTCTTCACCTTGCGCAGATCCATCGCGCCGCGCTCCAGCAGCCACGTCTGGAACTGGGAAATATCGCGTACATAGGAGCTGAGTGTATTGACAGATGCATGCTTTTCATCCGCAAGATATGCGCGGAAAGACCCTACGAAGTCTGTCATATTCTCAACTCCTCTCCTTAAGTAATATTTGTCAGTGCCAGCTGCAGAAGCTTTGGCACCAACGATAATTCCACCACAACGCCGATCAACAGAATAAGCGCGCAAGCAGCAAGTCGCATCAGGCTTGTGGAAAATTGTCCAGTTCGTTCTTTTTTGCGCCCATCAGCGCGAATCTGCAGCAGCTGTACCGATCCGGAAAGGGCGTGCATCGCCAAAAACAATGTACACGGCAGCGCAAAAAGACATCGCACGCCAAATGCCGCAGCAGCCAGCATCACACCGCTTCTTCCTAACGCAGAAGCAAAACTATGCACCGCAAATGAAAGAAAAAAACCCTGCACAGCGAAAAGCGTCGGAATCAGCACAACACCGGCAGCCATCAGTCCGCACAAGAACACCATCAGCGGATAGCGGAAGTATGTAATCAGCACAGACAGTACTGCGCCGGTCATATCCTCCGGCTGCGCCGTCAGGTTTGTAAACGCAAGCAGATATTCGCGCAGCTGCCCATCATCCGACGCAGCTGCTACGGAATGTACGATTCTGCCCAATAGGATGCCAAGCGCAAAAAAGACGCACAGCACCAGCACTTTCCAATGACTACTCCCCCGGAACCGCGGGGTGCGAAACAGTCGCGCCACCTTCATTGACCATTCACCTCAGCCCATCCTATGAAACAAGCTGTGCAAATAGAATCGGTAACTATGCTGATGCGGTGCGTTATTAAATATATGGCAAAAACGCAGAAATCGCAAGGGTTTTCCGGCATTTTTAATTTTTTTGGCAATTATGCTAAAATGTTATGTAAACAGTTTTATGTAAACTTTGTTTACTTGGAGAAATTAGCGCAGCCTCTGCCAGCCATAATGGCAAGATATAGCCCTCGGTCAAATATTTCCGCACCATATCTTGAAAAACCGCCAAAAAAACAGCGCTGCGCACAAATTCAAAATTCCGTCAAGCTTTTTTTGGCGGAATTTGCATTTTCGTTATTTTCACTATGCAAATTTTATGTCACCGTCTTTTATCACTCTTCCCCCTTCCCTTTCCGCTCATCTTCACACGGCGCTTTTTCTTCGGTCGGATCAGCGCCGCCAACACTCCGCCAACCATCACAGCCGCCCCAAAGCGCAGCCAGTTCCCGGCAAGCTCTGCATTCCCTTCAGCAAATAGACCCATAAGACACGCCGCCCCGAAAGCTACCAGCACCACAAGCAACGCAGGAATCAGCACACCTTCCTTCCCTTTTGCAAACATACGTGCACCCACAAAGCCACCCAACATCCAAGCGACGACGCCCACTGTCCCCATCGTATCCATCGGCGCAATACCCCACACGATCGTCCCAGCACCGCAGGCCGTCACTACAGCCACAGTCAGCAGCACAGCCGCAACACTCACCCAAAAACGTACCTGCAGCAGATCCTTCAAAACAGACATAAAAAAACCTCCCCGAACAGCTTCTCTTTGAAGCATATTCGCGGGAGGTCTTCTTATTCAGGAATTATTCCTCGTCAGCCTTCTCTTCGACGACGGGCTCGACCACTTCTTCAGCAGCCTCGTCCTTCTTGCTCTTACGGGAGGGACGCTGGGCAGCAGCAGCCTGCTCATCCAGAGTGCCAACAGTACCGATAGCGGACTTGATAAACTCAACGCGGACGCGATCCTCGCTGGTCTCCAGCACCACGGTGCGATCGGTGATAGCAACAACCTTGCCATACAGACCGCCGATGGTGGTCAGCCAGTCACCCTTCTTCAGGGCGTTGCGCATCTGCTCAGCTTCCTTCTTGCGCTTGTTCTCGGGACGGATCAGCAGGAAGTAGAAGATGGCGATCATCGCCACGATCATCAGCACGGAGGAACCCATACCACCGGCAGCACCAGCGCCGCTTTCGGCGTATGCGGTTTCAATCAGATTAAACATGGAAAATTCTCCTTTTTCGAAATTGTCTTAAATATTATACATAACTCTGCCGAATTTGGCAAGTAGTTTTCACAGATTTGAACGCATTATATACGACCTGCCAGCTTTTCACTGTATTCGGCGCGGAACGCATCGAATTCATCCGCATCCAAAGCCTCGCGGATCCGCTGCGTAAGCTTATTATAGAAGTAAAGATTGTGCATCACCGCAAGGCGCATTCCCAAAATCTCCTCTGCCGCAAACAGATGGCGGATATAGGCACGGCTGAAGTTGCGGCACACGGGACAATCGCACTCCGGATCGATGGGGCGCTCATCCAGCTTATACTTGGCGTTCTTGATGTTCATCGCACCCTGCCAGGTAAACAGCTTGCCGTGGCGGGCATTACGGGCAGGCATCACACAGTCAAAGAAGTCCACGCCGCGGGCAACACCCTCGATGATGTTGGACGGCGTACCGACACCCATCAAATAGCGGGGCTTATCCTCCGGCATATAGGGCTCCACCGCATCGATCATCTCGTACATAACCTCTGTCGGCTCACCCACTGCCAGACCTCCGATGGCGAAACCATCGCAGTCGATCTTGGCGATCTGCTGCATATGCCACACACGGAGATCGGCAAAGGTCGCACCCTGATTGATACCAAACAGCATCTGTTTCGGATTCACCGTATCCGGCAGGCTGTTGAGCCGGTCGTGCTCTGCTTTGCAGCGTTCCAGCCAACGCAGCGTGCGTTCGCAGGAAGCTTTTGCATATTCGTAGGTGGCAGGGTTCTCCACGCACTCATCAAAAGCCATAGCAATATCCGAACCAAGATTGGACTGGATCTGCATACTCTCCTCAGGACCCATAAAGATGCGGTGCCCGTCCAGATGAGAGGCAAAGATCACGCCCTCTTCGGAAATCTTGCGCAAACCAGACAGAGAAAACACCTGAAATCCGCCGCTGTCCGTCAGGATTGGGCCATCCCAACGCATAAACTTATGCAGACCGCCCATCTCGCGCACTACATCGTCACCGGGACGCAGATGCAGATGGTAAGTATTGGATAGCTCGATCTGGCAGCCCAGCTCCTTCAAATCAAAGGCATCTACGCCGCCTTTGATAGCGCCCTGCGTGCCAACATTCATAAACACAGGAGTCTGGACTACACCGCCATGGGCACACCGAAACTGTCCGCGGCGCGCTCTCCCCTGCTTTTTAATTACCTGAAACATATGTCCTCTCCTTCAACGAATGAACATCGCATCGCCAAAACTGAAGAAACGATACTTTTCCTTCACAGCTTCCGCATACGCCGCCAGCGTCTGCTCACGACCAGCCAGCGCCGAAACCAGCATAATCAGCGTGGATTCCGGCAGGTGGAAGTTGGTAACCAAAGCATCCAGCACCTTGAAACGATAACCGGGATAGATAAAGATATTCGTCCAGCCGGCGCTGGCCTCCATCGTTCCGTCCTCCTTCGCCCATGATTCGATGGTGCGGCAGGAAGTTGTACCGACACAGATGACACGGCCACCGTTCTTCTTGGTCTCGTTGATAAGATCCGCCGTTTCCTGCGGGATCACACAGTATTCGCTGTGCATCTCGTGGTCGGTGATCTCGTCCTCCTTCACCGGACGGAAAGTACCCAGACCCACGTGCAGCGTCACATAGCCCAGCTTCACGCCCATCTCCTGCAGTTTTTCCAGCAGTTCGGGAGTAAAGTGCAAACCAGCCGTAGGCGCAGCCGCCGAGCCGTTGACACGGGAATACACCGTCTGATAGCGCTCGCGATCCTGCAGCTCCGCCTTGATATAGGGCGGCAGCGGCATTTTGCCAAGACGGTCAAGCACCTCAAGGAAGATGCCCTCATAGTCAAAGCGCACCAAACGGTTGCCGCCGGGCAGCTCATCCACGATCTCCGCCGTCAGCTCACCGTCACCGAAAGACACTTTTGCACCCTTACGCAGCTTCTTACCGGGGCGCACCAGGCACTCCCACACATTGTCGCCGCGGTCGATCAGCAGCAGCACCTCGCAGGCACCGCCACCGGGCACCCTGTGTCCCAGCAGGCGCGCCGGCAGCACGCGGGAATTGTTGAGGATCAGGCAGTCGCCCTCACGCAGGTACTCCGGCAAATCAAAGAAGTGCCGATGTTCCCATTCGCCGTTATCCTTATTCAATACCAGTAACCGGGAAGCATCACGGCGCGCGATGGGCGTCTGCGCGATCAGTTCCTCCGGCAGGTCAAAATTAAAATCACTCGTTCTCATATACGCATCCTATTGCGGAAAATTTCAGTCTTAAAACTGCTCGCAAATATGTATTATAGTATAGATTCCTCTTTACTTCAACACTTTTCTTCGGTAATATCTGCATAAAAAGACCGCGGCAGCGCCGCGGTCTTTTTTCGTTGTTTATCACACCAAAACGACGCGATGGAACACCTTTTTACCCTTGCGGATCACCAGCCCCTCGCCGGTAAACTGCTCCAGACCGAAGGTGGTTTCGATAGCGGTGACCTTGGCATCGTTCACCGTGACGCCGCCCTGCTGCACCAGACGGCGAGCTTCGCCCTTGGATGTAGCCAGACCGCACTTGACCATCAGGCTCAGCACGTCGATCTGACCGCCGCCCAGATCGTCATTGGTCAGTTCGGTAGTGGGCATATCAGCGGTGTTTCCGCCGCCGGCAAACAGAGCCAAAGATGCAGCCTTTGCCTTGTCAGCCTCCTCGGTGCCGTGCACCAGCGCAGTCAGTTCGTAAGCCAGAATGTTCTTGGCCTCGTTCAGCTGTGCGCCTTCCCAGCTGTCCATCTTCTCGATCTCCTCCAGAGACAGGAAGGTCAGCATACGGATGCACTTGAGCACGTCGGCGTCATCCACGTTGCGCCAGTACTGATAGAACTCAAAGGGGGAGGTCTTGTTGGGATCCAGCCAAACAGCGCCGGAAGCCGTCTTGCCCATCTTCTTACCCTCGGAGTTCAGCAGCAGCGTGATGGTCATAGCGTGGGCATCCTTGCCCAGCTTGCGGCGGATCAGCTCCGTACCGCCCAGCATATTGGACCACTGGTCGTTGCCACCAAACTGCATATTGCAGCCATAGTGCTGGAACATATAGTAGAAGTCGTAGCTCTGCATGATCATATAGTTGAACTCCAGGAAGCTCAACCCCTTCTCCATACGCTGCTTGTAGCACTCAGCGCGCAGCATATTGTTCACAGAGAAACAAGCGCCCACTTCGCGCAGCATCTCGATGTAGTTCAGGGGCTTCAGCCATGCAGAGTTACGCAGCATCAGTGCCTTGCCGTCGGAGAAATCGATAAACTTCTCCATCTGCTTTTTGAAGCACTCAGCGTTGTAAGCGATGGTCTCCTCGGTCAGCATCTGGCGCATATCGGTACGACCGGAAGGGTCGCCGATCATAGTCGTGCCGTCGCCGATCAGTGCGATGGGCTTGTTGCCGGCCATCTGCAGACGCTTCATCAGACACAGAGCCATAAAGTGACCCACATGCAGAGAGTCAGCCGTGCAGTCAAAACCGATATAGAAAGTTGCCTTTCCGTTGTTAACCATCTCGCGGATCTCTTCTTCATTGGTCACTTGTGCGATCAAACCGCGCTGTACCAGTTCTTCATAGATTCCCATTTTCCCATTTTCCTTTCAAACTTCGTTTTGATGCAGACAGACAGCAAATAAAAACGCCCCCTGCCTTACGACAGAGGGCGATCAAAATCGCGGTACCACCTCTTGTTCGCTGCACCCTCACGGAATACAGCCTCAACGGGTATTTGCATACCCCATCGCTGTAACGGGCGAACCCGACACATCCCTACTGGCATTAGCGTTCAGGCGGTAAGCTCCGGGATGTATTCATCGTGCCGCCGCCTCCACTCTTTTCACCAACCAGAGTTTCTCTTTGCAGGCAGAGGGCAGACTACTTATTCCCTTCGTCGCTGTAGCATCAACTAATTGTCAACGGCGTCATTATAGACATAAACGCGCCGTTTGTCAACCTTTCAGGCAAGGTTTCCCTTGAATTTCTCTGCTTCTGCCAGCAGTTCC
Organism: Oscillospiraceae bacterium; assembly: GCA_017937195.1. Lineage (GTDB taxonomy): Bacteria > Bacillota > Clostridia > Oscillospirales > Oscillospiraceae > Vescimonas. The sequence continues at coordinate 7,628 of JAGBEA010000019.1, read as the reverse complement.
TCCGCACCGGAAAGCATCACTTCCGACACGTGTGCACCGCCCGTCAGACGCGCCAGTTCCTCACGGCGCTGCGTGCGGTCAAGCTGCCGCACCTGCGTGTAAGTGCGTCCATCGCGCTCCCCTTTTTCCACAGAGAAATGGGTGTCTGCCATTGCCGCCAGCTGCGGCAGATGGGTCACGCACAGCACCTGCTTTTTCCGGGAAATAGCCGCCATCTTCTCCGCCACCTTCTGGGCGGCGCGGCCAGATACGCCGGTGTCCACTTCGTCGAACACCATCGTGCCCACCTGATCCTGCTCGGACAGCACGTTCTTCATCGCCAGCATAATACGCGCCAGCTCACCGCCGGAGGCGATCTTATTGATGGCGCGCAGTTCTTCGCCCACATTGGCAGACATCAAAAAGCGCACCGTGTCTGCGCCATTTTCCGCAGGCTCCTGCTCTTCAAACGCAACGCTGAAACGGATCTTGCCCATATCCAGCTGCTGCAGCTCCGTCAAAATGCGGTTCTCCAACTCCGCAGCTGCTTCCTTACGCATTGCAGAAAGCACCCGCGCTGCTTCAGCGGTCTCTTTCTCCGCCTTCGCACGCTGCTTTTCCAGATGGATCAGCGCGTCATCGGCATACTCAATGGCATCCAGTTCGCCACGGCACTTGTCCAGATACTCCAGCATATCCTCTACGGTCGGACCGTACTTTTTCTTCAGCCGGTACAACAGATCCAGACGGCTTTCCACCTCATCCAGCTCGTGGGGCGAGAAATCGAGTCCATCGCGCTGATCGCGGATCGTCTCCGCCAGATCGTATACATCGCTGTATGCCTGCTCAAAGCGGCTGTACAGCTCGGCGTATTCATCGTCCAGCGTACGGATCGGTGCAAGAAAATCCTGCGCCTGACGCAGCAGTGCCAACGCGCCATAGCTGCCGTCATCACCGTTAAGGCTGAAATTGGCACCCTCAACAGCAGAGATCAGCTTCTCGCCGTTACGCAGAAAATTGCGGCGACGCTGCAGTTCCTCTTCCTCGCCGGCTTTCAGCTGCGCACGCTCCAGTTCATCGATCTGATAGCGCAGAGTATCTACGCGCCGAGCCTTCTCCGCCTCATCCATCTGCAGCGATTGGATCTTTCTGCGCAGAGCCTGCAGTGCGCTGTATTTTTCGTGATACTGTTCCCAAACAGACGCAGTACGACCGAAGGCATCCAGATATACCAGATGCTGCTCCTCATCCAGCAGCTGCTGTCCGTCGTGCTGACCGTGGATATTCAGCAGTCGGCTGCCCAGTGTCCGCAGCTGCGACACCGTTACGGGCCGACCGTTAACGCGGCAGACATTTTTGCCGTCGGCGTGGATCTCACGCTGCAGAAGCAGCTCCTCCTCCGCCTCCACGCCCAGGTCTTCCCAAACCTGAGCCGGCACATCGGTAAAGCAAGCGCTGACAAATGCCTTGTTGGCGCCGGTGCGAATCAGCTCGCGGGAAGTGCGATAACCCAGCACCGCGCCCATAGAATCGATCACAATGGACTTACCGGCACCGGTCTCACCGGTCAAGGCATTAAAGCCCGGTTCAAAGACGATATCCCCGCGCTCAATAATGGCAATATTCTCGATATGCAGCAGCTGAAGCATTCCCATATCCTCCGACAGCCGCGCCCATCAGCGCAGCATTTCTTTGATCTCGTCGCAAAACTCCTGTGCGCTTTCCACGTTGCGCATCACAATGATCACGGTGTCATCGCCGGCAAGCGAGCCCACCATATCCGTGATATGCATTCCGTCCAGTGCGGATGCGGCACCCTGCGCAAGACCGGGCATCGTCTTGACCACAGCGATATTGCCGGCATAGTCGGCGCTGAGCAGACTCTCGCGGAAAATAGTACGCAGACGGTCTGCGAAATTCAGCTTCGTGCGGTGGGCAGAAACAGCATAGCGATACCGTCCCTGACCGGCAGGCTCCTTGATCAGGTGCAGCTGCTTGATGTCACGGGAGATCGTTGCCTGCGTGCTCTTGATGCCGCGCGCCTGCAAACGCTCCAGCAGCTGCTCCTGAGTTTCAATATTCTCTTCTGCAATGATCTGCAGCAACTGATTCTGGCGGTCATTTTTCATATTTGGAGTCCTCCGTTCCCATTTTCTTGTCCAGAATCTCGCAGAAGCTCTTCTTGGACAAGCGCACAAGCTTGGTGGTATATTTAGACTGGCTGACGCGAACCTTATCGCCGTTCTTCAGCGAAAATGCCTTACCGCCGTCCACCGACAGATAGACGAACTTGCGGTTGGCATCTGCCGCCTCAACGGTGATAACATGGTTAGGCGAGAGCACGTAGGAAGACGAACGCATTGAGTGCGGGCAGATCGGAGTCATCAGCAGATTACGCGCCGTAGGCTCCACGATAGGACCGCCCGCCGCCATAGAATAACCGGTAGAACCGGTGGGGGTGCTGACGATCACACCGTCGCCGCCCACGCGGGTCAGGCGGCCTTCCTCTGTAAAGACTTCCAGCCTTACAACCCTTGCAATAGAACCCTTGGAGATAACCGCATCGTTTAGTGCAATGTTATTGTACACCGCTCTGCCGTCGCGGATCACCGTTACATCCAGCATCATACGGGATTCCACTACGAAGTCCCAGTTGGCAAGGTCACGCAGACGATCCAGCTCGTTGGGCTCCAGTTCCGACATAAAACCGAGGCTGCCCAGATTGATACCCAGCGTAGGCACATTATGCAGCGCCACCGTGCGCGCCAGATGGAGGATCGTACCGTCACCGCCAAAGGCGATCAGCAGGTCGGCTGTCTTGATCTCTTGATACAGCTGCTTGATGGGCATACCCAATTCTTCCCCATACCCTTCACGCTGGAACGGCAGACACACAGCCGTTTCAAAGCCGATGCTCTCCAAGATCTCCTTGGACTGCTTGGCCACCTTCAGCTCGTGATCGCGGTAGGGATTCGGGCAAAGAACAACTTTCTTCATAATTTCAGCCCCCTCAGTCTTTCAGTTCACTATGGGACGCTTCCACAATGGAAGCAAGATCAAATGTACCGTTAGGCGCATCCTCCTTGCGGAGATATCCCAGATATTCGATATTTCCCTCCGGCCCGCGGATGGGAGAGTATGTCACATCAACAACTGTAAAGCCACTTTCCTTTGCATGTATAAGGAAGTTTTCCAACACCTCAAGATGTACAGCGCTGTCACGGACAACGCCCTTTTTTCCCACTTTTTCGCGGCCTGCCTCGAACTGCGGCTTGATCAGACACGCGATCTCGCCGCCATCCTTCAGCAATCCGTGGAGCGCAGGAAATATCAGCTTCAAAGAGATGAAAGACACATCGATGGACGCAAAGTCCAACTCATCCGGAATCTGCTCGTGGGTCAGATAGCGGGCGTTGGTGCGCTCCATACACACCACGCGGGGGTCGTTGCGCAGCTTCCAATCCAGCTGACCGTACCCCACATCCACGGAATACACCTTGATAGCACCGTTTTGCAGCATACAATCGGTAAAGCCACCGGTAGAGGCGCCGATATCGGCACAGATCTTCCCTTCCAGCGTCAGCGGGAAGGACTTCATCGCCTTCTCCAGCTTCAAGCCGCCACGGCTGACATAGCGCAACACATGACCGCGCACCTCGATCTCCGCCTCATTGGGCACTGCCGTACCCGGTTTATCCACGCGCTGCCCGGCAACAAACACATTGCCGCTCATAATCACCGCTTGCGCTTTCTGGCGGCTCTCCATAAAGCCGCGCTCCACAAGCAGCACATCCAAACGGGTTTTCGCGCTCATACTTACGCCTCCTCAACGGATCGCACCACACCCTCGGCATCCAACCCCAGCGCGTGATACAATTCCGCAACACTGCCCTGCTGCACAAACTGATCGCCGCAGTTCTTCAAAATCAGCTTTTCCAGAGCAATTCCATTTTCCATCAGCGCCGCAGCCAGCTGCTGACCGACACATCCGGTTTTCACACTATCCTCCAGCACCAGCAGCTTCTTCGTGCTGCCCAGTGCCGCTTTCAGTTCTTCAGCCGAGATCTTCGCAATGCGGTTCAGCTTCACCACGCCTGCATCGATGCCCTTCTGTGCCAGCTGCTCCGCCGCAGCCAGCGCCTGATCGATCATAGCGCCATAGGACAAGATCGTCCAATCTTTGCCCACGCGCAGCTGCGTGAACATCGCATCATCGCAGCAATCCAGATAACGACCCTCGCCACCGCGGGGGAACCGCACCGCAACAGGGCCGGTATACTCCTCCACCGCGCGGCGCAGCATCGCACGCAGCTCAGCGAAGTTGGCGGGACACAATACCGTCATCCCAGGAATCTGGGAGAGATAGCCAACATCAAAGCAGCCGTGATGGGTCTCGCCGTCGGCACCCACCAAGCCCGCACGGTCAACCGCCAATACCACGTGCAGCCCACTCAAGGCGATGTCGTGCACCAGCATATCAAACCCGCGCTGCAGGAAACTGGAATACACCGCAAACACGGGGACACTCCCCTGCTTTGCCATACCGGCAGCCATTGCCACAGCGTGTCCTTCCGCAATACCCACATCAAAGAACCGCTCGGGGAACTCCTTGGCAAACTCCGTCAAACCCGTGCCGTCCACCATCGCAGCGGTGATGGCGCAGACTTTCTTATTTTCACGGGCAAGGGCGCACAATTCCGCGCCAAACACATTGGAATAGGTTGTGCCGCCGCTTTTCTTCGCCTTACCGGTTTCCACATCGAAGGGCGATACGCCGTGATACTGTCCGGGGTTTTCCTCCGCGTGAGCATAGCCTTTGCCCTTTACCGTATGAACGTGTACCAGCACGGGGCAGTGCTGCCCCTTCGCCCACGCCAGCGTGGTGGTCAACTGCTCCAGATCGTGTCCGTCCACGGGCCCGATATAACGGAAGCCCATATCCTCAAAGAAGATGCTGCCGGGCAGCAGCGTCTTTTTCAAAAACTGCTTCACATTGCGGCTGGCGTGATACAGACGCGTACCCACATTGGAATGGGTCAGTGCCTGCCGATAGCGCTGCTTCAGGTGATTATATCCCGGCTTGGTGCGCAGATCCGACAGATGCCTCGACAGACCGCCCACATTGGGTGCGATGGACATACCGTTATCGTTCAAAATCACGATGATCGGCTCGCGAGACGCGCCGGCATCGTTCAAGCCCTCAAAGCTCAAACCGCCAGTCAGCGCGCCGTCACCGGTCAGTGCCAGCACATGGTAATCCTCGCCCTGCAGCGTACGCGAACGCGCCATACCCAGCGCCACAGATACCGAGTTGGATGCATGACCTGCGATAAACGCATCATGCTCGCTCTCCCACGGCTTGGGAAAGCCGGAAAGCCCCTCAAACTGCCGCAGCGTATCAAACTGATCGGCTCTGCCGGTCAGCGCCTTATGCACATAGCACTGATGACCCACATCAAACACCAGGCGGTCACGGGCCGTATCAAACACACGGTGGATCGCCACCGTCAGCTCCACCACACCCAGATTGGATGCCAGATGACCGCCGGTTTCCGATACATGGGTAAGCAAAAATTGGCGCAGTTCAGCACAGAGCTGACGCGCCTCATTGTCATTCAGTTTTTTCACATCCTCAGGACTCTTGATGTGTTCCAACATCAAATCATCTCCCATCAACGGAAAAGATGTAATGCATGCATCACCTTGGCCACGCGGTACACAACGCTGGTGCTGTCATTGATCGCCACCGTCTTACCCAGCGCCTTGCCGCCAATGGTGATGCCCGAGATCAGCGCTGTTACGCCAATGGACACCAGCACCGAGGTGGTGTTGAAGCTCTGCTGCAGCTGTGTCACGATCACCGCCGCGGTAGAGCCGCTGACAATGCCGCAGATATCGCCCACCACATCGTTGCAGAAGGAGCTGACCTCGTTGGCCTTGCTCAATAGTTTAACCGCTTCACGGCCGCCTTTTTCCTTATGTGCCGCCATGGAATGAAATGGACGGGGATCTGCCGCCGTGACAGCCACGCCGATCATATCAAAAATAATGCCCAGACCGATAAATGCCGTCAAGACCAAAAGGGCGATCACATAACTGGCACCGGTCAGGGCGGTAGAGGAACAGAAGCTCAGCACAGCCGAAACTGCCACGGAGATCAAAAAGACCTTCAGCGGCCAATGGCTGTTGCCCTTCTTCTTTCCTTTTTCTTTGTCGCTCAAGAAAACCCATCCTTACTTGATAAAAAAATAACTGAACAGGGCAGCTCCGGGAGTTAATCTTACGGCTTAGGTACGGGTTGGATTTCCCCACAGCACACCTCTCGTTGCCGATCAGGCGGTTTCCCTTTCGGTGCTGCGCCACGGTGTTGCCAAACCGTGGTACCCGACTGCCACTTAGTCCGTACTGCAATCCCCCCGACGCCCCACGCAAATAGGACAGCCTAGGTGATTTCCACTGCAGTCAAACCGTCTCTTAGCTTCTTTTGCAGCCATGGTTTCAAGGAAATAGCACTGCTTCCCTGGCCGGGGCTCTCGTGCATCAGCTCTCCTATTCGCCATACCCACGCAAAGCAGGCTACTCTGCACACAGCGTTCACGGCTCAAGGCCGGTTAGCACCGCATTGCAGGTTCTCAATCTGCTTCGTAGACAGGTCGGTTACCACGAAGGGAGTACGCCTATCCACAACAGCAGGTCTCCACGATTGCAGGGTCGGATCCTCCATGCCATTGGAGAGCGCCCTACAGCCGCAGGCACGGACAAGTCCGTGCCTACCACCAGCACCCACCCCAAACTGGGCGTAAGAAGCAAGCACCAGTGGCTTCACAGTTGTGCCCTTTAAAGGATTTTTAGGCCCTTCTTAGGAGACGGCAGATCTGACTAGGATACTGCGCCGCTGTTCAGTAATGCATATCATAGCACAATTTTTTTAGATTTTCAATGGGTATATACAAGATATTCAGTATATACCGTGTAAAGAATGTATGAACAATCATCATTAGGATTAACATACTGCGAGCTCTCGTCAAAAAAAGAAGAACACGCCTGCCTCAAAAGAAGCAGGCGTGTTCTTTCTTCAGTTATTTCTGCCGACCATACGGTCTGCCAGTTCAAGGAGGAATTCGTTGTCTGCCCAATCGGCGAGGGCGGCTTTGGCGCGTGCGGTGCACTCGTCCACCAGCTTGGCGCAGCCCTCCAAGCCCTTGAGATCTACGAAAGTCATCTTCCCTTCTTCGGCGTCCGAGCCGATGGGCTTACCCAACACCTGCTCATCGCCCACCACATCCAGCATATCGTCGCGGATCTGGAAGGCAAGTCCCAACTGGGTGGCAAACTCCACCGCCTGCGCCCGCTTTTCCTCGGACATTTCCGCCGCCGCGCAGCCCAGCTCCGCCGCGCCTGCGATCATAGCGCCCGTTTTCAGCAGATGCAGCAGCGTCAGCTCATCCTCATCATCCACGCGGCACACGGTATCCAGCACCTGACCTGCCACCATACCGTCCGCACCTGCCGCCTTGGCCAGGATCTGCACCGCATCAATGCGGCTCTGCGCCGAAAGCTCCGCCGCGGCGATGAGACCGAATGCCTCGCTCTGCAGTGCGTCACCTGCCAGAATTGCCATGGTCTCGCCGAACACCTTGTGGTTGGTG
>JAGBEA010000018.1 GCA_017937195.1 Oscillospiraceae bacterium | reverse complement strand
GTCCTCCTCTTATTCGTGGCGGGGGTCAATATACTTGGCGGCGCCGTCGAACTGACCATAGTGGCCCTTGGCCTTCTCCATGGCGGTATTGGCGTCATCGCCCTTCTTGATGAAGTCCATCATCTTGCCCAGGCTGATGAACTCATAGCCGACGATCTCGTTCTCGGCGTTCAGAGCAACGCGGGTAACATAGCCTTCGGCCATTTCCAGATAACGGGGACCCTTTTCCTTGGTGGCGAACATGGTGCCAACCTGGCTGCGCAGACCCTTACCCAGGTCTTCCAGGGAAGCGCCCACGGACAGACCGCCCTCGGAGAAAGCGGACTGGGTGCGGCCGTAGACGATCTGCAGGAACAGCTCGCGCATAGCGGTGTTGATGGCGTCGCACACCAGGTCGGTGTTCAGTGCCTCCAGCAGAGTCTTGCCGATGAGGATCTCAGAAGCCATAGCGGCGCTGTGGGTCATACCGGAGCAGCCGATGGTCTCCACCAGAGCCTCTTCAATGATGCCGTCCTTCACATTCAGGGTCAGCTTGCAGGCGCCCTGCTGAGGTGCGCACCAGCCGATACCGTGAGTAAAGCCGGAGATGTCGGAGATTTGCTTGGCCTGCACCCACTTGCCCTCTTCGGGAATGGGAGCCGGACCGTGATAGGCGCCCTTGGCCACGGGGCACATATGCTGAACCTCGGTCGTATAGATCATGATGACGATTTCCTTTCTCTATTGTATTTTGAGGATCAATCTTTCCTGCGATATTATAGCAAAAACCTGTCGGTTTTGCAATAAACATTCCAAACATTCCGTGCAATAATTTCTGGTGTTTTTTCCACGGAATTTGTAGGAAATTACAGCTTTTTAGCGAGCCACGAAGCCAATCTTGCGATAGACCTTGCTGAGGGTCTTGTTGGCAAGATACTGTGCGTGGGCGGCGCCCTCTTTGTAGACGCTCTCCAGATAAGCCTTATCCTTCATAATGCGCTCGCTTTCCTCGCGGATGGGACGCATCAGCTCCACCACGGCCTCGCCCACAGCGGGCTTGAACACGCCGTAGCCCTGACCTTCGAATTCGGCCTCTGCCTCCTCCAGCGTCTTGCCGGTGGCGGCGCAGTAGATGGTCAGCAGGTTGGAGATACCGGCCTTGTTGACCTTATCGTACTTGACGGCCATCTCGCAGTCGGTGACGGCACGCTTGAACTTGCGCATAATATCCTCGGGCTTATCCATCAGGAACACGCAGCCGTCGGGATCGGACTTGCTCATCTTGTTCTCGGGATTGCCAAGGCTCATCACGCGTGCACCCATCTTGGGGATGAAGGACTCGGGCACGGTGAAGGTATCACTGTACACGCCGTTGAAACGCTGCGCGATATCGCGGCACAGCTCCACGTGCTGGCGCTGATCCTCGCCCACGGGAACCAGATCGGCCTGATACAGCAGGATATCGGCTGCCATCAGCACGGGATAGGTGAAGAGACCCGAGGTGATATTGTCGGCGTGCTGCTGGGACTTGGCCTTGAACTGGGTCATACGGCTCAGCTCACCAAACTGGGTATAGCAGCCCAGAACCCAACCAAGCTCCGCGTGCTGCGGCACGTGGCTCTGGATAAACATAATATTCTTCTGAGGATCCAGACCGCAGGCGATATACTGCGCCAGCTGTGCCACGCTGCGGCGGCGCAGCAGTGCGGGATCCTGACGGACGGTGATAGCGTGCATATCCACGATGCAGTACAGACACTCATATTCATCCTGCAGGGCGACCCAGTTTTTGATCGCGCCCATATAAGAGCCGAGGGTCAGCTCACCGCTGGGCTGGATGCCGCTGAAAATCCGTTTCTTCTTAATGATCTTTTCTTCCATTATGAACAACCTCGCCTTCTGCCATACCAAAATACCGGTATGACCTCGGTTTTTGCGCAGACAAACCGACCGCGCATATAAAATCAATTTATCGTACCACGCTTTGACAGAAATTGCAACTCAAACGATGGAATATTATTGACTTTCCAACTGGTTTACTTATAATATATTTGTGAATTTTTGCGTGATTATGACAGGAGGTTCATCACTATGTCTTTGGATCGTCAGTATTTTGAAGAAATGGAAGCCAAGATCCCTCACGGGAAGGTGCGCACCCGCTTTGCCCCCTCCCCTACCGGCTATATGCACGTGGGTAACCTGCGCACTGCGCTGTACACTTGGCTGATCGCCCGTTCTCACGGCGGCACCTTTATCCTGCGTATCGAGGATACCGATCAGGGTCGTCTGGTTGAGGGCGCTACCGATGTGATCTATCGCACGATGGCTGAGTGCGGTCTGAACCACGACGAAGGTCCCGATGTGGGCGGTCCCGTTGCCCCCTACATCCAGTCCCAGCGCCGTGATACCTATGGCAAGTATGCCAAGCTGCTGGTTGAGCTGGGCCATGCCTACTACTGCTTCTGCGAGAAGACCGAGTCCGAGGAGGATTCCGGCGTATTTGAGCGCGCAGCCGATCCCTGCCGTGATCTGTCCCGTGAAGAGGTGGAGCAGAAGCTGGCGCAGGGTCTGCCCTACGTGATCCGTCAGCGCATTCCCGAGGGCACCACTACCTTCAACGATGCCATTTTCGGTGACATTACCGTGGATAACAGCACACTGGACGATCAGGTGCTGCTCAAGCGCGACGGTCTGCCCACCTATAACTTCGCCAACGTGATCGATGACCATCTGATGGGCATTACCCACGTGGTACGCGGCAGCGAGTATCTGGCTTCTGCGCCCAAGTACAATCTGCTGTACGAGGCATTCGGTTGGGAGATCCCCACCTATGTTCACTGCAGCCCCGTGATGCGTGATGCACAGAACAAGATGTCCAAGCGCCACGGCGATCCCTCCTATGAGGACCTGAAGGCAGAGGGCTATCTGACCGAGGCGGTACTGAACTATGTGGCGCTGCTGGGCTGGTCTCCCAAGGGTGAGCTGGCAGAGCAGGAGATCTTTGATCTGGAAGGTCTTGTAAAGGCATTTGATATTACAGGTATTTCCAAGTCCCCCGCCATCTTTGACCGCGCCAAGCTGGACCATTTCAATGCTGTGTATCTGCGCAGCATGGCCGCGGAAGACTTTGCCAAGGTGGCAGAGCCCTATATCCGCCAGAGCGTGAAGGATACCCGCTACGATGCCGCTGCCATCGCATCCGTGCTGCAGGCTCGCTGCGAGAAGCTGTCCGACATCCCCGAGAAGGTGGACTTCTTCGATCAGCTGCCCGAGTACAGCGTGGAGTTCTTTACCAATAAGAAGTCCAAAACCAATCCTGAGGTTTCTCTGGCAATGCTGGAGGCCGCTGTTCCCGCTCTGGAGGCTTTGGAGCAGTGGACGGTGGAGAGCGTACACGATGCGCTGATCGGCCTGGCTGAGAAGCTGGAGGTCAAGAACGCTACGCTGATGTGGCCCGTGCGTATCGCGGCTGCCGGCAAGCTGGTGACCCCCGGCGGCGCTGTGGAGATCTGCTACATTCTGGGCAAGGAAGAGACCGTTCGCCGCCTGCGCGCCGGTATGGAGATGCTGAAGGGCTGATGAACTGGCTGAAAGAACAAAATCGCAAGACCCGCGAGTTTATGCGCGGTGACTTTGGCGATATGCTGTGGATGTGTGCTGTGGCATTTGGTGCGCTGATCCTGGCGGGTTTTGTGCTGGGAATGCTGAACGAGGGGTTCGTCAACAGCTTTGTGCAGCGTTTTACGGCGCAAGTAGATGATATGGGCATCATTCAGGAGGACGGAAGCATCAGTGCACTGGCGCTGCTGGCGAATAATCTGCGTGCCGCTTTCTTCACGGTGGCTTACGGATTCATCCCCTTTATCTACATTCCCGTGATCTCTCTTGGCACCAATTCCATCCTCCTGGGCGCATTTGCTGCTCACTATGTACGAAATGGGCTGTCGATGCTGCTGTATGTGGCGGCGCTGCTCCCCCACGGTATTTTTGAACTGCCTGCGCTGGTGATCGCCATTGCGCTGGGTATGTATCTTTGTAAGAGTATCAATCATTATGTGCGGCATAATCCCAAGGGCGTGATGCTGCCGCTGATGCAGAATATGCTGCGTGTGATGCTTTTGCGCGTTGTTCCGCTGTTTGCCATCGCTTCTGTTGTGGAAGCGTATGTAACGCCCTTGATCGTAGGTTTATTTTGATCCGCCGCAGAGGCGATGAAAGGAGTTCCGTTATGGAAAAGACAAAGAATAATATTCCGGAGCTGTTTGGCAGTATGGTGTTCAATGACGAGCAGATGCGTCAGCGTCTGCCGGAGTCTGTGTATACTGCTTTGCAGCAATGTCTGATCCAGGGAACGTCGTTGGATCGCGCTATCGCAACGGAGATCGCCGCTGCAATGAAGGACTGGGCAATCGAGCGCGGCGCGACCCACTATACCCACTGGTTCCAGCCTATGACCGGTTTTACTGCGGAAAAGCACGACAGCTTTATCGCGCCTGCCGGTAAGGGCAAGATCATTATGGAACTGTCCGGCAAGGAGCTGTCGCAAGGTGAGGCGGATGCCTCCTCCTTCCCCTCCGGCGGTCTGCGCGCCACCTTTGAGGCGCGCGGCTATACGGCTTGGGATCCTACCTCCTATGCCTTCGTCAAGGACAGAACGCTGTACATCCCCACCATCTTCTGCTCCTACAGCGGCGAAACGCTGGATAAGAAGACCCCTCTGCTGCGCTCTATGAAGCTGCTGGATGAGCAGTGCATCCGTATCCTGCGTCTGTTCGGCAACACCGAAGCGCGCCACGTCGTGCCGCAGGTGGGCCCTGAGCAGGAGTATTTTCTGGTGGACAAAAAGCTGTATCAGCAGCGCGAGGATCTGACCTTCTGCGGCCGCACCCTCTTTGGTGCCAAGCCTCCCAAGGGTCAGGAGCTGGATGACCACTATTACGGCGCCATCAAGCCCCGTGTAGCAGCCTTTATGCACGAGCTGGATCACGAGCTTTGGAAGGTCGGCGTTCTGGCAAAGACGGAACACAACGAGGCTGCGCCTGCACAGCACGAGATCGCTCCGGTCTATACCGATGCAAACACCGCCTGCGATCACAATCAGCTGGCAATGGAGCTGCTGAAAAAGGTGGCAGACCGTTTTGACTTGGTTTGCCTGCTGCACGAGAAACCCTTTGCCGGCGTCAACGGCAGCGGCAAGCACAACAACTGGTCGTTGTCCACCGATCAGGGCGAGAATCTGCTCAAGCCCGGTCAGACACCCAGTCAGAACGCCCAGTTTCTGCTGCTTTTGGCAGCGTTCATTAAGGGTGTGGATGAGTATCAGGAGCTGCTGCGCTGCTGCGTGGCCTATCCCGGTAACGACCACCGTCTGGGCGGCAACGAGGCACCTCCTGCCATCGTTTCCATCTTCCTTGGTGATGAGCTGACGGCTATTCTTGAATCCATTATCGCAGGTCGTGACTATGTGGATGTGACCAAGAAGAAGCTGGAGATCGGCGTGGACACTATGCCGGAGATCCCGCAGGATACCACTGACCGCAACCGTACATCTCCCCTCGCCTTTACCGGTAATAAATTTGAGTTCCGTATGCTGGGTTCTTCCCAGTCTATCGCAAGCCCCAATGTGGTGTTCAACACCATGATGGCGGAGGAGCTGAGCCGCTTTGCCGACATTCTGGAGAAGTCCAAGAACTTCCGCGAGGATCTGCAGACGCTGCTGCACGATACCTTCAAGGCACATCAGCGCATCATCTTCAACGGCAACGGCTATGATGAGGCGTGGGTGCAGGAGGCGGAAAAGCGCGGCTTGTCCAATCTGCGTGAAACGGTGGAATGTATGCCCGCCTATGTGGATCCCAAGAATGTTGAGCTGTTCGCCAAGCACGGCATTTTGACCGAGCAGGAGCTGCATGCCCGCTATGAGATCCATCTGGAGAACTATTGCAAGGTGACGGCCATCGAGGCCAACACGCTGCTGACGATGGCGCTGCGCAAGATCCTGCCGGCTGTGCTGCAGTACTCCGATACGCTGGCCAAGACCATTTTGCATAAGCGTGAGACGTATGTCGCCTCCGGCAAGGCGGAGGAAGCGATGCTGAAGCATATCTCGCAGCTGAGCGATCAGCTGTACGAGCTGTGTGTTGCCTTGAAGAAGGAGCTGGATAGCGCACCGGCAGCCGATGGCGGTATTGAGGCGGCACGCTACTACCGTGATCAGATCCGCAGCTGTCAGGATCAGATCAGCGCAGTGGTCAGTGAGCTGGAGAGCTGCACCGACGCCAAATGCTGGCCCTATCCCACCTACGCAGAAATGCTGTTTTCCGTATAAATCAAGCAAAACCCGCAGGGAATTTTCCCTGCGGGTTCATTTTTTCTTATTTGGTTGTTTGTTTCTTTTCGCGGCGGCTGCACTGCACATAGTGGACGATCAGACAGCCGAGGAAGAAAATGCTGATGTAGCCAAACACCGGGAAAATCACACCGATGAGGTCGCCGAAGCCGCCCAGACTTCCCAACCACACACAGACCGCTATAACAGCCAGTACCGGCTTACGCTTGGGTGCGAGAACGGGAAATTTCTGTTCCAGATAGACCACCAAGGCCACCAAGGATGCCAGCGCGTTGCAGAACATACCCAACAGCAGCAGTACGCCGTAGCAGCCGCCGAGGAAGGGACTCAGCTCTGTCGCAAGGGCAACCATTGGCAGCTCCGCATCCGCAGCAGGCAGATGAACTGCCAAAGAGGTCAGCACACTGCCGGCCACGCCGATCAGCATAAAGCCTGCCATCGTAATGCCGGTCAATACAGTGCCGCGCTTCTTGACAAGCTTACCCACCGGCGTAATAATACCGATTGCGCCGAGGATGTTATAGGCCACATAGGTCAGTGCCGCGATGAACCAGTTGGGCATCAGCGGATTGGTGTTGGTTACAGTGAGGGCGAAGATATCCTGCGTGCCGAACCGGAAAAAGGCCGCCACAGCAAACAGAATGGTGGCAAGCACCAGCAGCGGCACCAGCGCGGAGAACACGTTGACCATACCGGATACGCCTGCAATGGCGATCAGCGCGATCACAATGGCGAAGATACCGTCACCGATCCACGCAGGAAGTCCCAGCAGCTGATCCAGCATTGCGCCCACACCGGCGGTCATAATGATCACCACGCCCAGCAGGAACAGTGCCTCAATGGTGCCGGTCAGCTTGCGCAGCCACGGGATATTCCACGGGATCAGGACGCGATCCATTTCGTCCACGCCGGTCATCTGGGTGATGCGCACCAGCAAAATGCCGAAGAAGACAAACAGCGCGGCGGCAACAACAAAACCAAGATAGCCCCAGTTACCGAATGAACCGAAGAACTGCCACAGCTCCTGACCGGACACGAAGCCTGCACCTAAGAAACAGCCTACATATGTAAAAGATAAGGCAAGTGTTTTGATCTCTTTCACGAAGATCCCCTTTCTAAATTGCATACTTGCATCAGTATATCTGTCATAGCTTTTTTCGTCAAGGGCAGCATCGGAAATTTTCTTGCTGAGGCGAACATTGACGAGACAATTGAATCACGCTATAATATTGTTAATTACTTATATTTGGGAGGAATTCCATGATTCGTACAATCGATGATATCATTCAGGCTGCAAAGGAACATAAAACCGCGATCGTTGCAGTGGCTGCTGCACACGATGACGTGGTGATCGAGGCTGTGGTGAATGCACGGCGTGAGCAGTTGGCTGAGCCGATTCTGGTCGGTCACGTGGATGCGATGCGCAAGATGCTGGTGGATTTGGGCGAAGATCCCGACAGCTACCGGATGATCGCAGCCGATGAAGATACGGAGAGCGCCGCTATCGCGGTTTCTCTGTGCGCCGAGGGTAAGGCGGATTTCCTGATGAAGGGCATCCTCAGCACGGCGGATCTGATGCGCGCAGTATTCAAAAGAGACAGCGGTCTGCGTACCGGTCGACTCACCTCACACTGTATGATCTATCAGATCCCCGCCTATCATAAGCTGATGCTGATGACCGACGGCGGTGTGAATACCTTCCCTGATCTGGAGAAGAAGGCGGACATTCTGGAAAACGGCGCAATGGCACTGAAGGCATTGGGCTATGAGAAGATCTACGCATCCTGCATCTGCGGCGCCGAGACCATCAATCCCAAGGTACAGTCTACTTTGGACGCTGTGGAGCTGAGCAATATGACCGAGCGCTGGGCGCCCTACAATATGACCGTGATCGGTCCTGTGGCGCTGGATCTGGCTGTCAGCAAGGAAGCTTGCCGCCACAAGCGCTTTGAAGCAGAGGGCGCAGGCGATGCTGACATCATTCTGGTGCCCAACTACGAGGTGGGTAACGGCATCGGTAAAGCCACTTCCCTGTTCGGCGGCTCCAGAAGCGCGGGCTTTATTATGGGCGCACGCGTGCCCATCGTGCTGGTGTCCCGCTCGGATAACGCGGACTCCAAGATGGCATCCATTGCAGCCGGCAGTGTGTTGGCCGCCAATCTGAAATGGGATTGATTCTCTGCAGGAGGTATACATATGGTCAATAAAACTTGTCATCAGTTGGGCACTGCCCCGTCCGTGATCCGCGAACTGTTTGCCTACGGTCTGCAGCAGGCTGCCGCTATCGGAGCAGAGAACGTCTATGACTACTCCCTTGGTAATCCCAGTATCCCCGCGCCCGAAAAGGTGAATCAAGCGATCTGCGATATTCTGCGTGACACAGATTCCATTCAGGTGCACGGCTATTCGATGGCTGCCGGTTTCAACGGCACCCGCAATGCCATTGCCGCCAACCTGAACAAGCGCTTCGGCACGGATATCAAAGCGGAGAATCTCTTTTTGACCTGCGGCGCCGCACCGGCGCTGATTTCGGTGATCAAGGCGCTGGCAGTTGATAACAACAGCGAGATCATCGCGGTTGCTCCTTTCTTCCCCGAGTACAGACCTTTCGTGGAGTCCAACGGCGCCAAGCTGGTGGTCGTACCTGCCGATACGGAGGCGTTCCAGATCAATATGGATGCACTGGAGCAGTGCATCACGCCCTGCACGCAGGGTATTATCATCAACTCCCCCAACAATCCCTCCGGCGTGGTGTATACCCGTCAGACGCTGGAGCAGCTGGCGGTCATTCTGACGCGCAAGGGCGAGGAATACGGTCACCCCATCTATCTCATCTCCGATGAGCCGTACCGTGAGCTGGTATACGGCGGTGTGGAAGTGCCGTTTATGCCCACCATCTATAAGAATACCATCGTGTGCTATTCCTACTCCAAGTCCCTCTCCCTGCCCGGTGAGCGTATCGGCTATGTGTGCGTGCCGGACAGCGTGGAGAACGCTGCGGACGTCTATGCCGCTGTAGCAGGCGCAGGACGTGCGATGGGTCACGTCTGCCCGCCTACGCTGATGCAGCTGGTGATCGAGCGCTGTGCCGACGAGCTGCCGGATCTGGCCGCCTATGACGAGAACCGTCTGCTGCTGTACGGTGCGCTGACGGAGATGGGCTATGAGTGTGCAAAGCCCGATGGCGCGTTCTATCTGTTCGTCAAGGCGCCCAACGGCGACGCCAATGCCTTCTCCCAAAAGGCAAAGCTGGAGCACAATCTGCTGGTAGTACCCGGTGATGGGTTTGGCTGCCCCGGTTATCTGCGGCTTTCCTACTGCGTGTCCGGCGATATGATCCGCCGCTCGCTGCCCGCCTTTAAGGCGATGATCGAGTCCTATCGATAATGCTGAAAGCGGCACGGAGATCCCGTGCCGCTTTTCTAACTGAAAAATCTATTGCAATCATACGGAATTATCTCTATAATAGCAGATAGTTTCACAAGAAAGAGGTACTTGCTATGAGCAAAATCTACATTCCCGAAGGCTACAAAACGCCGCTGTCCATGTATGAGATGCAGCGCGCCATTGAATTTATCAAGAGCAATTTTCAGGTGAATCTGGGTCATGCGCTGAATCTGCGCCGTGTGTCCGCTCCCCTGTTTGTCAATGAGAATTCGGGTCTGAACGATAACCTCAACGGTGTGGAGCGCCCCGTCAGCTTCGACATCCCCGATGTGGACGCCTATGCGCAGGTGGTACATTCTCTGGCCAAGTGGAAGCGCCTGGCGCTGAAGCGCTATGAGTTCCACGTGGGCAAGGGTCTGTTTACCGATATGAACGCGATCCGCCGCGACGAAGAGGTTGACAATATCCACTCCATCTATGTGGATCAGTGGGACTGGGAGAAGATCATCTCCCGCGAAGACCGTACAGTTGAATATCTCAAGCAGACAGTGCGTGCCATCGTCGGCGCTGTGTGCGAGACCAATGAGGCACTGCAGGTGGCCTTCCCCAGCCTGCACACCAAGCTGGATCGCGACGTGTATTTTATCACCTCGCAGGAGCTGGAGGATCGCTATCCCGATCTGACCCCAAAGGAGCGCGAAAACGCCATCTGCCGCGAGCATCACACTGTGTTTCTGATGCAGATCGGCGGCAAGCTGAAGGGTTCGGGTCAGCCTCACGACGGCCGCGCACCTGACTATGATGACTGGAGCCTCAACGGCGACATTCTGATGTGGAACGAGGTGCTGGGTCACGCGTTTGAGATCTCCTCTATGGGTATCCGCGTGGACGAGGCGGCAATGGACTATCAGCTCAATGAGCGCGGCTGCAATGACCGCCGTGAGCTGCCCTTCCATAAGATGCTGCTCAACGGCGAGCTGCCGTTGACCATCGGCGGCGGTGTGGGTCAGTCCCGTCTGTGTATGCTGATGATCGCCACCTGCCATATCGGTGAGGTGCAGGCAAGTCTGTGGGACCAGGAGACCATCGACGCCTGCGAAAAAGCGGGCGTAATGCTGCTGTAAACAGTCAAAACCGACCTATGGTATCATAGGTCGGTTTTTTCAATGAATTGCAAGATTGCTATTGACCTTTACGCTGCGTCATAGGATATACTCTGCTTGTGAGGTGATAGAATGAAAATGTTGATCAAGGAATTTGCTGCATATACGGGTGTAAGTGTGCGCACACTTCATTACTACGATGAAATAGGCCTATTGCCGCCTGCGTGTGTTGATGAAAATACCGGCTATCGTTTTTACGATGAAAGCTCTCTTCTTCGCATGCAGGAGATCCTCTTTTACCGTGAGCTGGACTTCTCCTTAAAACAGATCAACGAGATTCTATCATCCCCCACCTATGATCAAAAGGCGGCGTTAGCCCAGCAGAAATTACTGCTCATCGCCAAAAAAGAGCGATTGGAGAACTTGATTTCTGCCATTGACGGCGCAGTGAAAGGAGAAAACATTATGAAAGCATTTGATAACACCACATTTGAAAAATATAAAGCGGAAGCGCAGGAGCGTTGGGGCAAAACAGATGCCTACAGTGAATATGCGGAGAAAACAAAGGCTTATTCGTACGACAAATGGCAGAACGCCAACGCGGAACTGGACGGCATCTTTGCCGAATTTGCTGCATGTATGAAAGACGGCAATGCCCCCTGCTCTGCCGAAGCGCAGGCGCTGGTTAGGAAACTGCAGGCGCATATCACGGAAAGCTACTACACCTGCACCAAGGAGATCCTTGCGGGTCTGGGACAGATGTATGTGGCAGATGAGCGCTTTGCCGCGAACATCGACCGCCACGGCGCAGGAACGGCCGCCTTTGTCAGTGAGGCGATCGCAGCTTATTGCCAATAAAAAATGAGGTCACAGCAGTTTGTCTGCTGTGACCTCTCTTATATCCCTTTAGTCCTGCGGCTGATCCAAGCTCTCGCTGAGCTGCCACAGCTGCTGCTGCATCTGGTCAAAGCCACTCAGATCCACAGAGGAAACGGTCTGCTGTGCGGCATACAGCTTCTGTGCGAACTGAGCGCTCAGCTCGGAGTACTGACCGCGTGCCTGCTCACACCAACCACGCTGGGCATCGATCAGCTGGTGCAGTTGAGCAACTGCAGCGGCGCGGAACTCCTCCGTGCGGCGATGGGCGCTGATCTCGATCTCGGCGATATGCTCCTTCAACGACTGATACTCCTCAGCCTGCGTACGCAGCGCTCCGTTCTCCGCCTCCAGAGCCTGCAGACGGGCGGACAGCTCCTCTACCTTGCACAGCAATTCCTGCGCCTGCTGTGCCTGCTGGCAGTGCTGGTCATAGTCGCCGCGCATCTGCTGCAGCTCGGCAGAGATGGTCTGATTCTGCTGCTGCAGAGCTTCCTTCTCCTGCTCCAGTGCCTCAATGCGCTCGCGGCTCTCTTTGGAAGTTTTTTCAATAAAGGCAATGACATCTTCTCTGTCAAATCCGCCGAATAAACAGGTTTTGAAATTTGCGCCCATAACAATATCCTCCGCAAATCGCTTATTTTTACCTACCATAACACAAAAAATGACACTTGACAAGCCAATGAAAAATTTTCAAAAAAAAGTAAAATTTCCTCTTGCATTTTGTTTTCGAGTATGCTATTATAATTAAGCTGTCTGTGAGACACGCGCCGTTAGCTCAGCTGGATAGAGCGTCTGGCTACGGACCAGAAGGTCAGGAGTTCGAATCTCTTACGGCGTGCCAAAGACCCCGCATCGAAAGATGCGGGGTTTTTGTTTTACTCATTTTGCGATAGAAAAATCGGCATCCGCTTTTGCAGATGCCGATTTTGATTTACGCAACGGGAACAATGTTACCCAGAACAACAAAGCGTGCGTCATCATAGTCATAAGTGCAGGTGGACAAGGTGACGATATTGCCGCCGGAATACTCCGTATCGGAGTCGAATGCCGTTTTGGAGATGCATTCGTAGATAATGGATTCAGACGGATAGGTGCTGTAGATATCGTAGGTGGAATCCACCACGCAGGCGGCGAAGATATCCATACGATAGGTCTGGGTGGGGGTCATGATGTAAATATAGGGATGCTCGTCATAATAGGCCTGGCTGTTGTACTTGACGAGGCTTGCAAACATAGCGCCAGTCTGCATATGGTGACCGTGGATCATCGTGTTCTTGTCGCTGAAATCAGCGCTGTTATCGCAATCCATAAAGATGGAGCCATTGCTGTTCCAAGTGCCGTCCAGCAGACGGTAGAGATAATAGTCGTTGTCATAGGACTGCACCACGGGATAGTTGATCTTCGTATTGGCACAATAGATCCATGCAACGATATCATCGTTCAGCTCGCTCAGTGCGGCAAAATCGACAGTGATGCGCTCAGGGTCACCGGTGGGAGTATTACCACTTCCCTGCTGGCCGTTATCGGGATCGGTGGTCACAAACTTGTTGGCTTCATTGAGCATCTGGTCGCTCTTATGCTTCTCCCAGAAATAGGAGCCCAGATGATACGCGGCATACGCAAACACGCCGATCAGGATCACCAGAACGATATAGAATAAGATTTTCTTTCCTTTTTTCATAACTGCCCTCCATAGGGATTTTTGCCTATTGTAGCAGAAATCGCCGACGCTTGCAAGGCTTGTGTCAAAAAAGTAAGGACAGTGAAATTATTGCTTTACTTAATTTCGTACATAGGGTAAAATAATATAAATTGCTGAAAGGAGCAACGAATATGATCTATTTCAACAGCGATTATCTGGAGGGTGCACATCCTCTGATCATCGAAAAACTGACGCAGACCAATATGGAACAGACCATTGGTTACGGCTGCGATGAATACTGCGAGGCTGCCCGCGAGAAGATCAAGGCTGCCTGTCAGGCTCCTGAAGCGGATGTACACTTCCTGGTGGGCGGAACGCAGACCAATACGACGGTGATCGCATCGATCCTTCGCCCGTATCAGGGCGTTCTGACGGCTGTCAGCGGCCACATTAACTGCCACGAGACCGGCGCTATCGAGTCTACCGGTCACAAGGTGATCGCCCTGCCCTCCGATGACGGTAAGATCACCGCCAAGCAGGTGGAGGACTACTATCTGTGGCAGCAGAACGACGAGAGCGTAGAGCATATCGTTCAGCCCGGTATGGTGTATATCTCCCACCCCACCGAGGGCGGCACGCTGTACACCAAGGCGGAGCTGACGGAGATGTATGAAACCTGCCGCAAGCACGGGCTCCCCCTCTTTATCGACGGTGCGCGTCTGGGCTACGGTCTGACCGCCGACTCCTCCGATCTGACGCTGCCCGAGGTGGCACAGCTGTGTGATGTGTTCTATATCGGCGGTACCAAGATCGGTGCACTGTTTGGCGAGGCTATCGTCATTATGAACCCCGCACTGAAGAAGGATTTCCGCTATATGATGAAGCAGCGCGGCGGTATGATGGCAAAGGGTCGTCTGCTGGGTCTGCAGTTTGATGTGCTGTTTACCGACGATCTCTATCTGAAGATCGCCCGTCACGCCAACGAGATGGCGTACCAGATCCGCGATATCTTCGTTTCTGCCGGCTATCCTATGCTGTTTGAGTCCGATACCAACCAGCAGTATCCCATTATGTCGGATGACGAGCTGGAGGAAATCGGCAAGGAGTTCGGCTACGAGTACTGGACGCGCGTGGATGAGACCCATTCCGGCGTGCGCTTCTGCGCCAGCTGGGCAACTACGCAGGAAAATGTGGACGAGCTTCGTAAGGCTGTTGCCAAGCTGAAGAATATGGACCTGAGCAACCGCTATGGCACTAAGGAAGCAGAGCGCCTTTTGAAGAAGGAAGGCTTGCTGGTAGAAAGCTCCGGTGAGAATGTCTATTTCACAGGTCTCTCCAACAACTCCAAGGAGACGAAGGAAGGCGATCTGTTCATCTGCAAGGGCTTTGGCTTCAAGCCGGAATACCTGCAGCTGGCTATCAATCGCGGCGCTGTCTGCTATGTGGCAGAAAATGAAATTCCCACGGTTTCCA
Source organism: Oscillospiraceae bacterium (assembly GCA_017937195.1). GTDB lineage: Bacteria > Bacillota > Clostridia > Oscillospirales > Oscillospiraceae > Vescimonas. The sequence continues at coordinate 33,349 of JAGBEA010000018.1, read as the reverse complement.
TTCCTTTCATCAAGGTAAATGACGCCCGCAAGGCACAGAGCATTCTGGCCCGCTGGTTCAACGGCAATCCCTCCGACAGCTTTAAGCTGGTGGGCATTACCGGCACCAAGGGCAAGACCACGACCACCTATATGGTGCGCGGTGTGATGAATGCTATCGCAGGCCGTTCTACCGGTCTTGTGTCCGGTATGGAGCGCGATGTGGGCGGTGAAGTGATCGCCTCTCATCTGACCACGCCTGAGTCCTTGGAGATGCAGCAGCTGTTTGCCGAAGCTCGCGACAACGGTATGCCGATCGTGACCGCCGAGATCTCCAGTCAGGCCTATAAGCTGGATCGCGTGTACGGACAGCACTTCGACTACGGTATTTTCCTGAACATCGGTCCTGACCACATCTCCCCCCATGAGCATCCCACTATGGAAGACTATCTGATGAGCAAGGTGGCGCTGCTGGAGAACAGCGATGTGGCTGTGATCTGCCGCGATACCGACTATTTTGACACGGTTTACGGCGCAGCAAAGGCCAAGTGCAAGAAGGTCTGCCTGATCGGCAAGGAAGACGACTGCGATTATCGCTTCCACGATATCAGCAAGCTGCCCAGCGGCTACTCTTTCCTGGTCACCGAGCGTGAGACCGGCGAGACCTATCCCTACTCCGTGGCGATGGACGGCCTTTTCAACATCAAGAACGCTGTTTGCGCCATTGCTGTTGGCCGTATGATGGGCGGCGCCCCCGCTGTGATCGCCGATGCGCTGAAGGATCTGGTGGTTTCCGGCCGCAGTGACGTGTATGTGGGCGAAGATCTGACGGTGTTTGTCAACTATATGCACAACGGTATCAGCTGTCAGGCTGTTCTGGAAGGTCTGCAGCAGGATTATCCCGGCGCCTATATCACGGTTCTGATCGGTGTTGCAGGTCAGCGCTCTCCCCAGCGTGTGCAGGGTGTCGGTGAGGCCTGCGGCAAATACGCAGACCGCATCTTCTTTACGGCTGATGACCCCGATCTGGAGGATCCCCGCGACATCGGTATGCGCCTTGTGAAGGCAGCCGGCAATACCAAGGCAAAGATCACTGTGGAACCGGATCGTGCCAAGGCTGTTGAGCAGGCCATTCTGGAGGCTCCTGCCGGCTCGCTGGTGGTGCTGGGCGGTAAGGGCAGCGAAGATACCCAGCGTGTCAACGGTGAGTATGTCTATTATGAATCCGATACGGCGATCGCGCAGCGTGTTCTTCCCCTGCGTGCCAAGCTGAAGGAACAGAAGTAAAACAGTAAAAGCAGCCTGCTAATGCAGGCTGCTTTTTCATATCTGTTTGACATTGATATCCAGTAGTTTGACGCCCAGATTCTCTTTTGCGGCTTTCTCGTTGATCTTTGTGAGCGCAAGCCCCTTCTTTTCCGAAAACAGCTGCAGAAGGAACTCGTTTTTCTTCTCCTGCGACATAGAGTCCAGCGTCTGCTTGACGAAAACGGACAAACTGTTGCGGTTTTTGGCGAGGATCGACAGAACACCGCCCTTCGCCTCAAGGCTGTCGGCGATGATCGGCAGCAGGAAGTCTGCCAGCTTATGATAATCTACCTCGTCTACAACAACACGGATCTCAAACATAATATAGCCTCCTCCCTATCGGGACGATAAAAGGACAGAGCCGGAAGATCACTTCCGGCTCTGTTGTGGTTAGGTTTGCTTATGCCTTGGGGCCGGCGTTGACGACCTCTTCGCTCATGTGGGTGTACTTCTTGAAGTTCTCCACGAAGCTCTTGGCCAGTTCCTTAGCCTTTGCCTCATAAGCGGCCTTGTCTTCCCAAGTGTTCTCGGGGATCAGCAGCTCAGCGGGAACGCCTTCCACGCTGGTGGGGACAGCCACGCCGAAGTAAGGATCGGTGACGAACTCGCCCTTCTCCAGATCGCCGTTCAGAGCAGCGGTGACCATTGCGCGGGTGTAAGCCAGCTTGGTGCGCTTACCGGTGCCGTTCCAGCCGGTGTTGACCAGATAGACGTTGGCGCCGGACTTCTCGACCTTGTCAGCCAGCATTGCTGCATAGACGGAAGGATCCAGAGGCAGGAAGGGCTCGCCGAAGCAGGTGGAGAAGGTGGGAACGGGAGAGGTGATGCCGATCTCGGTACCGGCCAGCTTGGAGGTGAAGCCGGAAACGAAGTAGTACATAGCCTGGTTCTTATCCAGCTTGGAGATGGGAGGCAGAACGCCGTAAGCATCAGCGGTCAGGAAGATAACGGTCTTGGGCACGCTGGTGGACATACCGGACAGCTCAGCGTTGTTAATATACTCGATGGGATAGCCCACGCGGGAGTTCTCAGCCAGAGAATCGTCATCGAAGTCAAACTCGCGGGTCTCGGGATCCATCACAACGTTCTCAACCAGAGAACCGAACTTGATGGCATTGTAGATATCGGGCTCCTTCTCAGCGGACAGGTTGATGCACTTAGCATAGCAGCCGCCCTCGAAGTTGAACACGGAGTCGTCAGCCCAGCCGTGCTCGTCGTCGCCGATCAGAGCGCGATTGGGGTCAGCGGACAGAGTGGTCTTGCCGGTGCCGGACAGACCGAAGAACACAGCAGCGTCGCCATCCTTGCCGATGTTGGCGGAGCAGTGCATGGGGAACACGCCCATCTTGGGCAGGACGTAGTTCATAACGGAGAACACAGACTTCTTGATCTCGCCGGCGTACTGAGAGCCGCAGATCACGACCATCTTCTCTTCGTAGTCCACCAGAATGGCAGCCTCGCTGCGAGTGCCATCGACCTCGGGGATGCACTTGAAACCGGGAGCAGCGATGATGGTGTAGTCAGCCTCGAAGCCTTCCAGCTGCTCAGCAGTAGGACGGCGCAGCAGCTGATGGATGAACAGATTCTGGCTGGCCAGCTCGTTGATGATGCGGAAGCCCTTCATATACTTGGGGTCAGCGCCTGCAAAACCGTCGAAGATAAACACTTCCTTACCCTGCAGGTAAGCGATGACCTTGGCCTTGATAGCCTCATACTTTTCCTTCTCGATGGGACGGTTTACCTTGCCCCATGCGATCTCGTCGTGGACAGCGGGGGTGTCAACGATGAACTTATCGTTGGCGCTGCGGCCGGTGTACTTGCCGGTCTTGACCACCAGAGCGCCGGTGTTGGACAGCGTGCCCTCACCGCGACGCAGAGCGTGCTCGGTCAGCTGTGCGGGGGTCAGGTTGCGATACACCGCAGAAGCGTTGATGATACCCAGCTTTTCCAGTCCGTAAGTTTCCATTTTATAGATTCCTCCTATGAAAAATAGTCTTTCTAATTTATTGTTTTCTTAACGGCTTTGATTATACCATACATTTGGAACAAATGATAGTCTTTTTTTTAACATTTTCAAAAGAACTATTTTGCACGATAATAAGAAATTATACCCAAAGAAATGTGCGATATGTGCGGATTATCGCAAATACACTCTTGCACCGCCCGTATAATCGATTACCTTTCCAATTTGCTGCGCACAAGGAACCGTATCGCGCAGATCGTTCATCAGCGCCTCGGCGTCAGCAGGATCCACAGCGATCAAAAGCCCGCCGGAGGTCTGGGGATCGAACAGCAGATCCTGCACAGCCAGCTCTGTGGTTCCTGCGTCCACGTGCTTTTCGGCGAAGGTGCGATTGCGGTACATTCCTGCAGGCAGAACGCCCATTCGCGCCAGCTCCAGCGCTTCGGGGATCAGGGAGATCGCATCCACCTGCAGTTCCAGCGCAGCCTCACTTCCCTGCGCCATTTCCAGACCGTGACCCAGCAGGCTGAAGCCGGTCACATCAGTGCAGGCGTGTACGCGGTACTTGACCATTGCGTCACGGGCGTTCTTGTTCAGCGTAGTCATCAGTTGATAGGCGTAGGCGCAGGTCTCCGGCTCGCAGAGATCCGCCTTCATACCGGAGGTCAGCACGCCGATGCCGATGGGTTTCGTCAGGATCAGCACGTCACCTACTTTGGCGCCGCTGTTGGTCAAAATCTTGTCGGGATGAACAAAACCGGTAACGGCAAGACCGTATTTCGGCTCATCATCAAAAATACTGTGACCGCCGGTAATGAGTGCGCCTGCTTCATAGACTTTGTCATAGCCGCCCCGCAGGATCTCGTGGACGGTCTCCCCTGCCATTGTTTCCGGCACACACATAATATTCAATGCCAGTTTGGGCGTACCACCCATAGCATATACATCGGAAAGCGCGTTTGTGGCTGCGATCTGGCCGAAAATATAGGGATCGTCGGCGATGGGCGGGAAAAAGTCCACCGTCTGCACCAAGGCGAGGTCATCGGATACTTTATATACCGATGCATCGTCGCTCTTATCGAACCCGACCAGCAGATTGGGATCGTGATGGACACGGATCCCCTCCAAAAGCTGCGCCAGCGTACCGGCACCAACCTTTGCGCCGCAGCCGGCGCATTTGGAGAGCTTTGTCAGCTTTACGATTTCTTCCATATCAGTTTCCTTTCCTTTGATTCTGCAGGCACAGAATTGCTTCCAACACACCGCCACCGACAGAAAGCGCCTTATCAGAAGCGGTGTAACAGTATTCAGCTTTACACCGAGGATCTACATCACCGGACTTCATTCCCTTGTGCACTTGGACGCCGTCTGCCAGAATACCGCGCAGAACGCCGTCGATGGTGCAGATCATCGGTTCACCGTTGACAGTAGCGGCTACATCGCCGGCCTTGACCTGCGTGCCGATCTCCAGCAGCTGATGGAATACACCGTCAGCCGGTGCGCGCAGCACCCGCTCACCGGCATAACCGCCGATGAGACCGGGGATAGCGGTGTTTTCCAGCGCGGCGCCGTTATAAATGGCACGACCCAGCGTGTGTCCGCGCATCGTCTCCACAACGGCGTGGCAGTCCTCCCCTGCCGTAAAGCCGGGACCGATGCCTATAACGATGGGAGCATCATATATGGTTGTGCCAAGATTACGCTTGGCAAGAATGGCATCCACCACAGCGTCCGGACGGAGGACCTTAATGCTGTCGGCATTGGGATCGATCAGTACCGGGATCGCTTTTGCTGCCCAGATCGCAGTTGCATCAGCGGCAGAGCCTGCAAGAATCGCCTGCACATCCTCCACAGTGGTTTTTCCGCAGACAATGGCCTGCGAAAAGCAGACAGTGCGCCGGATCGCAGTGGGCTTTTCAATATCTGTCATCACGATTTGAAACCCTGCACGGTGCAGGCGCAGCGCAATACCGGTGGCAATATCGCCGGCACCGCGTATCAAAACACGCATAAGAACACCTCCGTTCTCTTTTGAAAAGAATAACACTATTGAAAAAAATCGTCAATCCCTGCCGTTGACGGAAAAAGCGGGACGCGGTATAATCGTTGTATGGAAAAGAATATGACTTACAACTTAACCATCCGCCTGTATACCGAAGAGAAATGCTTCGGGCCGGGCATTGCGCAGCTGCTGCACCGAGTTCAGCGGCTTCATTCGCTGCGCGCTGCGGCGATGGAGATGGATATGGCCTACTCCAAAGCGTGGAAGATCCTGCGCCGCGCCGAAGAAGAGCTGGGTATACCGCTGCTCCACTCTGTGACGGGCGGTAAAGGCGGCGGCGGTGCTGTGCTGACCGATGAGGCGGTGCAGCTGCTGGCGGCATATGACGGATTTTGCGCCGAAATAAAGGCATACGGCGACAAGTTGTTTGAAGAAAAATTTGAAAAATGGATGGGCAACAGCAAATGAAACGGCTCTTAATTACCTTATTTTTGCTGATTTTTCTGTTGACCGGCTGCGGGAAAAGCGCAAGCACACTGCCTACATTAGGCGCACTCGCTCCCCTGCCGGATAGCACGATCAAGGAAATCGTGCTGCAGTACGACCGCGACGCGCTGCTTTCCGTTTGGGGAATGCCGGAACGAACGATGGATGGTAACTGCGGCGATGTGTGGCGGCTGACAGAGCAGCGCGAGATGGTTGTTCTGTATGGCGAAAACGGCAAAGCGTTTGCCATTATGTTTCACGAATAAAAGAAAGGCGATGGGGATATGCCCATCGCCTTTTTGTTATGTGTTCAGAAAGGGATCATCCAACATCCCAAGGCGGCGCAGCATCGTCTTTTTGACAGCGCGGAAAATATTCTCATAACCGGTGCAGCGGCAGAGGTGACCGGAAAGCAGCTTGCGCAGCTCCTCATCGCTGTAGAGCCGATTGCGGTTCAAAATCTCCACGGCCGTCATAATAAAGCCGGGGGTGCAGAAACCGCACTGGATAGCGGTCTCATCGATGAAGGCCTGCTGGATATCGCTGAGCTCGCCGTTAGGTCCGGTCAGACCCTCCAGCGTGGTGATGTGCTTTCCTTCTGCCCAGACAGCCAGATACAGGCAAGAGTTGAAGCACTCGCCGTCGATCAGCACATTGCAAGCACCGCATTCGCCTACTTCGCAGCCTTTCTTCACGCTGGTCAGGTGGAAGTCTCCACGGAGCATATCGGTCAGCGAAGCGCGGACATCTACCATCTGCTCCACTTCCCTGCCGTTGATCCAGCAAGTCACGAGCTGATATTGATTCTTTGCCATTACAGCTCACCTCCTGCCAGTTTCACAGATTCAATCAGGCAGCGTTTGGCGCTTTCCGCAGCGATGTGCTGGCGGAATGCCTTGCTGGCACGCCACGAATCACGGGGATTGATATCCTGCAGAACGGCGCGACCGAAAGCCTCAATATTCTCCAGCGTGACGTCCTTGCCGTTGATAAATGCTTCTGCGTTCAATGCGCGCATCGGAACGGGACCTGCCACACCAAAAGCGATGCGGACACGCTCAAAGGTCTTCTTGTCTGCCGACAGCCGTGCGTTGACGGAGGTGCCCAGCGTGGCAATATCCATAGCGTTGCGCATAGCATATTTGATGTAGTGTCCCCAAGTGTTCTCATAAGAGGCTTTGGGGATCAGAATAGCGGTCTGGATCTCGCCGTCTTCAACACGCAGATCCACTGTGCCTGCCTTGATGTAGAATTCCTTGATGGGGATACGGCGCACGCCGTTTTTGCCGGTAATCTCCACGATGGCCTCCCAAGCGTGCAATGTAGAGGCTGAGTCTGCGGAGGTGACACCGTTGCAGGTGTTGCCGCCGATGGTGCCTGCGTTGCGGATCTGCGGACCGCCCACCATATCCACCGCCTCACCCAACACATTGATATACTGCTGGATGATGGGATCATTGGTGATATGGGTAAAGGTGGTTAAGCTTCCGATGCGGATATTTTCCTCCTCGTCGATGGAAATACCGCGCATTTCGTTGACCTTCTGGATGCTGATCAGCGATTTGCCTGCACGCTTTCCTTCGCGCATCTGCACCAACACATCGGTGCCGCCGGCAATGATTTGCGCTTCGGGATGTTCTAAACGAAGGCGGACCGCATCCTGCACGCTTTTTGCTTCATAAAGCGCTGACATATCATACATAGCTTTCTGCCTCCTTTTATTCTTCGATCAGACCCTCTTGGGTGAAATATTTAAACAGAACATGAGGGGTGATGGGGTTTTCATTGATGGCTACGCCGGTAGCATTGTAAATTGCGTTACGGATAGCCGGAGCGCCGGAACAAGCGGGCGGTTCGCCCAAAGACTTGGTGCCAAAGGCGCTGGTGGGCTCGGGGTTTTCTACAAACTGCGCTTCCAGATGAGGGTGATCCATAAAGGTGGAGAGCTTGTAGTCCAGCAGATTATTGTTCAGCGGTTTACCGGTCTTCTCGTCGAACAGCAGCTGCTCGCTCAAGCCGTAACCGATAGCCATCGACATACCGCCATGTACCTGTGCCTCTGCCAGCGCGGGATTGATCAGTGTGCCGCAGTCATGCACATTAACGATATTGGTCAGCGTAACCTTACACATAGGAATATCCACTTCCACTTCTGCAAAGGTGCAGCCGAAAGAATATGCGTTATTGCGGATGGTATAGGTTTCTTCGGCGGTAATGTGTTCGCTGTTGACGGGATCATACTGCGCCGTCATAGCAAGCTCACTTAAAGTCATCAGCTTTTTACCGTCCGTGATGCGCACGATATTGCCGTCAACAATATCAATATTGTACGGTGCCTGACGGGTCAGATCACAAGCGCGCTTGAGGATCTTTTCCTTCAAAAGCAAGCCCGTCTGGCGGATGGAAAAGCCTGCCACATAGGTCTGACGGCTGGCGTAAGCGCCCAAGCCGGTAGGCGTGATGTCGGTATCCTGACAAGACACTACATTCACATCACGATAGCTGGCAAGACCGAGAACATCTGCCGCCATCTGCGCGAAAACCGTGTCTGCGCCCTGACCGATCTCTGTTTCACCGCACTGCATCGTGACCGTGCCGTCCAGATTCAGCTGCATACGGTTGGAGGAAGTTTCCAGTGCAATGGGATATACCGCGGTATTATACCAAAAGGCAGCTACACCAATACCATGGCGGATCGGACCGGTTTCCTTGGCGTATTCTGCTATCTTGCGGTCATAGTCGATGTATTCCTTTCCTTTGGCCAGACACTGGTTATAGGAATCGAAATAATTGACATTTTTAGAGAAGGGATCTTCGTAGCCCACTTCCATCAGATTCTTATGGCGGAATGCCAGCGGATCCATACCGACAGCTTTAGCGCAGTCGTCAATATGGGATTCGTTGGCAAACATTGCCTGCGGGATGCCGTAGCCGCGCATAGCGCCGGCGACAGGCCGGTTGGTGAATACGGTATAGGCATCGCCCACCACGTTAGCGCACTGATACTGCTGCGGGAATGCGCCCAAACCCTTGGCAACAATACTGTGACCGTGGGAAGAATATGCGCCCTGATTGGAGAAGCACTCCAGCTTGCGGGCAGCAAATGTACCGTCGGGACGAAGCCAGGAAATGATATGATAGCGGATCGCGTGGCGCAGACGGTTGGAAACAAAGGTTTCTTCACGGGAACAGTCAAGGCGCACGCAGCGTCCACCTACCTGCGTGGAACAATAAGCGCACAGCGGCTCATAAAGAGCGTCTTGTTTGTTGCCAAATCCGCCGCCGATATAGGGCTTAACGATACGGATCTCGCCCCAGGGGCGCCCCAACGCCTGACCGACCACGCGGCGGACAATATGGGGGATCTGCGTGGAAGCAACCACGACAATGCGGCCGTTTTCCTCGTAAGCATAGCAGCCGTGGTTTTCAATATGACAGTGCTGCACACTTGGCGTTTCATACCAGCCCTCAACGCGGATCAAACCGGGTTCCTTGATGGCTTCCTCATAGTTGCCGCGGCTGAGCGAAGTGTGCTTGAGGATATTGTTGGGGTATGCATTGTGAATTTGAGGCGCACCGTCCTCCATTGCCTTTTGCACATCCAGCACGAAGGGGAATTCCTCGTACTCAACCTTCAGCGCACGAACACCTTGTACAGCGGCAACCTCATTCTCCGCAATGACAACAGCCACATCGTCTCCGTAATAGCGGACATGCCGGTTCAGCAGCAGACGGTCAGCCACATCCTGATGACTCTGTTCCATCGACCACGGATGTCCGGCTGTAGGAAACGGAATATTGGGCACATCAAAGCATGTCAGCACCTTCACCACACCTTCGATGGCTTCCGCCGCCGAGGTATCAATGGACTTGACCATGCCATGAGCGATCTCGGAGTGCTTGATGCGAGCAAAGAGTGCTTCGCGGGGCATAAGATCTTCGTAATACTTGGTACGACCTGTCGCCTTATCATAGGCGTCCACACGCGGTTTACGTTTACCTACTTCAGCCATGTTGAAAGACCTCCTTAAATAAGGAATGGGTGCAACAGAAGTTGCGTTAATGCCTCGGATAAATTTTACTAATTATAGCACAAGAACGACTGCTTGAAAAGACGAAAATATAAATTTGATCTATTTCTTGACGAATTGTTGCCAAACGATTTATACTGACAGCAACAAACAGAAACGGAGGGGTCAGCGTGCGGATCGGGTGTGTTGTGATGGCGGCCGGAAACGGCTCGCGCTTCGGCAGCAATAAGCTGCTGCGTGTAATAGACGGAAAATCTGTGATCGAACGCGCATTGGACGCTGTACCCCGTGATGTGGTGGATACAGTTGCGGTGGTCACGCAGTACGCGCCGATTATTGAGCTTGCAAAGCGGCGCGGCTTCTCCTCTATCGAAAACCGATATCCGGAGCGTGGCATCAGCTATACCATCAAGTTAGGCTTACAGACGGTGCAGCAAACGGATGCCGTGTTGTTTATGGTGGCTGACCAGCCCCTTTTGCAGCGCGAAACGGTGGAGCGGTTGGTGGAATTCTATCTGCAGCAGCCGCAGCGTATCGCAGCCTTGGCGCATAACGGTGTGCGCGGAAATCCCTGCATCTTCCCTGCTGCCTGCTTCCCTGCGCTGTTGGCTCTGCAGGGTGATACGGGCGGCGGTGCGGTGATCAAAGCTGATGCGCATGGTGCGCGATTGCTGGAGGCTGATGAAAAACAGCTCTGTGATATTGATACGCCGCAGGAACTGGAAAAATTGGTAAAATAAGCGTGAAAGGGTTACGGTGCCGTGTCAAGCACCGTAACCCTTCTCTTATTTCTTGCGTGCGTAAGGTGTGTTATCCAGCGGCAGAGAAAATCTGCGCTGTCCGTCCAGACGGAAATAGGCATCCGCAATGGCGGGCGCCGTGGGGATCGAGGTGATCTCGCCGATGCCGATAGCGCCGCCTGCCACCTGCAGACCCGGCTTCTCCACCACGATGGCCTTGATCTCGGGCGGGATCTGGTTGGCGCGGAACAAGCCCAGCATACCGTAGCGGGCAGTCGGCTTGCAGTTCTCATCAATGGGATACTGCTCGGTCAGCGCATAGCCCATAGACATCACAACGCCACCTTCGATCTGTCCTTCGCAGCTCAAAGGATTGACCGCCTTGCCCACATCGTGGGCTGCGATCATCTTTTCAATGCGTCCGGACTCGGGATCGAGGATGCACATCTGCGTTGCATAGCCGTATGCCACGTGGCTGATCGGATTGGGGACATCTGCGCCCAACGGATCGGTCTTTGCCAGATATTCTCCGTAAAATTCCTGATTTACCAAGTCATGTAAAGTCTTACCGCTTTGCAGCTCTGCCATCAACTTTTCGCAGGCGCGGCGGGTTGCTTCGCCGGTGACCAGCGTCTGGCGGGAGCCGGAAGTATCGCCGGAATCCGGTGCGATCCAAGTGTTACTGCGCTCATAGACGATATCCTCGCGTTTGAGACCCGTGTTGGTAACGACTACCTGCACCAAAACCGTGCCCAGACCCTGACCGATGCAGGATGCGCCGGAATAGATATGGACCTTCTCATCCTCTTCCACGATCAGCTTGCAGCGACCCCAGTCGGGGATGCCGACGCCAACACCGGCGTTCTTCATAGCGCAGGCAATACCAACGGGCTTCCCTTCTGCCACCGCCTTGTCAAATTCCGGCTTGATAGCCTCCAGAGTCTCTACCAGGCCGGTAGATTCGTCCACGATCTGTCCGTTGGGCAGTACACCACCCGGACGGATGGCATTGCGATAGCGGATCTCCCAAGGGCTGATGCCCACCAGATCGGCCATTTCGTTCAGCAGCGTTTCCGTGCAGAAGCAGGTCTGTGTTACGCCAAAGCCGCGGAATGCGCCGGCAGGCGGATTGTTGGTGTAGTATGCGTACCCTTCGATCTCGAAGTTTTCGTAGGCATAGGGGCCGGCTGCGTGGGTGCAGGCGCGCTCCAATACGGGACCGCCCAGCGAAGCAAACGCGCCGGTATCCGATACAACCGAGGCTTTTACGCCCTGGATCAAGCCGTTTTCATCACAGCCCATGGTGAATTCCATATCCATACTGTGGCGCTTGGGATGGACAAGAATGGATTCCTGACGGCTCAGCTTAACCTTTACCGGCACGCGGGCAACATAAGCCAGCAGCGCCGCGTGGTGCTGCACAGACATATCCTCCTTGCCGCCAAAGCCGCCGCCAACCAGCATATTCTGCACCTGACAGTGGTCATAGTCCACGCCAAGCATAGCGGCACACTCGTGCATCGTGGTGTGGGCGCTCTGATCGGTGGACAGCAGCTTGACGCCGCCATTTTCCAAGGGCAGCGCTACGCAGCATTCCGGCTCCAAAAAGGCGTGTTCCGTCCAAGGGGTATGGAACTTATGGGTCAGTACATATTTGGAATTACGGATCGCGCCCTCCGCGTCACCGCGGGAGACGTGCTTATAGGCCTGCAGATTATTGGCATCCGTTTCAAATACCAGCGGCGCATCGGGAGCGGCAGCCTCCGTGGGGTTATGAACGGCAGGCAGTTCCTCATATTCCACCTTGACCAGCGCTTTGGCGCGCTCCAAGGTCTCCTGATCCTTCGCGCAGACCAGTGCCACCGCATCGCCCAGATAGTGGGTGATCTCCCCTACTGCGATCAGTGTGGGCTGATCCTTCTTCAGATGACCCACATTGACCTGACCGGGAATATCCTTCGCTGTCAGCACGCAGACAACACCCTCCAACGCTTCAGCCTCGGAGGTATCGATGGACAGCACGCGGGCGCGGGCAAATTTACTGCGTACGGCGCTGCCGTAGCACATACCGTCCACATAAACATCATCGGGATACTGACCGTAGCCCAGCACCTTCTCCTCCACATCCAGACGGTGGACGCGGGAGCCGAAGAACCAGTCATCGGCAGTAGGCGCAGGGATCGCACCTTCACGGAAGATGCGAGCTGCCAGCAAAATGGCATCGATGATCTTCACATAGCCGGTGCAGCGGCAGATATTGTTGCGAATGGCAAAAGCCGCCTCTTCACGACTGGGCGACAGATTGGTGTCCAGCAGCGCCTTGGCGCAGATTACCATACCGGGAATGCAGAAGCCGCACTGCACAGCGCCTGCCTCGCCGAAAGCGAAGGTATATACCTGCTTCTCCCAATCGGAAAGGCCCTCCACCGTGATGATGGTCTTCCCTTCCAGCTTATCGGTCTGGGGAATGCAGGCTTTGGTGGGCTTGCCGTCGATCAGTACGTGGCAGGTGCCGCAGGCACCCTCGCTGCAGCCATCCTTCACAGAAGTAAGATGTAGTTCATCGCGCAGATAGCGGATCAGTTTTTGGTTCTTATCAACGCTGACTTGCGTACCGTTAACCGTAAAAACAGCCATCATGATCTTCCTTTCTGCAGAAGTTCTGTTGAAATAAACAAAGTTTTTGCATAGGGCAAACTTTTCTTTTGATTCATTATACAATGTTGTAGCGCTATGTGCAAGTTGAATTTGTCAAAAACAGAAAAATAGAGATGCGCGAGTTTCCTTTCGTGCATCTCTATTTTGTCAGAATTCCAGTTCGTAAATCCCTTCATATTCCAGTTCCTGCAGCAGCGCCTCCAACGGCTCGCGCAGCTCGGGAGCGGAACGCCAAGCCATTCCGCAGCCGGCAGCGATGCTGCGCGGCACCGGGATCAAGCGACCGGCTACGTTGGCAGTGCGGCATTTGCGTTCCATCGCCATTGCATCCGCTGTTGTATGGAATGTGACGATCAGCCACAGCTTTTTTTCAATCATGGTCTTGCCACCTCCGCGATGGCGCGGACCGCCATATCTACATCGTATTCGGTGTTATGCCAGCCGAAGCTGAAGCGAACCGCACCCCGCTCAACAGTACCCAATGCCTGATGCAGGCGGGGCGCGCAGTGTCCGCCGGGACGGGTTGCGATGCCGAAATACTCGCTCAGATAGTCACTGACCTGCGCGGAGTCCAAGTCGCGGATATTCAGCGTCACGATGGCGGCGCGATCCCACGAAGAGAAGTCGCCGTAGACTGTTACGCCATCAATGCCGGTGACCAGCTCATAAAAGCGCTTGGCAAGGGCGATCTCCTTCTGGCGGATGGTGTCCATACCAATGGCATTGATATAGTTTAGCGCGGCATTCAAGCCGGCGATACCGTGGCTGTTCAGCGTTCCTGCCTCCAGACGCGTGGGATATTCCGCAGGCTGCTCCTGCGCGTAAGTCTGCACGCCGGTGCCGCCCACCTTGAACGGACGCAGTTCCACGCCCTTTGCGATGCAAAGACCGCCCGTTCCCTGCGGACCCATCAAGGATTTATGTCCGGTAAAGCACAGCACATCGATGCCGAGCTGTGTCATATCGATGGGGATCACGCCGGCTGTCTGGGAAGCATCTACCACGAAAAGTAATCCGTTTTCCCGGCAAAAGGCGGAAATTCGCTCCAAATCAAGGAGATCGCCGGTCAAATTCGATGCGTGGGTACAGACGACCGCCTGCGTATTGGGGCGCAGAAGTTTCCCGAACTCCGAATAATCCAGCTGCCCCTGCGCATCTGCAGGAACAAAACTGACATTTCCGTGACGGTACAGCGGACGCAGCACAGAATTGTGCTCGCAATCCGTGGAGATCACGTGATCTTCCGGCGAAAACAAGCCGGAAATGGCGATGTTCAGTGCCTCAGTGGAATTGGAGGTAAAGATGACACGTTCCGGTGCATCACAGCCAAAAAGCGCCGCCAATTTCACGCGGGTATCGTAGATGATGCGGGACGCGGAAAGCGCGTCATCGTGGGCGCCGCGTCCGCTGTTGCCCATGGTCTGCATCGCCTGCACCACAGCATCGATCACAGCCTGCGGTTTGGTGCGTGTGGTGGCAGCATTATCCAGATAGATCACGGCTTGATCACCTTCTCTGCGCGGCTCAGGCGCTCTACAATGGTGTACATATCGGTCACGCTGCCGACCGCCAGCTTCTCGGTCAAGCCGTAGTAATTCAGGCAAGTGCCGCAGGTCAGGATCTCGACACCCTGCTGCTCCATCAGGCGCAGATCTTCCAGAGATGCAGAGTCTTCCGTTGTCAGCTTTGCGCCACCATTATAGAACAAAATGGTTTTGGGCAGCGTTTCAAGGCGGGACACAGCGAAAAGAAAACCCTTGATCAGCACAGCACCCAGCTCATCGTTGCCGCGACCCATAATATCCGTATCGACAGCAATCACCGTATTTGTGCCGCAATCCGTGCAGGTGATCTCCGGCATAGTGGTGTCGACAGCGCCGGTAACGGGGATCGTTACTACATAGTGGTCAGCCTCCGGCTGCTCTGTCTTGACAGGCAGCCCCTTCTGCAGCGCCATACGCTTGAGATTTTCAACGGCTACGGAATTGTCGACATGTACTTCCAGCACACCTTCGTTCATTTGCGCCAAAGCCTGATTGGCTTTGACAACCGGAATGGGACACGCCATACCTCTTGCATCTACGGTGTTTGTCATAGCTGAGCCTCCTTCGTTATTCTTCTTGAAGAATATTGTACCACAGTTGCGGTAAATTACAAGAAAAAAGAGGGGTGAGGCAATTAGCCTCTCCCCTCTTCCGTCAATCTTGGCAGAGCTGTTCGATCAGCGAAAGAACTTCCGTCTTGCCGATACCCTTTTCAGCAGAAAACGGCACCAGTGCAACCGACTCATCCAGCTCCAGCGTTTCGCGGATGCGCTGCATATTGGGCTCGATCTCACGGTTCTTCAGCTTATCCAGCTTGTTGGCCACCACAATGAAGGGACAGCCGGTGCCCTTGAACCAATCACACATAGTCACATCATCCGCAGTGGGCTTGTGGCGGGCATCTACGATCAGCACACCGACAGTGATCAGACCTTCCTCCTGGAAGTAGTTCTCCATCAGCCGACCCCAGCGGTCGCGCTCATCCTTAGAGACCTTGGCATAGCCATAGCCGGGCAGGTCGGTAAAATAGATCTGTCCGTCAATAAGAAAATAGTTGATCTGGCTGGTCTTACCGGGAGTTGCGCCTACGCGGGCGAAGTTCTTGCGGCCCAGCAGGCGGTTGATCACAGAGGATTTACCCACATTGGAACGACCTGCAAAAGTGACCTGCGGGCGTCCGTCACGGACAAAAGTGCTCTGTTTTACAGCAGAAAGTACAAATTCTGCCTTATTGAAATTGATCGACATATGCAGAACACCTCCTCTTAAATATGTAACGCCGTTGCGCTGCTGCGCGTGTCGGATGCCAGTGCCGTCATATGCTCTACAGCGGCAGCAGATTCCTTCAGCGGCACCAGTGCGGCAGTAAATACCTCATCCACGGTCTGTACCGTAATGAAATGCAGTGCCTTTCGAACGGTCTGGTCGATCTCCGAAAGATCCTTTTCGTTTTCTTTGGGGATGATCACCGTTCGGATCCCATTGCGCAGTGCAGCCATGGTCTTTTCCTTCAAGCCGCCGATGGGCAATACGCGGCCGCGCAGGGTCACCTCGCCCGTCATCGCAACGCTGCCGTGTACGGCGCGACCGGTTAAGGCGGAGAGCAGCGCCGTCGTCATCGCGATACCGGCAGAAGGACCGTCCTTGGGGATCGCGCCCTCCGGGAAATGGACGTGAATGTCCTTGGTCTTGTAAAAGTCCTTTTCGATGCCCAGTTCCTCTGCTCTGCTGCGCAGACAGCTCAGCGCAGCCTTGGCAGATTCCTGCATCACAGTGCCCAGATTGCCGGTCAGCTCCAGCTTGCCGGTACCGTCCATCACATTTACCTCGACCTGCAGGATCTCGCCGCCGGCTTCCGTCCACGCAAGACCGTTTACAACGCCGATCTCGTCGCGGTTGGTATGTACATTCTCCAGATAACGGACAACGCCGAGGTAATTATTCAGATTTTTATCTGTAATGTCAACTCGCTTTACATCGCTTGTTACGAGCGACATTGCGGCTTTTCGGCACAGCTTGCCAATCTGGCGCTCCAGCAGACGCACACCGGATTCGCGGGTATAGCCTGCGATCACGGCGCGAATGGCGCTGTCGCTGATACGAAGCTGGCTTTTCTTCAAGCCGTGTTCCTTCAGCTGCTTGGGGATCAGGTGCTGCTTGGCGATCTCCACCTTTTCCTCGTCCGTATAGCTGGTCAGCTCGATGACCTCCATACGGTCCAGCAGCGGTCTGGGGATCGTGTCCAGCGTGTTGGCGGTAGTAATAAACATCACGCGGCTCAGATCGACGGGCAGCTCCAGGAAATGGTCGCGGAACGCATAATTCTGCTCGCTGTCCAATACCTCTAGCAGTGCCGAAGCGGGATCGCCGCGCATATCGTTGGCCAGTTTGTCGATCTCATCCAGCACCAACAGCGGATTCATGGACTTGGAGCGGATCAGCGCGTCAATAATGCGGCCGGGCATCGCGCCGATATAGGTCTTGCGGTGACCGCGGATATCCGCCTCGTCACGCACACCGCCCAGCGAGAGGCGCGCCAGCTTGCGGTTCATTGCCTTTGCAACGGAGATGGCAATGGAGGTCTTACCTACGCCGGGAGGGCCGACCAGACAGAGGATCTTGCCTTTGGCATCGGGATTGATCTGACGCACTGCAATGAACTCCAGAATGCGCTCCTTTACCTTATCCAGACCGAAATGGTCACGGTCAAGAATCGCCTTGGCTTTCTCCACATCGGCACGGTCGCGGGTTTGCTTATTCCAAGGCATATCGAGGCACACATCCAGATAATTACGGATCACAGATGCCTCGGCGCTGCCAAAAGGCTGCTTAGACAGACGGTCCAGCTCCTTATACAGCTTCTTCTCCGCCTCTTCAGCCAACTTGGCGTCCTCGATGCGCTGAGCATACTCGGCGATCTCCTCATCGCCGTCCTCGCCCAGCTCGTGCTGCAGCACCTTCACCTGCTCGCGCAGGATCATATCCTTCTGCACGCGGGCAACGCGGTCGCGCACCTTGCGCTCCATTTCCATCTCAAGAGAAATTACATCCACCTCGTGGGTCAGGATCTCGTTGACCAGCTGCAGACGCTTGATGGGATGGAGCTGTTCCAGTACACGCTGACGATCCTGATGGCGCAGCGTCATATTCTGTGCCAGATAGTCGGCCAAATGACCGGGGTCGTGGTCATCCAGTACTGCCGCCACCACATCGTCGGACAGATTGGTCAGACTCTGGTACTCACCCATCAGCGCATAGGTCTGGCGCAGCAGCGCCTCCACCTTGGTGGTGTGGCGACCGGGGAAATCCTCCTCCAGCAGCTTGATATTGGCCTGCAGGAAGGGTTTGGTCTGCCAAATGCGGTGGATGCGGGCGCGCTGGCGACCTTCCACGATGACACGCACCGTGGTTTCGGAGGTCTTGATGATCTGCAGAATACGGCAGACAGTACCCACCGAATAGAGATCTTCTTCCTGCGGCGCAGAAACACCGATCTCGCGCTGGGTCACAAGGAAGATGTCGCGGCCGGACTCCATCGCGCAATCCAGCGCGAAAATAGAGATCTCACGCTCTACATCGAAGCTGAGTGTCAGCTCCGGGAAAACCGTCAGCCCACGAAGAGCCAGAACGGGATAATTCAAAGTTGTCATAGGGATCACTCCTTTATAGGGGAAAAAGGAAGAGGCGAAACTGCTTCGCCTCTTCCTTATTGCACATTTAAGAGGCCGGTGCGGAGGACTTGGGCTCCGACTTTCCGGTCTTCAGTTTTGCGCGGCGCACAGCTTTTTCGGGATCGCGGGCGACCACCGGCTCAGCGCCATTCTTCACGCAATCTTCCGTAATGGTCACGTGCGTGATCGTGGTATCAGAGGGAATGTCGTACATGATCTTGGTCAGCAGCCCTTCCATCACGGCGCGCAGACCGCGTGCGCCGATGTTGCGCTCGATGGCGTTATCGGCAACGGCTTCCAGCGCTGCCTGCTCAAAGGACAGCTCCACATCATCGTACTCAAACAGCTTCTGATACTGCTTGACCAATGCGTTTTTCGGCTTGGTCAAAATCTCTACCAGATCGTCACGGCTCAGACCGTCCAGTGCGGCGATCATAGGCAGACGACCTACCAGCTCGGGGATAATACCGAACTTCAGCAGATCCTGCGGCTGCACTTCCTTCAGCAGCTCACCGGCACGACGCTCCGCCTTGCTCTCCACGATGGCATCAAAGCCGATGCCCTTGCGGTTGGTACGGCGCTCGATGATCTTCTCCAGACCGTCAAATGCACCGCCGCAGATGAAGAGGATATTACGGGTATCTACCTGAATGAACTCCTGATGAGGATGCTTGCGTCCGCCCTGCGGGGGAACGTTGGCAACCGTGCCTTCCAGGATCTTCAGCAGAGCCTGCTGCACGCCTTCACCGGACACATCGCGGGTAATGGACGTGTTCTCGCTCTTGCGTGCGATCTTATCGATCTCATCGACATAGATGATGCCGTGCTCTGCCAGCTCCACATCAAAATCAGCGGCCTGCAGCAGGCGCAGCAGGATATTCTCCACGTCATCGCCCACATAGCCTGCTTCCGTCAGCGTAGTGGCGTCAGCAATGGCAAAAGGCACGTGCAGAACGCGAGCCAGCGTCTGGGCGAACAGCGTTTTACCGCTGCCGGTAGGTCCGATCATCAGGATATTGCTCTTTTGCAGCTCAACATCCTCATCGCCGCCGAAATAGACGCGCTTATAATGATTGTAGACGGATACGGACAGTGCGATCTTTGCCGCTTCCTGACCGATCACGTACTGATCCAGCACCTCTTTGATCTCGCGAGGTGTGGGCAGATGATCCGGTGTTTCGTAAGTGGCGGAAGCACCGGTCTCATAACCGTCGTCCAAAATGGACATACACAGGTTCACGCATTCATCGCAGATCCGGACACCGGGGCCCTGGATCATACGGTGCACCTGATTGTCGTGCTTACCGCAGAACGAACAGCGGATGGACTTCTTTTCCTCAGACATCCGGATTACCTCTTATAAATCACCTTATCGATCAGACCAAATTCCTTGGCCTCTTCAGCGGTCATAAAGTTATCGCGCTCGCAGGCAGCGGTCATTTCTTCCAGAGAATGGCCGGTATTGTCTGCCATGATCTGATTCATACGCTTTTTGATGGTCTCCAGACGCTTCAGATGGATCGCCATATCCGTGATCTGACCCTGCGTGCCGGCAGAGGGCTGATGGATCATGATCTCGGCATTGGGCAGAGCGATGCGCTTACCCTTGGTGCCGGCAGACAGCAGGAACGCGCCCATGCTGGCAGCCAGACCCACGCAGATAGTGGACACATCGCACTTGATATACTGCATGGTGTCGTAGATGGCCATACCGGCAGTTACGCTGCCACCGGGGCTGTTGATGTACATCTGGATGTCCTTGTCGGGATCCTGTGCTTCCAGATACAGCAGCTGTGCCACTACGATCGAGGCGGATGTATCATTGACCTCTTCTCCCAGGAAGATGATGCGGTCATTGAGCAGTCGGGAAAAGATATCATAGGATCTCTCACCGCGATTGGTCTGCTCTACAACATAGGGAATCAAGCTCATATTATAGCCTCCTGTTCAAATAGATGTTTCAATACGAAAGTATACCCGCCCGAATGTGATTTTAGCAGCTTTTGGAGATTATTTCTCCTCGGCCTCTTCTTTCTCTTCCACGGGAGCAACAGCAACAGCGTTGTCAGCCACCAGCTTGATGACCTTCTCGCGGATGACCTGCTCCTTGACCTGCTCAACGGGCAGATACTTCTTGACCATCTCCAGATCCATACCGTACTTCTCGGCGACGGACTTCATGTTCTCTTCCACCTCATCGTCGGAAGCTTCCAAACCCTCAGCCTTGACGATAGCCTCGATGGCCAGATCCATACGGACCTGCTCAGCGGCGGGACCGTGAGCCTGAGCCTTGAACTCGGCCTCGGTGCTGCCGGTCATCTGCAGATACTGCTCAAAGGGGATGCCCTGAGACATCATCTGCTGCTTGAAGTTGTTCAGCATATTCTCGGCCTGAGCGTCGATCATCTCCTCGGGGATCTCGCACTCGATGCCGTCAGCGACCTTCTTCATCAGAACGTCCTCGAAAGCGTGCTGTGCAGCTTCCTTGCGCTCTGCGGTGATCTTCTTCTTCAGATCAGCCTTCAGTTCCTTCAGGGTGTCGAACTCGGACACGTCCTTGGCGAACTCATCGTCGATAGCGGGCACTTCCTTGGTCTTGACCTCGTTGACCTTCACGTGGAAGACGACGGGCTTACCGGCCAGCTCGGGGGTGTAGTTCTCGGGGAAGGTGATATCGATATCCTTCTCCTGGCCGGCCTTCATACCGATCAGCTGCTCCTCGAAACCGGGAACGAAGCTGCCGGAGCCGATCTCCAGATCGAAGCTCTCGCCCTTGCCGCCGTCGAAAGCGACGCCATTGTCGAAGCCCTCGAAATCGATGTTAGCGGTGTCACCCTTCTTCACAGCGCGCTCAACGCTGACCAGACGGGAGTTGCGCTCTGCCATCTGCTTCAGGCGGGCGTTGACGTCAGCTGCCATGACCTTCACTTCGGCCTTGGGAGCTTCCAGACCCTTGTACTGGCCCAGCTTCACCTCGGGATAGACGGCGACGGTAGCCTTGAAGGTCACGCCTTCCTTACCGCACTCCACCAGCTCCACTTCGGGATAGCCGACAACATCCAGAGCCTGCTCCTTCACGGCGCTCTCGTAAGCGTCGGGCAGGACGATGTTCACTGCTTCTTCATAGAAGACTTCCACGCCGTACATGCTCTCGATGATCTTGCGGGGAGCCTTACCGGGACGGAAACCGGCGATATGCATCTTACCGCGCAGCTTCAGATAGGCTTTGTTAATAGCGGCCTCGAACTCCTCGGAGCCGACTTCGATGGTCAGAACGACCTTGCTGTTTTCCAGCTTTTCACAGTTTTTTACGCTCATTTTGTTTCTTTCCTCCGTTCAGCATCAATATAATCAATGCAATTTAATATGATAACAGAAATCAAATGAAATTTCCATACCTTTTTACATTAATCGCAAATTTTTTTAGGAATAAATCCCAGATAATCGGCAGAGACCAGTGAAAAATGGGTGCCGTTGTACTCTCCTTCAATGGATCGGCGGTGTGTTGCGCCGTGGAGATGCCCGTAAAAGCATTGGCGCACGCCGTAATCACGCAGTACACGCAGGATCTCGGGGCATGTGTAGCCCTGATAGACCGGCGGATAATGGAGAAAACAGATCTTCTCCCGATCCCCCGCTGCCTTCAGCGAGGTCTCCAGACGCCCCACCTCACGCAGGAGAACCTTCTCATTGTGTGCACTGAGGTTGTCCAACTCATAAAACCAACCGCGCGTTCCGCACAGCGCAATATCGCCGTAGAACCGACAGTTATTGTGCAGGATCTCCAGCGTGGTCAGCTCGTGCTGGGCAAAAAACTTTTCCATCTTGGAGGCGGTGTTCCACCAGTAGTCGTGATTGCCCTTCATCAGCAGCTTTCTGCCGGGCAGCGCGTTGATGAATTTGAAGTCCTCCAGTGACTCCTCCAGCGACATACCCCAAGAGAGATCGCCGCACAGCACGATGACATCGTCATCCTTCAGCTGCGCAAAGCCCTCCTGCAGGCGCTGCACGTAGTTATGCCAGTTGTTGCCGAACACTTCCATGGATTTATCCGATGAAAGGGACAGATGCAGATCGCCGATCGTGTACAATGCCATCGTACTCACCTCCCGTTACAGCAATCGTTTCAGATTATTCCAGAATATATCCTCCAACAGCGCGTTGGTGTAGCCGCGCCGTTTCAGTTCATCATATATAATATGTACGTCCTGCAGACCGCGCATCCCGCCTGCAAGCTCCTCGCAGCCGTCCATATCGCCGCCCAAACAGACCGTATTCTCACCGTCCAGCGACAGAAAATGCTCAATATGGGCGATCAGCGCATCCATTGAAGTGCTGTCCCCCACAAAGGGGCGGTAATAATTGATGCCCACCACGCCGCCGCTGTCACGGATGGCGCGGAACATATCATCTGTCAGATTGCGGCTGTGCTCACACAGCGCGCGGGCATTGGAATGGGATGCGACAATAGGCTGCCGCGCCAGCTTCACCAGATCCCAGAATCCCGCATCGGACAGATGGGACACGTCGGCGTAGATGTGATGGCTCTCCATCTCACGGATGAAATCCCGCCCCTTTTGGGACAAGCCACGGTCGGGATCATCACAATTCGTGCCCGAGAGGGCGTTTGCATCGTTCCACACGGGATTCAGCAATCGCACGCCCCAAGCGGAAACTGTTTCGATATGCGCTGCATCGCAATTCAGAAGATCGCCGCCCTCAATGCTGAGAAACGCCGCCATCTTCCCCTGTTCCACCGCATGATCCAACTCTGCCGCGCTGCGGCAATGGGCGATCACATCCGCATTCTCCGCCAGTTCATCCAAAAAGCGCTGATGCATCCGGCAGCACAGCGACCACAGATCCTCCTGCGGCGCATTTTTATGGGCAAACAAGGCGAAGAACTGGGCGTAGCGGGCAAACTGCGCGCCGCGCTGCAGATCGATATGCCCTTTATTGCTGCGCAGGCAGGTGCAGTCAGCGAAGAACTGACGCTGCGCCTCATTGGTATCACCAAAGCAGAGCGCTGAACCGCTTGTGTCCATCATACAGCGGTAGATCGTATCGCAATGTGCATCAAAATACGGAAAGTTCCCCATTATGCACCTCAAAACGCGTTTTCCAGATATTCGATCCGCACGGATGCGGCGCTGTGTTCGCTGTCGGCATAGACCTCCGCCACATCAAACTGCACGGGGCAATCCAGCTGATTCTGGCTGAGATAGCACGCGGCGGTTTTGCGCAGCTTCTCCTGTTTGGCGGGCGTCACGAAATCACGCGGCAGACCGCAGGCAAGATTCGTGCGCGTCTTTACCTCAACAAAGCAAAGCGTGCTTCCCTTCTGTGCGATCAGATCGATCTCGCCAAAGCGGCAGTGATAGCTGTGCGCCAACAAACGATAGCCCTTTTTGCGCAGGTAATTGGCGACCTGCGCCTCGCCCCAGGTTCCCGTTGCGCGACTCATTTCTTTTCAGCCCATTTCTTCAAGAAGGTTTTGCGGTGCGCAGGACACGGGCCGTAGGTATCCAACATCTCATAGTGCAGCTTTGTGCCGTAGCCCTTATGCTTGGCAAAGCAGTACTGGGGATAGTCGCGCTCCAGTTCCTCCACCACATAGCGGTCACGGCTGACCTTGGCAAGAATAGATGCCGCAGCGATGCTGGCGCTCTTGCCGTCGCCGCCCACTACCAGCATATGCGGCGTGGTGATAGCTGCGCTCTGCCCCTTATCGCGGTTCCCGTCGATCAGCGCCATCTGCGGCTGTACGGACAGCGCGTCGATGGCCAGCTGCATCGCCTTCATACGGGCGCTGAGGATGTCGGTAGCATCGATCTCCTCCGCCTCTACACGGGCAATGGCGTAGCTGACAGCCTTCTCAATAATGATGTCGAACAGCTTCTCGCGCTTCTTCTCCGTCAGCTTTTTGGAGTCATTGAGCCCGGGGATCTCGCAGTGCAGCGGCAAAATCACGGCGGCAGCATAGACGGGACCTGCCAAAGGACCGGCTCCTGCCTCGTCTACGCCGCAGATATGGGTCATACCCTGCGCCAGCAGGTCTTCTTCGATGCTCCAAAGATTGTTCGGTGCGTCCATTATCCCAAATCCTCCGGCGTTTCAAGTGTAAAGCGTCCAAGCTTGCCACCGCGGAATTCATCAAGCAAAATACGAGCCATACGCTCCGTATCCACCTCTGCACCGCGCATCAGGAAACCGCGCTTGCGACCGGCCTTGATCAGCAGGTCATAGCCGGAATCTTCCTCGTCGATCTCGATCTTATAGCGCTCTTTTACGACGTCGGCATAGTGCTTGCCCAAGTATTCCATCAGGCAGCTTGCCAGCTCCTCCAGATCCATCACGTCGTCCTTGATGGCGCCGGTGAAGGCAAGGTGCATACCCACCTTGGTATCGTCAAATTTCGGCCACAGAATGCCGGGAGTGTCCAGCAGCTCCAGCGTGGAGTCCACGGGGACCCACTGCTTGGTGCGGGTGACACCGGGGCGATCCTCGGCGCGCGCGGTCTTACGCTTGGCTACCTTATTAATAAAGGTAGACTTGCCCACATTGGGGATGCCCAGTACCATCACGCGGACGGTACGGCCGATCTGACCCTTTTCCGCATAGGCGGCCAGCTTCTCCTTCAGTAGCTCACGCACTGCGGCAGCAAACTGCGCCGTACCCACACCGCCCTTGGCGTTGGCCTCCAGCACAGCGTAACCCTTCTGGCGGAAATGGGCGCTCCAGCGCTTGGTCTGGGCGGGGTCAGCTTGATCCACGCGGTTCAGCACTACCAGACGGGGCTTCCCTGCCGTCATCTCGTCGATGTCGGGGTTGCGGCTGGACAGCGGAATACGCGCGTCCAAAATCTCGCAAACTGCGTCCATATTCTTGATTTCTGCTACGATCATTCGCTTGGTTTTGGTCATATGACCGGGAAACCAGCTCAAGCCTTCAATTTGCATTGTGAGGCACCTCCCTATCGGTCTGCATATTAATGTAATTATAACACAGATTCTTGAAAATGACAACGGAAAAACCCGTCCGCAGTCGCGGACGGGTTTCGGATCAGCAATATTTGCTTACAGCTTCTCTCTGATCTTAGCAGCCTTACCAACGCGGCCACGCAGATAGTACAGCTTGGCGCGACGGACATAGCCGTGACGAACAGTCTCGATCTTCTCGATAGAGGGAGAATGGACGGGGAAAACCTTCTCAACGCCCACGCCGTAGGAAATACGACGAACGGTGATGGTCTCCTCGATGCCGCCATGCTTCTTGGCGATCACAGTACCCTCGAAGACCTGGATACGCTCACGAGCGCCTTCCTTGACCTTCACGTGGACGCGGACGGTATCGCCGACGGCCACAGCAGGGACTTCCTTGAGCTGCTTTTCATTCAGTGCCTTAATGAGATCCATGGATAATTTCCTCCTAATTTATAGGTGTTCATAACGCCATTTCTGTGGTGCTTCTCTCTATTGGAAGCGCCGGCGACAGAGGACCGCCCTTTTTTCGCCAAGATAGAATATCACAGTTTTCCGCAGAATGCAAGGATTATTTTCATATTTTAGCGGAAAATTTTGCCGTCTGCATCCAGCAGCTCGCGGCGGCGCACACGCACAAAGTCCGGAGTCAGTTCCGGCAGATAATTGGCGATCGCCCGCTCCAGCAGCTGGGGGTTCAACCCGGGATTCTGCGCCTGGACCACCACCGTGCCCTTGATCATATGATCTTCCGCCGTCAGCGTCACGCTGTGGATCATAGGCGCGATGTCCACATCCGCCATTTCCTTGCGCTTGGTGCGCTTCTGGATGATCAGCTCTTCCCTGCCCAGCAGTTCCGTCAGCTGTTCGGCAGCGCCTTCCGGCACGCCGTTATCGTAATCCAGTTCCAGATCAGCGCGCAGCAGCGCCAGCTCACGGACGGGGCGCTTTGCTTCATAGCAATCCAGTACCCGCAGCCCGTTGGGCATACCGGTGTTCAGCTTCTCTGCGATACCGCTGCCATCGGTGGTCTGGGTGACCTCAAAATCCAGCAGCTCACAGTTGCTGGACTGACCCACTGGCAGAGGCAGCACGATAGAAATAATGGGATGGGGGTGGAAACCCTGACTGTGGCGGATCTCCAGCTCCGTGCGGGGGAAAGCACGCTGGAAGGTACGCAGCAGATCCAGATGGGAGATATAGGAAGCCTGCGCCTCCTTGACAAACAACAAACGCAGCTTAGACATCGCACTTCCCTCCTACCAAATGGTTGGCGCCGCAGCCATTGCAGCGCGTACGGCAATCCGGCGTAGTCTGCTCGGCGAAGGCGTTCTCGCGCTCGCGCCACAGATAATTCTCGGTCACACCGCTGGAGATCATCGCCCAAGGCATCAGCTCGCCGTGCTCACGCTGGCGATTGGCGTAGAAATGGGGATCAATGCCGCATTCCTTGAAGGCTTCCATCCAGCGCTCCAAAGAGAAATACTCCTCCCAAGCGTCAAGCTTAGCGCCTTTACGCCACGCGGTTTCCAGTACTTTGCCAAGACGGCGGTCGCCGCGTGCCAGCACAGCCTCCAGAAAACTGGTGTCGGAGTCGTGCCAGTTATAGGTAACAGTCTTGGTCTTGATAGCCTCACGCAGCAGCTTCACGCGGCGCTCATACTCCTCCTTGGAGATCTGAGGCTCCCACTGGAAAGCGGTGTGGGGCTTGGGAACGAACCAAGAGGTGGACACGGTGATGCGGACGCCGCGCTGCTTATTGACAGCGGACTCACGCCACGCGTGCATCACGCGGGCAGCCAGATCGGCAATACCCAGAATATCCTCGTCCGTTTCGGTGGGCAGACCCAGCATAAAGTACAGCTTTACCGCGCTGTAGCCGCCTGCAAAGGCGGTACGGCAGGACTGCAGCAGGTCTTCCTCTGTCACATTCTTATTAATTACGTCGCGCAGACGCTGCGTGCCGGCTTCAGGGGCAAAGGTCAAGCCGGTCTTGCGACCCTTGGCAAGGCGCTGCATCAGATCCATAGAGAAGTTGTCCGCGCGCAGGCTGGGCAGCGATAGATTCACGTGCCGCGCAGCGCAGAAATCCTCCAGCTGGTCGCAAAGCTCCGTCAGCTGCGGATAGTCGCTGGTGCTGAGGCTGGAGAGGGTCATCTCCTGATAACCGGAGTCATTGCAGGACTCCACACCGTACTGGGCGCACAGATCACGGCTGCGATTGCGCACGGGGCGGTACACATAGCCTGCCTGACAGAAGCGGCAGCCGCGAATACAGCCGCGGAACAGCTCCAGCATCACGCGATCCTGCACGATCTCAGTGGAAGGCACGATGGTTTTCACGGGGAAATAGGATTGATCCATATCGCGAACGATCCGCTTGGTCACCTTTTCCGGTGCGCCGTCCTTCGCGGTGATCGCCTGCACAGTGCCGTCTTCATTGTAGGTCACATCGTAGAGGCTGGGCACATAGATGCCGTCCAGCTTGGCAGCAGCACGCAGAAATTCCGCCTTGCTCCAACCCTCGCGGCGTGCCTTGCGGTGCAGCTCGATCAGCTCAACGGTGATATCCTCGCCCTCGCCCAAGCTGACCAGATCCACAAAATCCGCCAAAGGCTCAGCGTTATACATGGCAGTACCACCGGCGATGACCAGAGGAGTCAGCGCGGTACGCTCATCGGCGTGCAGAGGGATGTTAGCAAGATCCAGCATATTCAAAATGGCGGGAAACGCCATTTCGTAGCCTACAGAAAAGGCAACGATGTCAAAATTGGTGATGGCATCGCCGGACTCCAGCGCGAACAGAGGGATCTGCGCCTTGCGCATCTCCTCCTCCATATCGCCCCAAGGTGCAAACACGCGCTCGCACCATACGCCGGGCATATTGTTCATCACACCATAGAGGATCCGCATACCCAAATTGGACATACCGATCTCATATGTATCCGGAAAGCAGAACGCGATACGGGTATCCACTTCTGCCTTATCCTTCATCACAGCGTTATATTCGCCGCCCACATAGCGTGCGGGCTTCTGCACGCGGGGCAAAATACGTTCCAGTCTTTTATCCACGGTCATTCTCCTGTCGTATAGTAAGCTTTCACTAAATTAATAGTTTACTTGCTTTTGCGCTTTTTTACAAGACCTTTTTGTGCGACTCTGCCCCAAATGAGTCCGGCAGCACCGATCAGCAGGAACGGACTTCCATTTCCGTAATAAAGCAGCAATCCGCCGCAGATCAACAGCAGTACGGCAAAGACCAAACCGATCCTGTTGCAAATGCGGTCAGCCACAAAGGGATCTGCCAACCACGCTGCCATCAGCCACACCAGCGTGCCGCCATCCAGCGGCTGCACCGGCAGCAGATTGAAAAGCCCCAGTATCAACTGTGCGCCGGAAAAGAGATACGCCAGCTCCCCCCACTTCCCGATTGCCGCCAATAAGAGCGCCAGCAGGATGTTGATCAACGGACCCGCAGTGACCGCCAGCATTTCGCCGCCATATGACAGCTTTTGTCGGTTTCCTACACACATTTCTGCCCCAAAGAGTGAAATATGGATGGATTCTACCCATCCGCCTAACTTCTTCAGCACAAAGTAATGCCCCAATTCGTGGCACAGTGCGGCAAAGATCAGTGCCGACAGCAGTAGCGGTGAGGAGAGGATGATAAAAAACGCCAACAGCAGTGCCGCCCACGGCGATACATAGATTTTCGTGCGGTTATACGGATACATAATAGATCGGGTTCAGATAGGTGGTGTTGCAGTGCAATTCAAAATGCAGGTGCGGTCCGGTGGTTTGCCCCGTATCGCCCACCTCTGCAATCGGGTCCCCCATCTTCACCTGCTGACCGGACGAGGCTGTGATGCGGCTGCAGTGGGCATAGAGCGTGGTGTAGTCGTTGTCGTGCAGTACGGTGAGATACTTGCCCAAGTCGCTGCTCTCCCCTACTGCGGTCACTGTGCCGTCCGCAAAGCTGCAGATCACATCGCCGCTTTTGGCATCGATATCCAAGCCATAGTGAAATTTTGTACCGCCGTCAATTGGATGTGCGCGGTAGCCAAAGGAATCTGTCAGCGTTCCGGCTACCGGCACACAGTAATCAAAGCCCAACGGTTGCTGCGTCATACAGACATTATCGGGCATCGTGTCGGCAGAATAGACCGCCGTTTGCTCGGCGCTCGTACCATCTCCGTTTTGGGAATCGATCTCGGATGTGCCGAAAACCGCCACATAGGCATCATTCAACGCTTCGCCGATGCCGCCCTCAGCGCCTACAGCTTTTCCAACCTCGGAGAAAACCGCCACAAAGTCCGTGTCATCACCGATCAGCGACAGCATCGTCTGCCGATACTGCTCCAGCGTCTGTGGAGCTGCCAATTTGATTGCGATCACCGTGATCAGAATGGCCGCGCTGACCGCCAATTGCCATAAGCGGCGCCGGTCGCGCTTGGGATCCGGTGCTTCACGTTTACCGTGTGCGGTACCCGTGCGCTGACGGGATGAGTCTTGTGCACGGCTATATTCACTGTAGGATCTTCTCTTCTCGGCATAGGTTTTTGCCACGCGCTTTCCGCGTCTTGGTTTTCTTTTTGCACTTACAGACATACGCGCTCCTCCTTTTTACCACTATCGTATGTCCGCCAATACCTTTCAAGAACAGCGCATTTTTTCACTTGACAGCCATTGGAAAAGCAAGTACAATAGATTGGCTGACGGGGTGTGGCGAAGTTTGGTATCGCGCTTGGTTCGGGTCCAAGAGGCCTCGGGTTCGAATCCCGACACTCCGACCAGAAAAGTGGTGATCGCATTTGCGGTCGCCACTTTTTTCGTTGCAGAGACTGCGTTGAACCCGAGACCTCTTGCATTAAAATCGTGGCCGTGAGAACAAAGCGCGAAGCGCTGCCGTTCCTCGGGTTCGAATCCCGACACTCCGACCATTATCAGAGTTGTCGAATTTGGCAATTCTGATTTTCTTTTCTCTCGTTTTCTTTAATTTTCTCGCGCATGCTACCCAAAGCATTGGTTTAAGTTCTGTAAGAACACTCGCATATACTTTTCAAACAATAGAACTTTTTTATATGCAATGGTAGTGAATCCAGATTCTTTGCGTGTAGGGGTTGATGGTTCTATCTGCTGGAAAAACTGCAATCCAATCGATGAAGCGGCCTAATATTAGTGGAACGTAAGTTCATATATTGCGCCAAGTAACATTTTTAGAGTCAAAATTGGCAACGAATTATATCCAAGCTGAATATCACCCCAAAGCATGCAGCAAAAGCAGTATGATCGAAGATAATCTGATCGTACTGCTTTTGCTTATAGGATTACCGCCGGGATTTCCTGCCTGCCAGGTCACCGTAGACCGGCGTCGCCAGGCCGAAGCCACCGGAGACGGTGAGGACCTGGCCGGTGGTGTAGGCAGAGGCGTCGCTGGCAAAGTAGACTACTGCTTCCGCAATTTCCTCCGGCAGACCGATTCTACCAAGAGGGATATGCCGCAGAAACAGATTCCGAAACTCTTCTGTCAGGTTCTTTTCTACCGCTTCCGTGGCGGTCATGCCGGGAAGGACGGCGTTACAGCGAATGTTATGCTTGGCTTCTTGGACAGCAATGAGTTTGGTCAGATAGTTGATTGCTGCCTTGCTGGTTCCGTAGGCAACCTGGGAGATATCGGGCACCAGACCTCCCACGGAGGAAATATTGATGATGCTGCCGCCATGATTTGCCATATGCTTGGCTGCAGCTTGGCTTGCCATAAAGACGCTTCTCAAGTTCAAGTTAACTGTGTCCAAAAATACCTGCGGATCTGTATGGGCGAAATCCAAATCCTTGCCGGGATTGGATGTGCCGAAATTATTGACCAGCACATCGATACGGCCTGCATCCTTTACCACATCTTCGACCATAGAAGTGAAGGTCTCCGGTTTTGTGGCATCATTGCACACGCATTTTACACCGTTCAAAGCATTTGCAATCTCCTGCGCCCGCTCCACATTCCGGGCCGCCATATAGACTCTGGCACCTTCTTTTGCGCATTTCTTTACGCAGGCAAGGCCGATGCCCCTAGTAGATGCGGTTATCAATACGACTCTATCCTTTAATCTCATCTTGATGCTCCTTTGTTACGAATTCTGGGAAGGAAAAGTACAGCTGTGATACCGGCGGCAATGCACAGCAGCTCAACAATCGCAAGTTGGTGAATTGAGTGAATTGCTGCATTCGCTTCGGATACCCCGCCTGCGATCAGCCCTGTAATCTGATTGGTGAACAAGGGCACGAATACTGCCACACCGAAAGGCGCGGCAAGATCCCGGAACAGGCCGTAGGTGCCTGTTCCTGCCCCGGCTTCCTGCTGCGGCAGGCCGGACAGTGCCACCTTCATAAAAATCGTGCCGTTGCCGCCCAGACCAAATCCCAGAATACCCAAGCTTGCCATCAGCAGAAGGACAGATGTTGCTTCAGAAAACAAAAACAGGATTCCGCAGCCGATGCCTGTCAGCAGCAGGGAACCCGTCAGCACATACTTTGGTTCAAACTTGTCTGCCAGAGGGCCTAAGATCACAGCGCCCAACGACATACCCACATACATCACGGAGATGGCATAGCCAGAGATGGCGCTGTTATCCGGCTGGGTGTAATTGACAAAGACGATGGTATTGGTCATATTGGCCTGCATCAGTCCCTGGGTCAGAAACAGGACGAGAACACTGAGGATAAAGGCTCCACGCTTCATAAAACTGCCGGGCAGGATGGGGTGAACAGCTTTTCTCTCGGCTGCGGTCAATCCAAATAAGCTGATGACTGCGGCGATCAGCACACCCAGAAAAGCGGGGGATGTCCAGCCGAAATTCTGCCCGAAGGAGGGAACACACAGCATCAGGCTGAAGAAGATCAGCACCAGTACCGCGCCAATGCCATCAAAGTTCTTAAGGGGACGCCTCTGGGAATCCTGCTTACCGGCAGTCAATACGCAGACGATGAAAGTGACTGCGCAAATAGCCACGCATGTCCACAGCATGGCACGCCAGCCATAGGCGGAGATGATCAGGCCGCCCAGAGTCGGTCCGAAAATAACCGACGCGCTGGAAATCAGCATATACATAGAAAAGCCTTTCGCCACTTGGTTTGGGGGAAAATTCGTGACGATATAGGCCATGATCACCGGGGTCATAGCGGCAGTACCGATGCCCACAACGAACCGGGCGACCATCATAAACAGGAGGGAATTTGCCAGCGCTGACAGCACATTTCCCAATGTGAACACAGCGATTCCCAAAAGAAGGGTCGTTCTGCGCCCGATCACATCACCTACTTTTCCCAGAATCGGCGCGCAGGCGGCAGTGGACATGGCCTGTGCCAGAGCTGTCCAGGTGGTGTTATTGTAAGCGATCCCAATATCCTGTACAAAGGACGGCCTCAGAACCGTAGAAAATCCGCCCACGATGCCGATCAGAAAGGCGGCCAACGCATAAGGAATAAAGCCTATTTTATAATCTTTGTTCTGCTCCATTTTCCCACTTCCTTTTGCGGTAGTATTCCCTGTTTGACATGTATTATTTATTTCTCCCGGGACACACTTTCCCTAGAAGGAGGAATTCACATGAAGCAAAAATTCTATATCTGCAAACATTGCGGCAATATTGTCGCAATGATCCGGGATGCGGGCGTTCCGATTATGTGCTGCGGTGAAAAAATGCACGAGATCATACCCGGCACTACGGAAGCCTCCGGAGAGAAGCATATCCCTGTTTATGAGATGGACGGCAATACCGTTCATGTTACCGTGGGGTCTGTAGAGCACCCAATGACAGAGGAACACTATATCGAATGGATCTGCCTGGAATCCGAGCACGGGATCCAGTATGCCCATCTGGATCCGGATGACGAGCCGAGAGCGAAATTCGCCCTTTGCAAGGGAGATGAAGTCCGGGCAGTCTACGCTTTCTGCAATCAACACGATCTTTGGAGGAATTGAATATGTCTAT
>JAGBEA010000003.1 GCA_017937195.1 Oscillospiraceae bacterium | reverse complement strand
CCGATAATGTCATTCGACTCATTTTTCCTGCTTTCCGCAGGCAGTGACCGAAACTATTATATCGCTTATTGCAGAGGTGAACATCACCCTTTGCCCTCTTTTTTACCCTCTAAATGTTACCTTCACTTTTGCAATCAACCCTCCAAATCTAATTCCTATGATTGCATTATATCACACCCTGTGTCCAGTAAAAAGGACTTTGCAAAGAACTATCCGCCCGAATTTCTTCGGGCGGATAGTTTTGCTTTATAAACCTAATTATTTAGATTCCTTAATTGCAGCCTGTGATGCAGCACATCGGGCGAAGAGAACAAGTTTTAAAACCGTCCTTAAGAATACAACTCATATGGCAGACGGTTTTTATTCTGATGGGTACGGAGAGTCCGTCTTGTTCAATTCGTTGCGCAGCAGCGTGTAGGCGGCAGCCGCCAGCGGTACGCCCAGCAGCATGCCCAGCACGCCCATAATGCCGCCGCCGACGGTCACGGCAGCCAGCACCCAGATGCCGGGCAGACCCAGCGAGGAGCCCACCACCTTGGGATAGATGATGTTACCCTCCAACTGCTGCAGGACCACAATGAAAATCAGGAAAATCAGAGCCTTCATGGGCGAGACCATCACGATCATAAACGCGCCTAAACCGGCGCCGATATAGGCGCCTGCCACGGGGATCAGCGCCGTAAAAGCGACCAGCGCGCCGATCATCGTAGCATAGGGCAGGCGGAGGATCACCATACCGGCGGCGCACAGCGTACCCAGGATCACCGCCTCGATGCACTGGCCGGTGATATAGCGGCGGAAGCTGTTGTTTACAACACCCAGCACATACATCAGCTTGTTGTAGTGGGATTCCTTCATAAAGTGACGCAGCAAGCGCTTACTCTGATTCTGCAGACGGTTGCGCCCCATCAGCAGGTAGATGGCAAAGATGATTGCCAAAAAGGCGGTGATGATGCCGGAAACCACGGAGGAGACGGTGGAGATCACCACGTCCATCACGCTGCCGATACCGGAAGTCAGTACACCGGCGATCTCTCCGATCTTGGACTGCCAGTCGATATTGTTGAGCGTTTCCATTACCTCTTCCGACAGGAAGTGCAGGGAGTAGAGGTAGGCGATACCCTTGTCAATCGCACCGGGCAGCTGCGCGATCAGCAGCTCTACGCAGTCCACCAGCTGCGGCACGATCAGCAGGACCACCAATGCGATGATGGCCAGCAGGGAAAGGATGGCCAGCACCATACAGATGGGGCGGCGGATCTTGTTGAGGGCGGCGATGGAGGAATCCTGCAGCAGCTTGCGCTCATAAAAGCTCATCAGAATATTCAGCACATAAGCCAGCGCACAGCCCAGCAGCAGCGGCGAGGCGGCGCCCAGCACCGTGCCCAGCAGTCCGGCCACGGCAGGCCAGTAGTGAATGGCCAGATATAGCAGGAAAATGCTGCCTGCAATTCTCAAGCAGCTTTTCATCGACAGATTCATCTGTGTGGCTCCTTTCCGGGAGAAGAATAAAACTATTATAATATAACTTTTTGCTGTTTACAACGGCAGTATAACAAAGCGTACAGCAAAATTGTGTCTAAATCGTGACCGAAACGCAGAAAAAGCGCACAGATCCGCAGATCTGTGCGCTTTACTTATGCCAAAAATCCCTTGAGGATGGTGTCCTCCGCCTCCTCGGCGGTGAGACCCAGCGTCTCCAGCTTCAGCAGCTGATCGCCGGCGATCTTACCGATGGCGGCCTCGTGCACCAGCTGTGCATCGGGGTGGTTGGCGGCGATCTCCGGAATGGAGCGGATGCGCGCATCGCCCATAATGATGGAGTCGCACTGCACGTGACCGAAGCAGGCGGCGTTGCCCACCACGCGGGGATAGAACAGCTGCTGGGATTGATCCTGCGCCACGGAGCGGGAGATCACGCGGCTCTTGGCGTCTGCGCCGTTGAGCTCGATCTCCATCTCGCTGACAGCCTCCTGCTGTCCGTGGGTCAGCAGGCGCTCGGTTACCACCACCTCGCTGCCGGCCTCGCATACAAAGCGGGTCATACGCTTGGTGGAGTCGATGCCGCGGATCTGCACGGTGTCCATCTGGATGGTGGAATTTTCACCCAGATACACAACGGTCTGGGGGTTCATCACATTCTTGCCGTCGGCCTTCTCACCGTTCTCGCCGTAATGCTTTTCCGCATAGTGGACGCGGGAGTTTTTGCCGATATAGAAGGTGTGTACGCCGTCGTGACGGGACTCGTTGCAGCCGGTATTGTGGATGCCGCAGCCTGCCACGATCTCCACATCGCAGTCATCGCCGATGAAAAAGTCGTTGTAGACCATCTCACTGACACCGCTCTTGCTGATGATCACGGGGATGTGGCAAACCTCACCCTTGGTGCCGTCCTTGATGCGGATCTCAATGCCCTCTTTGTCGGTCTTGGATGTGATTTCGATATGTTCGGTGCTTTGGCGCGCTTCGCAGCCGCTGTCCTTGCGGATATTGAACGCGCCCACGGGCTTGCCGGTCAAATCAGCGATTTTTTCCAGCAGCTTGGCGTCGATTTCATTGATCATTTGGATTCCTCCTTCTGCAGTACGGGGCAGCCGCCCAGCGTGTTGGCCAAAATCAGGGGGAAGATCTCCTCCGTGGTGCCGCGGTTGGCGACCTGGCCGCCTGCCACCACCACGATCTCGTCGGCCAGCTGGATGATGCGCTCCTGATGGGAGATGATGATCATCGTGGCGTCCTGCTGGCGGTGGATCTGCTCAAAGGTCTCGGTCAGGCGGGCAAAGCTCCACAGATCGATGCCGGCCTCCGGCTCGTCAAAGATCATCAGCTGGCTGTTGCGCGCCAGAATGGTGGCGATCTCAATGCGCTTGACCTCGCCGCCGGACAGACTCACATCCACCTCGCGGTCCAGATAGTCGTTGGCGCACAGACCTACCTTGGTCAGGTACTGGCAGCAGCGGTCCTTCGACAGCTTCTCCTCGCCTGCGGAGAGCAGCAGCAGATCGTGGACAGTGATGCCCTTGAAGCGGGGCGGCTGCTGGAAGCCATAGCTGATGCCCAGCTTGGCGCGCTCGGTAATGGAGAGGTTGGTGACATCCTGCCCATTGAACAGAATCTGTCCGCCGGTGGGCTGCACCAGACCCATAATGATTTTCGCCAATGTGGTTTTACCGCCGCCGTTGGGGCCGGTGAAGACTATCAGCTTATGGTCATCGATCACAAGATTGATGTCCTTCAAAATATCCAACACACCCTCCGGCGTGGTGACACTGTAATGAATATGTTTCAATTCCAGCATGGAAAATTCCTCCTTGCGGTTTTGTATCTTGAGCGTAGCACAGCCCCTCTGTGACGGTCTGTTGCCAAGGCAACAAAAATCGACAAGCAGACAGTATCCGCGCAACACGCATATTTTAACAGAATTTGCCGCGAAAAGCAACGGCTGACGGCCTATTTTCTGCCCATCGCGCACGGATATCGGGAACTAAACATAGTATACCGTGAGAAAGGAGCGTTCAACCATGGAGCATGAAACCAATTTACCCTATGACTACGCCCGATGCGACCGTGTCTGGCAGCGGGTATCACCGGAGCTGAACCCCTATCCGGAGGCGCGTGAGGCGGTGATGGCGCCCCCTGCACCGCACCGCGAGGAGTGCTGCCTTGCCTCGGCGGCGGAGCAGGAACTGGAAAATATCCGCGCCTTCATCGAGGAGGAGCTGGAGGATCGGCGCACCTATCTGACCTATGCCCGCTGCGCGCCCAACGCCAATGCCCGCCGCATCCTGCGGGAGCTGGCGGCGGAGGAGGGCGGTCACGCGCGGCGGCTGATGGGCGTATATTACATCATTACGGGGCAGTGCTACAAGCCGGCGGTCAATGTGGGGCGCACGGAGCAGCTGCCTTGGTGTCAGGCGCTGCGGGACCGCTACCACGCCGAGACCTGCGGCGGCTATCACTATCAGCATTGGGCGCAGGAGACGGACGATGTGTGCTTAAGCCATATTTTAGCCCAGTTCTCCGCTGATGAATACCGCCACGCCGCCGCGCTGCTGCAGCTGCTGGAGGGGAATTTGCTTGCATAAGCGCCGCGGCGGTGCTACAATGCAGACAAGAAACACAAAGGAGGACGCATTTAATGAAAGAGTGTATCGCAAGAGAGGCGGCGCTGGCAGCGCTGCAGGAGTACAACAAAGAGCCGTTCCACATCCAGCACGCGCTGACGGTGGAGGGCGTGATGCGCTGGTACGCCACCGAGCTGGGCTACGGTGAGGATGCGGACTTCTGGGCAACGGTGGGTCTGCTGCACGACATCGACTTTGAGCTGTGGCCCGATGAGCACTGCGTCAAGGCGCCGGAGCTTTTAGAGAAGGCGGGCTGCAGCGCTGAGTTCATCCACGCTGTGTGCAGCCACGGCTACGGTCTGTGCTGCGATGTGGAGCCGGAGCACGAGATGGAGAAGGTGCTGTTTGCCGCCGATGAGCTGACGGGGCTTGTGGGCGCGGCTGCCCGTATGCGCCCGTCCAAGAGCTGCAAGGATATGGAAGTGAGCAGCCTGAAGAAGAAATTCAAGGATAAGAAATTCGCCGCCGGCTGCTCCCGCGATGTGATCCGGCAGGGCGCAGAGCGGCTGGGCTGGGAGTTGGAGACGCTGATGGAGAAGACCATCGAGGCCATGCGCTCCTGCGAGGACAGCGTCAACGCCGCTATGGAAGCGCTGTGAAATAATGCGAAAATCGCCCGCTGTTGTCAAAAAGCGACAACAGCGGGTATTTTTTGCGCCGATGTATACTGTCAGTAGTGCCCAAAAGAGCGCGTGCGCAGGAAAAAGATGGTTGACAAGTGATGGGAATCGCGCTATAATCATACTGCGGTTAGCAAATGCTAACCATTAATTCAGCAATACGGTTAGCGAAAGCTAACTACAAATGGAAGAGCCGAGGAGGATGTAAGATGAATACGCTCAAGCAGGTGAAGGTAGGACAGACGGTGACCGTGGTGAAGCTGCACGGAGAAGGACCCGTCCGCCGCCGGATCATGGATATGGGCATTACCAAGGGTGTGGAGATCTACGTGCGCAAGGTGGCGCCGCTGGGCGACCCCATCGAAGTGAATGTGCGCGGCTATGAATTGAGCCTGCGCAAGGCTGACGCCGAAATGGTGGAAGTGCGCTGAAGTGCGCGGAAAGAGCAAAGAGAGGAACGACGATATGAGCATTAAAATTGCCCTTGCCGGCAACCCCAACAGCGGCAAGACCACACTTTTTAACATTCTGACCGGCTCCAACCAATATGTAGGCAACTGGCCCGGCGTTACGGTGGAGAAGAAAGAGGGGAAGCTGAAGGGTCACGACGATGTGGTGATCCAGGATCTGCCCGGCATCTATTCTCTGTCCCCCTATTCCCCCGAGGAAGTGGTGACCCGTGCCTATCTGGTGGATGAGCATCCCGATGCCATTTTGAACATCGTGGATGGCACCAATATTGAGCGCAATCTGTATCTGACCACCCAGCTGATCGATCTGGGTCACCCCGTTGTGGTGGCAGTGAATATGATCGATCTGGTGCGTAAGAACGGCGATAAGATCGACCTTGAAAAGCTGAGCCGCGCCATTGGCTGCACCTGCGTGGAGATCAGCGCCCTGAAGGGTGAGGGCTGTCTGGAAGCCGCCGAAAAGGCGGTGGAGCTGGCCCGCAGCCATACCCACGGCGATATGCCCCACGTATTTGGCGGCAGTGTGGAACACGCGCTGGCGCATATTGAGGAGTCCATCGAGGGTAAGGTAAAGAGCAACTACCTGCGCTGGTACGCCATCAAGCTGTTTGAGCGCGATGAGATGGTGCGCCGTGAGCTGCAGCTGGACGAGGAGCTGCTGGGTCATCTGGAAAAGCACATCACCGACTG
The DNA here is from genome assembly GCA_017937195.1 of Oscillospiraceae bacterium. Taxonomy (GTDB): domain Bacteria; phylum Bacillota; class Clostridia; order Oscillospirales; family Oscillospiraceae; genus Vescimonas. The sequence goes on along the minus strand of JAGBEA010000003.1, from coordinate 32,852 downwards.
TGAGCGGGAAATGGACGACGATGCCGAGAGCATCATCGCCGACCAGCGCTATACATACATTGCCTCTCTGGTCAGCAAGGCGGTCACCAAGAAATCCGCCAAGCACGCCATGAGCTTTTCCGACAAGGTGGACAGCATCGTCACCAACCGCGTGCTGGCACTGCCCATCTTTGCCGGTGTGATGTTTTTGATGTATGCCATCGCTATGGGCAGCTTCCCCTTCTCCATCGGCACCATGGGCACCGATTGGGCCAATGATGTGCTGTTTGGTGAGTGGGTGCCCAACCTCTTTGACAGCATTCTCTCCGCACTGGGCGTCAGCGGCTGGCTGTACGGTCTCATTATGGACGGTATTCTGGCCGGTGTGGGCGCGGTGCTGGGCTTCGTGCCCCAGATTCTGGTGCTGAGCCTGCTGCTGAGCATTCTGGAGGATGTGGGCTATATGTCCCGCGTGGCCTTCATTATGGACCGCATTTTGCGCAAGTTCGGCCTCAGCGGCAAGTCCATCATCCCTATGCTGGTAGCCACCGGCTGTGGCGTGCCCGGTATTCTGGCCAGCCGCACCATCGAGCAGGAGAATGACCGCAAGATCACCGTTATGACCACCGGCTTCATCCCCTGCGGCGCCAAGATGCCTATTATCGGTCTGTTCGCCGGCGCTGTGTTCGGCAACTCGCCGCTGGTGGCTGTGTCCGCGTTCTTCATCGGCATCGCCGCTGTGGTGATCTCCGGTGTGATCCTCAAGAAGTTCAAGACCTTCGCCGGTAAGCCTGCTCCCTTCGTGATGGAGCTGCCCACTTACCATATGCCCTCTGCACGCAATGTCCTGCGCTCCACGCTGGATCGCGGCTGGGACTTCGTCAAACGCGCCGTCACCATCGTGCTGCTCAGCTCCATCGTGCTGTGGTTCCTGCAGAGCTACGGCTTCGTGGACGGCGCCTTTACCGCGGTGGAGGACAGCAACCACTCCATGCTGGCTGCCATCGGCAATGCCATCGCGTGGATCTTCTATCCGCTGGGCTGGATGGGCGATATGGCGTGGAAGGCCACTGTTGCCACCGTTACCGGCCTGATCGCCAAGGAAGAAGTGGTAATGACCTTCGGTACGCTGTATAACTTTGGCGGTGAGCTGAGCGAGAACGGCGACGAGATCTGGGCGCTGATCGCCGCGGACTTCGGCCCCGTCCGTGCCTATAGCTTTATGATCTTCCAGCTGTTGTGCGCCCCCTGCTTTGCTGCCATCGGCGCCATCCGCCGTGAGATGGGCAACCGCAAGTGGACGCTGCTGACGGTTGGCTATATGTGCGCCTTCGCCTATGCGGTGTCGATGATCGGCTATCAGCTGGTGGGTCTCATCACCGGTGAGACGGTCTTCAGCGTGCTGACCGTTGTGGCTGCCGTGGCGCTGATCGCGCTGGCTTGGCTGGTGCTGCGCCGTGGCTATCGGGAGAATAATCTGAAGCACTGAAAGGAGAATTGCCATGTTGGGTGATTTGATCGTCATTGCAGTGCTGGCTGCCGTTGTTGTGCTGGCTGTCCGCTCGCTGCATAAAAGTCATAAGAAGGGCGGCTGCTGCGGCAACTGTGAAGGCTGCAAGGGCTGCCACTGAAAATAAGTATTTGGTAGTAAAACTGCCTGCCGAGCCGAGAGCCTCCATGATCTCTCACCTCCATCAAACCCTTCCGGCAGCGCAGTTGCACAAATGGTCGGATGTGTGCCGTTGGTGCCATAAACGGCGCCCTGACCGAACTGCATAAAAGGGACGCGGATCAAGCTCCGCGTCTCTTTTTTCGTTTGAAAAAAATTTCCGAAGAGGGATTGACAAGCAGGAATCTATATGATATCTTTTTGATATCACAAGGAACAAAACTGCAAGGAGGAGAAAACAATGCAGGAAAAAGTGTTGAACCACAGAAAGAACGGTATGCTGGTACTGCTGCTGGTGCTGCTGGCCTATGTGGCGGCGGTGCTGGGCATCGTGTACAGCGCATTGAATATGCTGGTGCTCCCTATGGTGGTGTGCATCGTCTGGGCGGCGCTGGGCTGGCTTCTGCTGCCCGGTCTGAAGGTGCTGAAGCCTCAGGAGGCATTGGTGCTGACGCTGTTCGGCAAGTACATCGGCACGCTGAAGGGCGAGGGTTTCTACTGGGTCAACCCCTTCTGCACCGCGGTGAATCCCGCTGCCGGCACCAAGCTGAACCAGAGCGGCGATGTGGATGCCCACAATAAGGGCGACGCGGTGACCCAGATGCTTACCGGTCAGGCAACGGTAGCGGTGGCGCCCAGCAAGAAGATCTCTTTGAAAATCATGACCCTCAACAACGCCCGCCAGAAGATCAACGATTGCCTCGGCAACCCCGTGGAGATCGGCATCGCGGTGACCTGGCGCGTGGTGGATACGGCGGCTGCCGTGTTCAATGTGGATAACTACAAGGAGTATCTGTCCTTGCAGTGCGATGCTGCGCTGCGCAATATCGTGCGCGTCTATCCTTACGATGTAGCCCCCAATGTGGACACCACCGGTGACGGTCACGCCGATGAGGGCAGCCTGCGCGGCTCCAGTGAGGTAGTGGCTGAGCGGATCCGCGCCGAGATCCAGAGCAAGGTGGCCGAGGCCGGTTTGGAGATCGTCGAAGCCCGCATCACCTATCTGGCCTACGCACCTGAGATCGCGGCTGTGATGCTGCAGCGCCAGCAGGCTTCTGCCATCATCGACGCCCGCAAGATGATCGTGGACGGCGCAGTGGGTATGGTGGAGATGGCGCTGGAGCGGTTGAGCGAAGGCGGTATGGTGGCGCTGGACGAGGAGCGCAAGGCGGCCATGGTGTCCAACCTGCTGGTGGTGCTGTGCGGCAACCACGACGCTCAGCCCGTGGTCAACTCCGGCAGCCTCTATTGATATGAAAAAACGCGGATATATGGCGCCTGCTATTGTGGCGGCGTGTCTGGTGGTGTATTATGGCGGTATGGCGCTACTGTTTGCACTGATACCGGAGATCCTGTGGTGGGCAAAGGCGCTGATGTGCATTGTACCGCTGGTGGTCTGCGCGCTGGTGATCTATGTTTTGCTGCAGCGTATGCAGGAACTGAACAGCGGTGAAGAGGACGATCTGGATCAATATTAAGGAGGAAAAAAGATGTTGCTGGTCAATACGGAATACATTGCAGGAAAAGAACTGGAGATGCTGGGTCTGGTGAAGGGCAGCACCATTCAGAGCAAGCACTTGGGCAACGATATTGCCCAGAGCTTCAAGACGCTGGTGGGCGGCGAGCTGAAAGCCTATACGGAGATGATGAATGATGCCCGCGCACTTGCCACCAAGCGGATGTGTCAGGAGGCGGAGGCGCTGGGTGCCGATGCCATCGTGTGTGTGCGCTACTCCGGCTCTGCCGTGATGCAGGGTGCGGCGGAAGTCATCGCCTACGGAACGGCAGTCAAGTTCCGTTAAGCCATGGCAGACAACGCAAAGAAGCAGGTGCCGCTGCGATTATCGGCAAAGCTCTATAACGCCATCGCGGCGTGGGCGGAGGACGATTTCCGCTCCGTCAACGGGCAGATCGAGTATCTGCTGACGGAGTGCGTGCGCCAGCGCAAGAAAAACGGCAAATATGTGTCCGACGAGATCGATGTCCCGCCGGAACTGGATATTGAATGAGGCAGACGGCGCAGATACACCGTATCTGCGCCGTTTTTGCACCAAAAAGGGGGATGAAAATGAGTAAAATCGTGTTTTTCAACATTCCTGCCCACGGACACACCAACCCCACGCTGGGGGTGGTGCGTGAGCTGACGGCGCGGGGACATCAGGTGTGGTACTGGTCTTACGAGGTGATGCGGCAGAAGATCGAGGCGGCAGGCGCCCATTTTGTGCCCTGCGACAGCTACGATGCAGAGCTGCGGCTGACACCGCGGCAGGCGGCGCAGATCGGTAAGGATCTGGCGCTGTCCACCCGCGTGCTGGTGGACACCACACTGTCGCTGGATGAGGCGGTGTGCCGCGAGATGGAGCGGCTGCAGCCGGACTGCATTGTGGCGGACTCGATGGCGGTGTGGGGCAAGGCGGTAGCCCGCAAGCTGAATATTCCCTTTGTGTCCTCCACCACCACCTTCGCCTTCAACCAGCATTCGGCCAAGGTGATGCGCCGCTCCGCGGGGGAGCTTTTGCGTATGGTGCTCTCTATGCCGCGGGTCAATGGCGAGATCAAACGGCTGCAGCGCGCCGGCTATCCGGTGAAAAGTGTGCTGGATATCCTGCAAAATGACGATGATACCCATACGGTGGTCTATACTTCGCCGGAATTCCAGCCCTGCAGCGATACCTTTTCCGATCGCTATGCCTTTGTGGGCCCCTCGGTCCGCCCTGCGGAGACAGAGGTGGTAAAGACGGGGGAGAAGCTGATCTACATCTCTATGGGCACGGTGAACAACGATATGCTGCCGCTGTACCGCCGCTGCATCGCCGCGCTGCGGGAGACGCCGTGGCAGGTGATCTTGTCGGTAGGCAGCGCCGTTTCGCCGGAACAGTTCGGTGAACTGCCGGAGAATGTGGCGGTGTACCCATCGGTGGATCAGATCGCCGTGCTGGAGCAGGCGGATGTCTTTTTGACCCACTGCGGGATGAACAGCGTCAGCGAGGCGCTGTGGTTCGGCGTGCCGCTGGTGATGCTGCCCCAAACGGCGGAGCAGAGCGGCGTGGCGCAGCGGGTGGCACAGCTGGGGGCAGGGGTGAAGCTGGAAAAGACCGATCCGGCATCCATCCGCGCAGCCCTTGCGCGCGTGCTGCATCATCCGTCCTATGCCGGCAATGCCGCTGCCATCGGCGAGGGATTTCACCGCTGCGGCGGCGCCAAAGCCGCGGCGGACAAGATCCTGCAGGTTTGCAGGGCATAAAAAAGCACCTCGCAGATTCCTCTGCGAGGTGCTTTTGCGTGAAAGCTTATTCGATGGAGATGATATAGTAGTACACGGGCTGTCCGCCGGGCAGCGCGGAAACCTCTGCGTCGGCGCAGCGCTGGGTGAACAGTTCTGCTGCCGCCTCGGCATCGGCGTCGCTGACGCCCTCGCCGGAGAACAGCGTGACAAACTCGGCGTTCTGCTCCGCTGCCAGCTCGGCCAGCTTCTGCAGCAGTACGTTAATATCACGGTCGGTGCCGAACAGCTTGCCGTTCAGCAGCGCCAGATAGTCGCCCTCGTTGATCTCAAAGCCGTCGAAATCGGAGTTGCGGGCGGCGTAGGTGATCTGCGCGGTGGTCACAGTACCGGCGGCCTCGGCCATGGTCTGTGCGATCACCTGAGGATCCGTCTCATCCAGATCCGCGTTCATCATAGCGGTGATGCCCTGAGGTGCGGTTGCGGTGGGAACAACGATGACTTCCTTCTCCGTCAGACCGCGGCACTGCTCGGCTGCCATAATGATGTTCTTGTTGTTGGGCAGCACGAACACCACTTCGCTGGGGGTCAGATTGACCTCCTTCAAAATGGCCTCGGTGGAGGGGTTCATCGTCTGACCGCCGCTGACGATGCGGTCCACGCCCAGATCACGGAAGGCGCTCTCCAGACCCTCGCCGGCGCAGACTGCCAAAAAGCCGTAGCGCTTCTCGGCTTCTGCGAAGGTAGGCTCTTCCGCGGCTTCCTCGTTGTCCAGATCGTCGGCGCTGATGGTGTGCTTGCCGGCGGCCACGTCCTCAGCCTGAATACGCATATTCTCCACCTTGCACACTTCCAGAATGCCGTACTTCTGCGCCTCGTTGATGGCGTTGCCGGGGATATCGGTGTGGACATGTACCTTGAATGCGTCATCATCCTCGCCGATGACAAGGCTGTCACCGATGCTGTTGAGGTACTGGCGCAGGGGGGCGAGATCCACATTCTGAGATGCCTTGCGCACGATAAAGACGGTGTCGAAGGTGAAGGTGATCTCCTCTTCGCTGATGGCAGCGAAATAGGCCTTGGCAGAAGCGGACTCCTGCACCTCGGGGACTTCCTCACCACGCAGGGCGCGCAGCATACCCTCAAGGATCACAAGGTAACCCTTGCCGCCGGCATCCACCACGCCCGCCTTCTTCAGCACGGGGTTCATATCGGTGGTCTGTGCCAACGTTTCATAGCCGGCCTTGATGGTCTCATCCAGCACATACTCGGCGCTGTTGTTCTCTGCGGCGGCATCAGCTGCGCGGACAGCGGCCAGACGGGAGACGGTCAGCACCGTGCCCTCGGCGGGCTTCATCACGGCACCGTAAGCGGTGGTCACACCCTCCTGCAGGGCGGCTGCCAGCTGCACGCCGTCCAGCTCCTTCAAGCCCTTGGTGGCCTTGGACATACCGCGGAACAGCAGCGAGAGGATCACGCCGGAGTTACCGCGTGCACCGCGCAGCAGAGCGCTGGCAGTGATCTTGGCGGCTTCGCCCACGGTCTCCGGCTCGCTCTTGCGCAGCTCGGTGGCGGCGGTCTGGATAGTCAGGCTCATATTGGTGCCGGTGTCGCCGTCGGGGACGGGGAACACATTCAGGTCGTTGATGGGCTGTTTCTGCTGCATAATGCAGGCGGCGCCGAAGAGCACCATCTGCTTAAATGCGCGGCCGTTGATTCTATCTGTCATACTCTCTTTCTCCTTCGGCTCACACGGTGATGGAATCCACGCAGACATTGACCTCGCGGACCGTTACACCGGTGTTCTTGTTGACCACATACTTGACCTCACTCATAATGGAGCGGCACACTGTGGTAATGTTCACGCCGTTTTCCACCACGATATGCAGCTGGATGGAAACGGTGTTATCGTCGTTATAGGTGACCTTTACGCCCTTGCTCATGGCTTCGCGGCGCAGCAGGTGGACAAGACCGTCCGTCATGCTGCGGTAGGCCATACCCTTTACGCCGAAGCAGTTGGTGGCTGCGGCGCCGGTGATCGCAGTGAAGACGGCGCTGCTGATCGAGATCTCGCCCCGATCGGTCTGGACTTTAATCATATCGAACTTCCTTTCTTACGAGGATGTAATTGCACATAGTATCAACTTATTATAAACGATAATCGCGCCAATAACAAGCATAAAAATGAAGCAGGAGGTACTTTCCGCAGAAAATACCTCCTGTTTTTGTCTGTTTTTGCATCTCAATAGCCCAGTTTGCGGTCCACCAGATGCTTGAGGGGACGGCCTGCGGCATAGTTTTCCAGATCCTCGCAGAACATGGAAACATCCAGATCGCGGGTGATGCCCAGCGACATATTGCCGGAGATGTGGGGCGTCAGCAGCAGATTCCTGGTGTCCCACAGCGGATGATCCACGGGCAGAGGCTCCGGCTCCATCACATCCAGTGCTGCACCGGCGATGCGATCTTCGTTCAGCGCCTCCATCAGCGCCTCCTGATCGATGGCGTTGCCGCGACCTACATTGACCACGATAGCGTTTTTGCTCAAAAGGGCGATGCGCTCGCGGCTGAGGATGCGGTCAGTCTCCGGCGTGGCAGGCAGCGCCAGCAGCAGAATGTCGGTCTTGGGCAGGAGAGCATCCAACTCCTCGTGGGTATAGATGCCGTCATAGGCGGGGTCGGCGGCCTTTTTGGTGCGGCGCACGCCGTACACGGCGGCAGCGCCCAGCGCCTTGGCGCGGCGGGCGAAGTTGGTGCCGATGTCGCCGGTGCCGAGGATGGTGACGGTGCTGCCGCAGATGGAGCGCATAGGCATGGTGCGCACCCAGCGCCGCTCACGCACCACCTGCTCAAAGGCGGGCATACGGCGCAGCAGCATCAGCGTGACCATCAGGATATGCTCGGCGATGGTGGTGCCAAAGGCGCCGGCGGAGTTGGTCACGAGGATATGTTCGGGGTCGGCATACAGTGCGTCGTCGGAGTAGGTGTCCACGCCGGCGCTGGCGGCGCAGAACCAGCGCATACCGGTCATAGTGGGCAGCAGCTTAGGGGAGGGGAAGCCGTAGAGCACCTCGTACTGACCCCGTTTCTCCTCGGGGATGCGGTCATCGCTGTAAAGGTCAACGGTGAAGCCGCAGCGCGCGGCGGTATCCAGCACCTGCCGGGTGTGATGCTCCTCAAAGAACGAGGACAGAACGGCGATTTTTCTCATAGTAAACCTCCAATGATTTGTTCGGCGCAGCGCATACCGTCAGCTGCGGCAGAGAGGATGCCGCCGGCATAGCCGGCGCCCTCACCGCAGGGGTACAGACCGCGGATATTGGTCTGGTAAGTTTCATCACGGGGGATGCGGACGGGGGAGGAGGAGCGGCTCTCCACGGCGGTCAGCACCGCGTCGGGTGCGGCATAGCCGGGCAGCTTTTGCTCCAGCGCGGGCAGCGCCAGCTCCAGCGTCTGGCTGACAAAGGGGGGCAGGCAATGGTGCAAATCGCACCATACCACATCGGGACGGTAGCTGGGGGTGACATTGCCGCCGCATTGGGAGGGGCGGCGCAGCAGAAAATCCTCTACCCGCTGGCAGGGGGCGGCATAGGTGCCGCCGCCAAGGCGGAAGGCGGCCTCCTCCAGCTGTCGCTGAAAGGCGATGCCGGCAAGGGGGTGGGCGCTGGGGAAATCCTCCGGCGTCACATTCACCAGCAGCGCGCCGTTGATGTTCTCCTTATCGCGGGCGTATTCGCTCATACCGTTGGTGACGGCGCGGTTTTCCTCCGATGCCGCCGCTACCACCTGACCGCCGGGACAGACGCAGAAAGAAAAGGCGCTGCGTCCGTTGGGCAGATGGCAGGCCAGCTTATAGGTGGCGGCGCCCAGCGCCGGATGACCGGCAAATTCCTTGTACTGCACCGCGTCGATGTCCGCTTGACGGTGCTCAATGCGCACGCCCACGGCGAAGGGCTTGGGCTCCATCGCAACACCGCTATGATAGAGCAGCTCAAAGGTGTCCCGTGCGCTGTGTCCCACTGCCAGCACCAGATGACGGCAGGGGAGGGTGTATCGCTCCGCTCCGTTTTGGACGGTGAGAGCGGTCAGTTGTCCGTTTTCACTCTGTACGCCATCCAAGCGGTGACCGAAGCGGATGTCGCAGCCCAGCTCCAACAGCGTTTGACGCAGATTCTGAAGGGCGATGTGGAGATAATCGGTGCCGATGTGAGGCTTGGCATCCACCAAAATGGACTCCGGTGCGCCGCAGCTTATCAATTGCTCCAGTATCCAGCGGTGGCGCAAATCCTTGGTGCCGGTGTTCAGCTTGCCATCGGAAAAGGCGCCTGCGCCGCCCTCGCCAAACTGCACATTGGACTCGGTGTCCAGCACGCCGCCGCTCCAGAACCGCTCCACATCTTTCGTGCGCTGCTCCACGCACTGTCCCCGCTCCAGCAAAATGGGGCGCAGACCGGCGCGGGAGAGCACCAGCGCGGCGAACAGTCCGGCAGGTCCTGCGCCCACCACAACGGGGGACAGCGCCTGCACCGGCACAGCCTGCGGCGGCTGATAGACCTTGGGGGCATAGACGGTGACGCGGCGGTCGCGGCAGCGGCGCAGCACGGCGCTTTCATTCTTCACACTGACCGCCACCGAGCAGACGATGCGCAGCTCCTCACGGGCATCGATGGCGCGGCGCAGCAGCTGCAGCGAGGTGATTTGCTCCGGCGCGACGCGCAGCAGCTTGGCCGCCTTGCTCCGCAGCGCAGCCTCCCCCTGACCGGGGGCAATATGCAGTTGGTCGATGCGCAGCATAGGCAATCACCTCTGTTTACAAAAAGTTCAAGGAAAAGCGGCATTCCTTAAAGCTTGGCTTAAGGTTCGCCGGTATGATAAAAGGCAGGAGGGATACAAATCCCGTCGGACAGCATCATACCATATTTGAAAGTTCCTCACAAGGACGCAGAAACAGAAAATTAAAAATTGGTTGTCATTTCTTCATATTTTTGACACATTCTATTGATAAGATAACCCTGAAAGAACAAGGAGGTCATCTGCTGATGTATCAGGACGAAAACAACATCTACCATTACAGCGGCGACGAGTCTTTGCCCCGTGATGATTACAGCCCCGCGCCCCGCGATAGCGGGCGCACGGAGCAGTCCCAGCCCACCTATGAAAGCGCTCCGGTGTACAGCTACGACCCGGAGGTGAAGCGCAAAGCGAAAACGCCCTTCTTCCGCCGCACCGGCGTGAAGGTGACGGCGCTGGTGCTGGCGTGCGCCGTTGTCAGCGGTCTGTGCGGCTTCGGCGGCGCACTGCTGGCTGACCGCATCGGCGGCGGCAATACTGCCATCAGCCAAAGCGACCGCCGCCCCATTGATGTGGTGGTGCAGCAGGTGGACGGCAAAACGCTGATGACGCCGGCGCAGGTCTACGCCTCCACCGTCAACGGTGTGGTGTCCATCAACTGCTCGGCTATGTCCACCAATATTTTCGGTCAGCGGGTGGAGTCCGCCAGCTCCGGCAGCGGCTTCATCATCACCGCTGACGGCTATATCGTCACCAACTATCACGTTATCGAAAACGCCAGCTCCATCTCCGTTACCCTCTATAACGGCGAGAGCTATGCCGCCACGCTGGTGGGCGGCGACACGGACTATGACTTGGCAGTGCTGAAAATCGAGGCCACCGACCTCTCTCCCGTCACGCTGGGTGACAGCAAAACGGTGAATGTAGGCGATACGGTGCTGGCCATCGGTAATCCCTTGGGCGAGCTGACCTTCAGCCAGAGTCAGGGCAGCGTTTCCTGTACAGACCGCGCCATCAATGTGGACGGCACGCCCTTCAATATGATCCAGGTGGACGCCTCCATCAACCCCGGCAACTCCGGCGGTCCGCTGATGAACCTCTACGGTGAGGTGATCGGCATTGTGTCGGCCAAGTATTCCAGCTATGCTGACACCGTGGTGGAGGGCTTGGGCTTTGCCATCCCCATCGGCGATGTGCAGACGCTGATCGTGGACATTATGGAGAACGGCTCCATCACCGATAAGCCCTATCTTGCCATCACCGCCGGCACTATGACGGCGCAGATGGCAGCGCAGTATCAGATCGACGTCACCGAGGGCGTGTTCGTCTACGCCGCGGAAAAGGGCGGCGCCGGCGCCAATGCAGGGCTGCGGCTGGGCGATGTGATCACCGAGATGGACGGCAAGACCATCACCTCTATGGAGGATCTGTCCGGCGCCAAGAAGGGACACCGGGCAGGCGATACCGTATCTGTCACCTACTACCGTGACGGCGAATATCACACCACGCAGCTCACCTTTGACACCCAGCCCCAGACCACCGGTACCACGCAGGAGGACACTGACCAGCCCCAGCAGGATCAGGGTGGCTATGGCGGCTATAACCCGTACAGCGGTTACGATATGTTCGACTTCTACGATTTCTTCTTCGGAAGAAACTGACATTTGCTTTCTCCCCATTTCCCCCTCTAACGGCAAGGGCGCCGCTGCATCGCAGCGGCGCCCTTGCCATATTTTTAATAATTATTTGCGCGTGGTGATCCAGTTGAGGAACGCAGTCACGGCGATGATGACCGCCATCACGATGATGATGCACAGCATGCCAACGCCCATATAGTAGAGATTGTCGATAAAAGCCATAGGATTGATGTTCATACTTACAGTTCCTCCTTATCACATAAAGAAGTTCAGGATCAGACCGCCGGCGATAACGGAGGCGATCTGGCCGGAAACATTGACGCCGATGGAGTGCATCAGCAGGAAGTTCTGAGGATCCTCCTGCAGACCCATCTTGTGGACGATGCGGCCGGACATGGGGAAAGCGGAGATACCGGCAGCGCCGATCATGGGGTTGATCTTCTTCTTGAGGAACAGATTCAACAGCTTTGCAAACAGCACGCCGCCGGCGGTGTCGAAGATGAATGCCACCAGACCCAGACCCAGAATCAGCAGCGTTTCCTTGCAAAGGAAGTTTTCAGCCTGCATCTGGGAGGCAATGGTGATGCCCAGGAAGATGGTGATCAGGTTGGCCAGCACCTTCTGTGCCGTTTCGGACAGAGAGTTCAGCACGCCGCACTCGCGGATCAGGTTGCCGAACATGAGGAAACCGATCAGAGAAACGGAGGCGGGGGCAATGAGACCGGTGATGACCGTGATGATGATGGGGAAGAGGATCTTGGTGATCTTCTTGACCTCCTTGGGCTCATAGGGCATACGGATCATACGCTCTTTCTTGGTGGTCAGTAGCTTGATGATGGGGGGCTGGATGATGGGCACCAGCGCCATATACGAGTAAGCCGCCACCATGATGGCACCCAGATACTTGCTGCCCAGCTTCAGCGCCACAACGATGGAGGTGGGGCCGTCCGCTGCGCCGATGATGGCGATGGAGGCAGCGTCGTTGATGTCGAAGAACATAGAGGCCACGCACAGGGTAAAGAAGATACCGAACTGGGCAGCCGCACCGAAGATCATCAGCTTGGGGTTGGTCAGCAGAGGACCGAAGTCGATCATCGCGCCGATGCCGATGAACAGAATCAGGGGGAACAGTTCGTTGGAAATGCCGGCGTCAAACAGTACGCTCAGTGCGCCGTGCTCGGCTACGCCGTCCACGATCTGGGTGATGGCACCGGAGTTGGGCAGGTTGACTATGATGGAGCCAAAGCCGATGGGCAGCAGCAGCGTGGGCTCCATCTCCTTGGCGATGGCCAGATAGATGAGGATACCGCCGATTGCCCACATAACCAGCATCTGCCAGTTCAGGTCAAGCAGGTTGGTGTACAGAATGTCCATAATTTCTCTCCTTTGCAAAATAAAAGAGGCTCTTATTGCCCCTTGCGGCAATAAGAGTCTCGCCATTTCAGACACGGGCGGGCTTTCGCCGGATTGACGCTGCGTGTCACGATTGCTCGTAAGCTACTCCCTCTTAAAAAGCACGGTTGTTATTATAACAGAAAAAAAGGGAAATACAAGCTAAAAAAATGCCAAAAAACAAAAAAGACAGCGGAGATTTCCGCTGTCTTTTTGGGGAAAAGCATTATTTTTTGCTCCAGCCGACAAAGCAGGCGGCGGCGGCAGCGCCGAAGCATACCGCACCCCAGAGCGCTGCGAAATCCAGCGGCTGTTCCGTGGCAAACACCAGCAGCAGCGCGGCGCAGAGGAGAGCGCACACCACGCCCAGCGCCAGCAGCGTATAGCGCAGCACCGGATGCAGCTTTTTGCGGGGATTGCTCTGATAGCGGCGCATCGCCCGCAGGCAGATGGTGGCGCCGGTGACGCCGAAGGCCCACGAAACACCGCTGTTGCTGCCCCACGTGTCAAAGAACTCGATGCCGCAGAAAAACGCCATCAGAATACAGAATGCGGCGGCGCAGCCATAGGCGATGCGGCTGGCACGCTTGTCAGTGGAGAGGCGCTTGATGGCCTCGGTACAGTCGATGCCCTTTTCGGCAGCCTTGCGGTAATACTCCAGCGCCAGCGATTCGTTTTTCTCCACGCCCCGTCCGTTTTCCAGCATAATGGCATAGTTCTTGCACGCCTGCCCCATTCCCTTGTCGGCGGCGCGGCGGAACCAGAAGGCGGCGCGCTCAAAATCTACCGCGCAGCCGTGGCCCTTCTCGTACATAAAGCCCAGATTGTTGCAGCCGGTCTCATCGCCGCCCTCGGCGCTTTGCTGATAATAGCGGAACGCCTTTGCCGAGTCGGCCTCCACGCCCAGCCCCTTTTCAAGGCAGTAGCCCGCCTGACACTGGGCGCCTGCGTGGCCCATATCGGCGGCGCGCTTGTAAAGGGGGAAGGCCTTGGCATAGTCCTGCTCCACGCCGCGTCCGGAGAAGTAGAGGTTGGCCAGATAGTAAAGGGCTTTCTCCTCATCCTGTGCGGCGGCCTTTTCGTACCACTGTGCGGCTTTCCGAATATCTTCCTCGCAGCCCCGTCCGTTTTCGTAAGCAAGACCCAGCGCCGTCTGCGCCTCGGCAAAGTCCTGATGGGCGGCAAGGGTGTACAAATCGAAGGCTTTGCCGTGGCTCTGCGGCACACCGCGTCCGTGAGCGTAGCAGATACCCAGCAGATACTGGGCCCGCGCCCAGCCTTGGGCAACCGCCTTTTCGTACCAGAATACGGCGTTTTCGAAGCTCTGCGCCACACCCCGTCCGGTGCGGTACATCCAGCCCAAGTTGCACTGCGCCTCGGCAAACCCCAGCTCGGCGGCCTTGTGATAGTACTCCACCGCCTTGCCTAAATCCTCCTCCACGCCGCGGCCCAGCTCATAGCAAAGGCCCAGCCGGTTAATGGCAGCCACCACGCCCTCATCGGCGGCGCGGCGGAACCACTCCACCGCCTTTTCATCGTCGCGCTCCGTGCCGTGACCGAAGTAGTAGCAGCCGCCCACCTGATGCATGGCGTCATCGTAGCCGCCCTCGGCCGCCTGCAGGAAGAAGCGGAAGGCCTCCTCCGCATTTTCCTCCACGCCGAAGCCGTTGTCATAGCACTTGCCCATAAAGTAGGCGCCGCGGGGCAGACCCAGCGCGGCGGCGCGGCGGAACAGTTCCGCTGCCTGCGCGTCATCCTTTTCGATGCCGGCACCGGCGTGGTACATCACACCCAGCGCACAGATGCCGTCGGCATAGTTCTGCTCTGCCGAGAGCTTGTAGCACTCCACCGCCTTGGCGGCATCCTCCTCACAGCCGCGCCCCGCCTCATAGCAAAGACCAAGGAAGAACTGGGCGCGTCCCCAGTTTTGCTCCGCTGCCTGCTGAAAGAGAGCGAAAGCCTTTTCGTCGCTCTGCTCCACGCCGCAGCCGGAGCGGTACAGCACACCCAGATTGCACGCGCCGGGGGCATCGCCCATCTCGGCGGCACGCCGATACAGCTCCACCGCCTTTTCCATATCCTCCTCACAGCCGCTGCCGGTCTCATAGCAAAGACCCAAGCGGGTGATGGAGGTGGCGTGGTCCAGCTGTGCGCCCTTGGAAAAGAGGGCAAATGCCCGCTCTAAGTTCTTCTCGCAGCCGTGGCCGTAGGTGTAGCACATACCCAGCTGATACAGCGCCGGTGCGGCGCCGCCCTCAGCCGAGCGCTCATAGCAGCGGAACGCCTCCTCCAGATTTTCCTCACATCCGCTGGCGTTATCGTAGCACTTGCCAAGGAAGTACCACGCCCGATGCAGACCCGTGTCGGCGGCGCGGCGGAACAGTTCAAAGGCGCGGTCATCATCCTGCTCCACGCCCTTGCCCAGATGGTACATCACGCCCAGCGCGCAAAGACCGTCGCCGTAGCCCTGCCGTCCGGCTTCCTCATACAGCGCCACCGCCTTGGCGTGGTTTTCCTCCACGCCGTAGCCGAATTCATAGCACACGCCCAGCAGATGCTGTGCGCGGGCAAGGCGCGCCTCCGCCGCCTCGGTGAAATACTGCGCGGCGATTTCGTCATTCTTTTCCACGCCGCAGCCGAAATAGTACAGCGCGCCCAGATTGCACTTGGCCATGGCGTAGCCCTGCTCGGCGGCCTGCTTATACAGCTCGATGGCGGTGTCCATATCCTTTTCCACCACGATGCCGTTTTCATAGAACACGCCCAAATCGCACTGGGCCGGTGCGTAGCCCATATCCGCCGATTCGCGGAACAGCTCAAAGGCTTTTTCATTGTCCTCAGCTGTGCCGGCACCGGAATTATAGCACACCGCCAGCCAGTAAAGACCCACCGGGTCGTCCGGCGCCGTCTGGCTGAACCACTCAAAGGCCTTGACGGGGTCTTTTTCCGCGCCGCTCGTGCCGTAGAGATGGTTCAGACCCATCTGCACCTGCGCCTGCCCGTCACCGCTCTCGGCGGCCTCGCGGCAGTCCAGCAGCTGCTCCTGCTTGCGGCGCTTTTTGTCCTCCACCAGCTTCAGCATCTCCGGTGAGAAAAATACCACATCCTGCGCGGAGGGTTCTTCCCTTTGCTGCAGTTCCATATTCTCGTCCATTTGTTTCCCTCCTTACCGAAAACGGAGCAGCTCGTCACACCCAAGACGAGGGGGACCTTCCTTCCACTGCTCCGGATAACCCATTGCCACCAGACACGCCACCTTCTGCGTGTTGGGCAGACCGATTTTCTGCGCGACGGCAGCCTCGTCCATCACGCCGATGATGCAGGTCCCTATGCCGTGTTCACGGGCGGCGAGGCAGAAGGTCTGCGCCGCGATGCCTGCATCGAACATCTCCCATTTTTCGCCGTCCGGCGCCATCAGTGAGCCGTCCGTATCCCGTCCCGAGCGCCCCGTTTCATAGCTGATGACAGCCAGCGCCGCGCCGCGGGTGATGGTCTTGGTGTTGAAAGAAAGACCGCGTACGCAGGTCTGGGCAATATCATTTTTCAGCGCGGCGTCATCAATGACGGTGTAGCGCACGATCTGCATATTTTTCCAGCTGGGGGCAAACCGCGCCAGCTCCACGATCTGCCGGATGAGGCTGCGGTCGATGGCTTTTTCTTCATAGCGGCGGCAGCTCCTGCGGCGCAGGATGCATTCCTTTGCGTCCATAGGCGGCTCCTTTCAACAGAATATGCGGTATTATACCATAATTTTCGTCTGCGGGCAACATGGGGGATTGCCAAACAGCGGCAAATGTGCTACCATTAGACCAACAATTTCAATCGGTCAAAGGCTCATTGGAATGGGTGAATCCCAACGGTACCAAGCCGCCGTAGACGGACAGAATGCCGCAAAGGTCATTGGCGCAAGCTGAGAAGGTCTTTGCAATGAGGCGTCCGGAGTCGGAATACAGACCTTGACTGGCAGCACGGGACTCTTGGGGCGGTCCGGTGATGTTTTTATGCCTGCGGCGCGGCTGCAGGGCGAAAAGGAAAAGAAACTCCCCAAACGGGGAGTTTTTTGTTTTTGGAGGCAGGACAGACGATATGAACGATGCTTTTTCCAAATGCCACCCGCTGGTGAACTTTCTGTTCTTCGTGGGCGCCATCGTGTGCGGTGCGATACTGCAGCACCCCGCCTATGTGGCGGTGGGCACAGTGTGCGGCGCGGTGTACTATGTGCTGCTGCGCCGGTCAAAGGCGGTGAAGCCCATGGCACTGATGCTGCTGCTGGCACTGGTGATGACGGCGGTGAATCCGGTTTTCAATACCCGTGGTGAGCACGTGCTGTTTCACCTGCTGGGCAGACCCTACACGCAGGAGGCGCTGGTATACGGCGCGGCGCTGTCGGGCGTGCTGCTGACTATGCTTTTGTGGCTGGGCTGCTATAACGCGGTGCTGACGGGCGATAAATTCACCGCTCTTTTCGGCAGTATCCTGCCTGCCATCTCGCTGCTGCTGGTGATGGTGCTGCGGATGGTGCCCAACCTGATGCGCAAAACACGGCAGATCGTGGGCGCGCGGCGCTGTGTGGGCAAGGGAACGATGGAGGATGCCCCAACGGGGGAGAAGCTGCGCGGCGGCGTGACCGTACTGTCGGCTATGACCTCGTGGGCGCTGGAGGGCAGCATCGTCACCGCTGACTCTATGCGCAGCCGCGGCTACGGCGCGACACGGCGCAGCAGCTTTATGATCTACCGTATGACGGGCACGGACGCGCTGGTACTGACGGTGATGGTGCTTTTGCTGGCGGTGGTGATCACCGCTGTGTGTCTGGGTCAGGCGGCGGTTGCGTTCTTGCCCCATCTGACCGCTGCCCCCGTGTCGTGGGGCGTGTGCGCCTATGGCGCGTATCTGCTGCTGCCTGCAGTATTACACGGAAAGGAGGCTTTGCAATGGCGCATTTCCAGATCAGGAATTTAAGCTTTACATACCCCACAGCCAAAGGGAAGGAATCTCTGCGGAATGTGGAGCTGACCATTGAGCGGGGTGAATACGTGGTGCTGTGCGGCAAGTCCGGCAGCGGCAAGACCACGCTGCTGCGCCACCTCAAGCCGATGCTGACGCCCTATGGCCAGCGCTGGGGCGAGGTGCTGTTCAACGGCGTGCCGCTACAGAGCCTCAGCCGCCGCGATCAGGCGGCAAAGATCGGCTATGTGATGCAGGATCCCGACGACCAGATCGTCACCGATAAGGTGTGGCACGAGCTGGCCTTTGGCTTGGAGAGTCTGGGCTGCGAGCAGAAGACAATGCGCGCCCGCGTGGCGGAGATGGCCTGCTATTTCGGCATTCAGGACTGGTTCCATCGGGATGTGGCCAACCTCTCCGGCGGACAAAAGCAGCTTTTGAATCTGGCATCCATTATGGCGATGCAGCCGGAGGTGCTGATCCTCGACGAGCCCACCAGCCAGCTGGATCCCATCGCCGCCTCGGATTTTCTCAACACGGTACGCAAGATCAACATCGAGCTGGGCAC
This sequence comes from Oscillospiraceae bacterium, assembly GCA_017937195.1. Classification (GTDB taxonomy): domain Bacteria; phylum Bacillota; class Clostridia; order Oscillospirales; family Oscillospiraceae; genus Vescimonas. Next base: position 14,646 of record JAGBEA010000003.1, on the reverse strand, counting down.
CACCGTCATCATCACGGAGCATCGCTTGGAGGATATCTTCCCCTATGCCGACCGCGCCATCGTGATGGACGGCGGCGCCGTGGTGGCCGATGATACGCCCCGCAATATCGGTAAGCTGCTGCATCAGCAGCAAAGCGAGATGTTCGCCGCTATGCCTGCCAGCGTGCGTGCGTTTTACGGCGCCGGCGGGGAGGGGGAGTGCCCCCTGACCGTCCGCGAGGGCAGAAACTGGCTCAGCGCCGCCTTTCCCACTGCGCCGCAGCACAGCGAAATGATCGCCCCTGCGCTGCCGGAGGTGAAAGCGCCTGCGCTGTCCCTGCGGGAGCTGTGGTTCCGCTACGAAAAGGACGCCCCCGATGTGCTGCGGGGTGTCAGCGCCGATGTGCCGCAGGGCAGTATCTACGCCATCGTAGGCGGCAACGGCGCCGGCAAATCCACCACGCTCAAGGCGGTCTGCGGCATCTGCCGCCCCTACCGCGGCAAGGTGAAGGTGTTTGGCAAAAATGTGGAGAAATATAAGTCCGGCGAGCTGTTCGGCGGCTGCCTTGCTATGCTGCCGCAGGACCCCAAGAGCCTCTTTGTGAAAAAGACCGTGCGCGAGGAGCTGCAGGAGATGAGCCGCGACGGTGAGAAGATCGCCGCTGTAGCGCGGCTTTGTGAGATCGAGCCGCTGCTGGACAGCCATCCCTACGACCTCTCCGGCGGCGAGCAGCAGCGCAGCGCACTGGCGAAGGTGCTGCTGACCGAACCGAAGCTTTTGCTGCTGGATGAGCCCACCAAGGGCATCGACAGCTTTTTCAAGGAGAAACTGGCGGACATATTATGTAAACTGAAAGCGCAGGGGGTCACCGTTGTGATGGTGTCCCACGATGTGGAGTTCTGCGCCCGCTATGCCGATGCTGTCAGTATGTTCTTTGACGGGCAGATCCTCACCACCGATACGCCCCGCCGCTTCTTCGGCGGCAACAGCTTCTATACCACCGCCGCCGCCCGTATGAGCCGCCATGTGTTCTCTATGGCGGTCACGGCGGAGGATGTGGTGGAGCTGTACCGGAAGAACAGGGGGGAGGCACAGTGAAAAAGTCCACCGCGGTGACCTTGCTGGTCTTTTTCCTGCTGATCCCTGCCGCGCTGTATCTGGGCTTGCAGCTGCCCGGGCGCAGCTATTACCTCACCGCCACGCTGATCATTTTGGAGATACTGGTGCCCTTCTTTCTGGCCTTTGAGGGGCGCCGTCCGCAGGCGCGGGAGCTGGTTGTGGTTGCGGTGCTGTGTGCCATCGCCATCGCCTCCCGTGTAGCACTGCCGCTGCCCCATTTCAAACCTACCATCGCCGTCATTATGCTCGCCGGTATCGCCTTTGGCACGGAGACCGGCTTTATGGTGGGTGCCATCACCGCATTGGTCAGCAATTTCTTTGTGGGGCAGGGCGCCTTTACGCCGTGGCAGATGATGGCCTACGGCGCTGCCGGATTGGCCGCAGGCTTTTTTGCCCAAAAGGGTTGGCTGCCGCGCAAGCCGTGGGCGCTGGCGCTGTTTGGCTTTTTTGCCGTTATGCTGTGGGTGGGACCGCTGCTGGATGTATGCTCGCTGTTCCTCACCCCCATCCAGATCAACCGCCAAACGGTGACAGCCATCTTCACCTCCGGCCTTGTGGTCAATGTGGTGCAGGCATCCGGCGCGGCGGCAACGATGCTGCTGTTGGGCAGACCGCTTCTTGAAAAGCTGGAGCGCATCCAGATCAAATACGGGATGCTGTCCGGCGGCGCGCATTGAGCGCGGACGAAAGAAAAAGGACACCGCTTCTGCCAGGCGGTGTCCTTTTGCGCGGCAAGAGGTAAAAACTCCGTCTGTGGCTATTGAAAAAAGGGCGGCGCTGGGGTATAATTCAATTAATTATGCGAATCTGTACCCCATTGACAATAGAAGGAGAAAGAACCTATGAAACTTGGTATCGTGGGTCTGCCCAACGTGGGCAAGTCGACCCTTTTCAATGCACTGACCGGCGCAAAGGCGGAGACCGGCGCTTACAGCGTGGCGTCCGCCAAGCCCAATCTGGGCTCTGCCAAGGTACCCGATGCGCGCCTTGACTGGCTGGCAGAGTACTATCATCCCAAGAAGTACAGCCCCGCCACCATCGATTTCGTGGACGTGGCAGGCGTAGCCAAGGGTGGTAAGGGCAACGAGGTCTTTCAGGCCATTCGCCAGACCGATGCGCTGGTGGAGGTGGTGCGCTGCTTCGACGATGAGAGCATCTTCCTTGAGCCTGCCGATGCCGCACGCGATGCCGAGACCTTCGATCTGGAGATGGTGCTGGCGGATATGGAGCTGGTGGAGCGCCGTCTGGAGCGTGCCAAGAAGGCTGCCAAGAGCGGCGACAAGAAGGCCAAGCGCGAGGTGGAGATGTGCACCGCGCTGGTGGAGCATCTGGGTGACGGCAAGCCTGCCCGCACCTTCCCCTTCACCGACGAGGACAAAGACATCCTCATTGACGGCGGTCTGATGACCGTCAAGCCCGTGATCTACGCCGCCAACCTCAGCGAGACGGATATGGCGGACTATGCCAACAACCCCAACTTCGTGGCGCTGAAGGCGCTGGCGGAGCAGCAGGGTGCTGCCGTGCTGCCGGTGGCCGCCAAGTTCGAAGAGGACATCGCCGAGATGGACGCCGAGGAGGCGGCTATGTTTATGGAGGATCTGGGTCTGACCGAGACCGGTCTTGCCCGATTGATCACCACCAGCTACGATCTGCTGGGCTACATCTCCTTCCTGACCGCCGGTGAGGATGATGTCCACGCATGGACCATCGTCCGCGGCACCAAGGCGCCCCGCGCCGCCGGTAAGATCCACTCCGACATTGAGCGCGGCTTTATCCGCGCCGAGGTCATCGCCTTTGAGGATCTCAAGGCTTGCGGCACTATGGCGGCCGCCAAGGAAAAGGGATTGTTCCGTCTGGAGGGCAAGGACTATGTGATGAAGGACGGCGACATCACCAACTTCCGGTTCAATGTATAATCATTCACTGAACCATTCACTTGTTTGCGTAGAGCACACCGCTGAAAAGTGGTGTGCTCTTATCGGTTTGCGGCACTATTCACAAAAATTCGTTGCGAAATTCAGCTAAAAAGACGAAGAAAACGGCTTGTGCCGCCGTTAAAATAATGTTATAGTATTGAAATAAACCGCATATGCGGTTTACTCCACACGAGAGAGAGGAAACATTGTATGGAAAAAAGATACAACCTGCTGACCGCCATCGCCATGGTCGTCGGTACTGTGATCGGCTCCGGCGTGTTCTTCAAGGCCGAGGTCGTGCTGAAGAATACTGGCGGCAACCTGCTGATCGGCGTTCTGTCCTGGCTCATTATGGGCGTTGTGATGATCATCTGCACCTACACCTTCGGTCTGGTGGCCGGTAACTATGAGGGCGCCGACGGTCTGGTGGCCTTTACCCGCGCATCCTGCGGTAAGACCTACGCCTATTATGTGGGCTGGTTTATGACTGTTGTGTACTATCCCACCCTGACCGGCGTGCTGTGCTGGCTGCCCGCCCGCTATCTGGGCGTGCTGATCGGCGGCGAGGTGTGGAGCAATCCCACCAGCGCCCCCGTGATGACGCTGAGCGTGGTCTTTATGGTTCTCACTTATGCAATGAGCGCACTGGCCCCCAAGCTGGCCGGTAAGTTCCAGATCTCCACCACCGCCATCAAGCTGATCCCCCTGGGTTTGATGGCTGTTGTCGGTACCATCGTCGGTTTGACCAACGGCCAGATCACCTATAACTTTGCCAACATCGTGGATCCCTCCGTGGCTCCTACCACCGGTCTGTTCGCCGGCGTTGTGGCTCTGTCCTTCGCCTATGAGGGCTGGATCTGCGCCACCTCCATCGGCTCCGAGCTGAAGGACGCCAAGCGCAACCTGCCCCGCGCACTGGTCATCGGCGCCATCATCGTGGTTGCCGTGTATGTGGCTTACTACATCGGTCTGGCCGGCGCTTTGGACAGCGCTGTGATGATGGAAAACGGTCAGGACGGCGCCAAGCTGGCATTCCAGAATATCTTCGGTCAGGTGGGCGGCGCGCTGATCTTCGTGTTCGTGGTCATCTCCTGCTGGGGCACCTGCAACGGTCTGACCATGTCCGTGTGCCGCGGTATGTATGATCTGGCAGTGGACAGCGACAGCGACAAGCTGAAGATGTTCAAGAACATTGATCCCACCACCGGTATGCCCAGCAACTCCTCCGTTGTCGGCCTGCTGATGACCGGTCTGTGGCTGGTGTACTTCTACGGCGCCAATCTGGCTCCCACTCCCTGGTTCGGCCCCTTCTGCTTCGATTCTTCCGAGCTGCCCATCATCACGCTGTACCTGCTGTACATCCCCATCTTTATCAAGCTGATGAGCCTGAAGAACCTGAAGGGCTTCAACCGTTATGTGGTGCCCGTTCTGGCCATTATCTGCTGCCTGTTCATGTGCTTCGCCTGCATCTATACCTATCGCATCAAGGTTCTGTTCTACCTGATCGTCTTTGCGGTGATCATGCTGGCCGGCGCACTGCTGAAGGGCAAGAAGTCCGCGTAATCTATCCCAAATACGAAAGAGCCGCGCTTGCCGCGGCTCTTTTTCCTTGTCAAAATCCGAAAAAGGGTCTATACTGATACGCAGAATTTGCAACGAGGTGAACCGTTATGAAATATGAAGCTGTTTTATTTGATATGGACGGCACACTGCTGGATACCATCACGGATCTGCACGACGGCGTGAACCGCTCTCTTGCGCGCAATGGCTATCCCCTGCGCACCATGGAGGAGATCCGCATCTTCGTCGGCGGCGGCGCCCGCCAGCTGCTGCGCCGTGCCCTGCCCGATACGGTGGGCGAGGCGGAGCTGAACGAGATCACGGAGGAGTTCCGCGCGTGGTACGGCGAAAACTCCTGCGTCAAGACCTGCCCTTATCCCGGCGTTGTGGCGGCGGTGGAAGCGCTGCAGAAGGCGGGCGTAAAGGTGGCTGTGGTGTCCAACAAGCCGGATGCCGCCACCAAGGCGCTGGCCAGGCAATTTTTCCCCACCCTGCCTGCCTTCGGTCAGCGGGATGACATCCCCCAGAAGCCGGCGCCGGAGATGGTGTGGAACGCCTTGAAAGAACTGGGTGTCAGCGTGGACAAGGCGGTCTATGTGGGCGACAGCGAGGTGGATGTGGCGACCGCCCGCAATGCAAAGATGCCGCTTTTGGCGGTTTGCTGGGGCTTTCGCACCCGTGCCGAGCTGGTGGCAGCCGGCGCGGAGCATATCGTGGACAACGCGGAGGATATGCTGAAAGCACTGCTGTAAAGCGCAAAACCCATTGACAAACGGTGGGAAAAGTGCTATATTTCTTGCCATATTGGAAAAGGCTTTGATAGGGAAGCGCCCATAAACGCTCTTTCAGAGAGCGGCTCATTTGCTGTGAGAGCCGCAGAGTAAACGGTCACCGCCACCGCCCTTGAGCCGCCCACCGAACGCACTTGTCAGTAGGCTGGGACGGGTTTCTCCCGTTACAGAGATCACAAGCGACACCCCTTTCATATCGGATCTTTTCCGCCAATACGGCGTTGCAAAGCCTCGAAATAGAGCAGCTATTCCTGCGTTTTGCGCCTTGTCTTGACGAAAAATCTCTCGATATGAGAAACAGGAGTGTAAGCAGGGTGGAACCGTGGAGTAAAGAACATTTACCTCACCCCTGAACCATCAGGGGTGAGGTTATTTTATTTTCCTGCCCCAAATCGTAAGGAGGAACATCAAAATGAGCGAAGAAAACATCTACACCTTTGAAAATCCCGAGTATCGCAAGACCTATTGGCATACCTGCTCCCATGTGCTGGCGCAGGCTATGAAGCGTCTGCACCCCGAGGTGAAGCTGGCCATCGGTCCCAGCATCGAAAACGGCTTCTACTATGACTTTGACACCCCCCGCCCCTTCACCGCCGAGGATCTGGAGGCGCTGGAGGCCGAGATGCGCAAGATCTGCAAGGAGAAGCTGAAGCTGGAGCGCTTTGAGCTGCCCCGCGCCGAGGCCATCGCCTTTATGGAGGAGAAGGACGAGCCCTACAAGGTGGAACTGATCAACGATCTGCCCGAGGACGCCGTCATCAGCTTCTATAAGCAGGGCGATTTCACCGATCTGTGCGCCGGTCCCCATCTGGACTCCACCGGCCGCATCAAGGGCAACGCCATCAAGCTGACCTCCGCCACCGGCGCCTACTGGCGCGGCGACTCCAACCGCAAGATGCTGCAGCGCATCTACGGTGTGGCCTTCCCCAAGAAGGATGAGCTGGACGCCTACATCCAGCAGCGCGAGGAGGCACTGAAGCGCGATCACAACAAGCTGGGCCGTGAGCTGGAGTATTTCACCACTGTGGACTCCATCGGTCAGGGTCTGCCTATCCTGCTGCCCAAGGGCGCGCGCGTGGTGCAGCTGCTGCAGCGCTGGGTTGAAGATACCGAGCAGGCCAACGGCTATCTGCTGACCAAGACCCCCCTGATGGCCAAGCGCGATTTGTACCGCATCTCCGGTCACTGGGATCACTATCTGGACGGTATGTTCATTCTGGGCGATCCCCACGATGAGGAGAAGGAGTGCTTCGCACTGCGCCCCATGACCTGCCCCTTCCAGTATCAGGCTTACCTGAACCGCCAGCGCTCCTACCGCGACCTGCCCATGCGTCTGGGTGAGACCTCCACGCTGTTCCGCAACGAGGATTCCGGTGAGATGCACGGTCTGATCCGCGTGCGCCAGTTCACCATCTCCGAGGGTCATCTGGTGCTGCGTCCCGATCAGCTGGAGGAGGAGTTCAAGGGCTGTCTGGATCTGGCCAAGTACTGCCTCGGCACGCTGGGTCTGCTGGATAAGTGCACCTTCCGTTTCTCCCAGTGGGATCCCGCCAACCCCAACAACAAGTATGAGGGTACGCCGGAACAGTGGGAGACGGCACAGCAGGTGATGGGTCAGATTCTGGACGATCTGGGCGTGGAGTATGAGATCGGCATCGATGAGGCCGCCTTCTACGGTCCCAAGCTGGATATCCAGTACAAGAACGTGTTCGGTAAAGAGGATACGCTGGTCACCATCCAGATCGATATGCTGCTGGCACAGCGCTTCGGTATGTACTATATTGACGAGAACGGCGAGAAGGCGCTGCCTTACATCATTCACCGCACTTCTATGGGCTGCTATGAGCGCACACTGGCCTACCTGATCGAGGAGTACGCCGGTGCGCTGCCCACCTGGATGGCACCCGAGCAGGTGCGTTTCCTGCCCGTTACCGACCGCGCTGCCGACTATTGCGCCGAAAAGGCCAAGGCGCTGGAGCTGCAGGGCTTCCGCGTGGAGGTGGACTACCGCAACGAGAAGATCGGCAAGAAGATCCGCGAGGCACAGCTGGACAAGATCCCCTATATGGTGGTGGTGGGCGACCGCGACATCGAAAACGGCACCGTGTCTCCCCGTCACCGCGCCGACGGCGATCTGGGCGCTATGACCATGGACGAGTTTACCGCCATCCTCCGCGATGTGGTGGACGGAAAGCTGAAAAAGTAAAAAGTGACCCTATTTCAACTGCCGGAAGCAACCGCTTCCGGCAGTTTTTTGTCTGCGACTGCGGAAAATGAGGGGTCATCTTGCATTTTTTGCAAGTTCGACAAATCAAAATTGCAAAATTTGATGGGATAACTTGCAAAAATAAAATTAATTTTGAAGGCTGAAATATAGAATTACAGAATCTTAACGAGAAGTAAGTTGAAAAAATGGCAAAAATAAGGAAAAGTAATTGCTATTTTCGCCAAAAAACAAATCACGCTAAAGCGAAAACTCTGTGAATTTTTTTATAAAAGGTACTTGCAAAACGCGGATAGATGGAGTACAATAGCCACATCGTAAATAATCGCCTCCGGGAAGGGGCGAAAAGAAAGGACGATTCTTGTATGAAAAAGTTTTTTGCAATGATGTTGGCACTGGTTATGGTGCTGTGCCTGGCTGCCTGCGGCAAGGACGAAGTGGTGAAGATGCGCTTTGTCACCGGCGGTGAGAGCGGCACCTATTTCGCCTTCGGCGGCACCATCGCCCAGCACGCTACCAATAATGCCAAGGGCATTGAGGTTGTCGGTCTGTCCGGCAACGGCTCTCAGGCAAATATTCAGGAGCTGCAGAAGAAGACTGCTGAGCTGGCCTTCTGCCAGTCCGACGTTATGGCTTATGCTTATGCAGGCACCAACCTGTTTGCCAAGGACGGCAAGGTTGACTGCTTCTCCACCGTCGGCGCTCTGTATATGGAGCAGGTGCAGATCGTTACCTGCGATCCCTCCATCAAGACCGTTGCTGACCTGAAGGGCAAGCGCGTTTCCATCGGTGCTGCCGGCAGCGGCGTGTACTTCAATGCCATCGATGTTCTGGGCTGCTATGGCCTGACCGAGGCTGACATCATCCCCACCTATCAGGGCTTCGGTGACAGCGCCAACGCTCTGAAGGACAATCAGATCGACGCTGCATTCGTGGTTTCCGGCGCTCCCACCACCGCTATCGTGGAGCTGGCCACCACCAAGACCGCTTATCTGGTCTCCATCGAGGATGCCAATGTGGATAAGCTGCTGCAGAGCTCTCCCTACTATGCAAAGAGCATCATCAAGGCCGGCACCTACAACGGTCAGACCTCCGATGTCACCACCGTGGCTGTGGGCGCTGTTGTTCTGGCCCGCAACGATATTCCTGAAGATGCCATCTATGCCCTGACCGCTGACATCTTTGATGATCCTGCAAGCCTGGTCTCCTCCCACGCCAAGTACGGCGAGGTCAACCTGGAGTTCGGTGCTTCCATCACCTCCGTGCCCTATCATCCCGGCGCTGCCAAGTACTTCGCCGAGAAGGGCTACACCGTTCCCACTCTGTCCAAGTAAAATCTGAACAGATCCTGAACGGAAACTGAACAAAAAAACACAAAAGAGACTACGGCGAGCGTCTGCTCGCCGTAGTCCCCTGCGTTTTATCCCTGGTATACAAGAGGACGCAGAGAAGCTACGGCCCCTTGTATATCAAGGAGTGATCCCATGTGAGTTGTAGGAGGAAACATGAAACTGTTTAAGAAAAAAGTAGACGAAGTTCCCGTGGTGGATACCGCTGCCGAGACCGGCGGCGATATGACCGCGGAGCTGGATGCGGTGATGCGCAAGTATGACCGTGAGTCCGCTACCCGTATCTGGGAAGGCGTTCCTAAAATCGTGATGCGTGTGCTGATGGCAGCGTTTTCCATCTACTGCATCGGTATGACCCTCTTCAGCGTGGAGCTGCCCGAGACCAAGCTGGCCCGTTTTCTGGGCTTCATTATCATTCTCGGCTATCTGACTTATCCGGCCAAGAAGGGTTCTGTGCGCGTCAACTATGTGCCGTGGTACGATATCGTGCTGATGGTGCTGGGTGCAGGCTGCTTCCTGTATTTTGCCTTCAATGCTATGTCCATCATCAAGCTGGCTACCATGATCGAGGTACACCATGTGGTCATCGGCGTGGTGGGTCTGCTGGTGCTGGCGGAGCTGTGCCGCCGCTGCGTGGGTCTGCCGATCCTGTGCGTGCTGGGCGTGCTGCTGGTGTATACGTTCTATAACCAGATGAGCTGGAACTTCGGCTTTTTGAGTCTGGGCGAGAACATCTATCAGTCCCTGCACACCATCATCTATAAGCTGTTCTATACCACCAGCGGCGTTATCGGTACGCCGGTGAATGTGTGCTATACCTACATTGTGCTGTTCATCATCTTCGGCGCATTTTTGGAGCGCACCGGTATTGCCAACTTCTTTATCGCCGTAGCGAACAAGGTGGCCGGCTGGTCCAGCGGCGGTCCTGCCAAGGTGGCAGTTATCTCCTCTGCTCTTTGCGGTATGGTGTCCGGCTCCTCCGTGGGCAACACCGTGACCACCGGCAGCGTGACCATCCCTATGATGAAAAAGACCGGCTACAAGCCGGAGTTTGCCGGCGCGGTTGAGGCTGCCGCCTCCACCGGCGGTCAGATCATGCCCCCCATTATGGGCGCTGCGGCGTTCCTGATGGCGGAGTATATGGATCTGCCCTATATGCAGGTGGCTGTCAAGGCGATCCTGCCTGCTGTGCTGTATTTTGCCGGTATCTTCATTGCCGTGCATCTGGAGGCCAAGAAGCTGGGGCTGAAGGGCATCTCCAAGGATGAACTGCCCAAGTGGGGCGGTCTGGTGAAGAAGGTCTACCTGATCATTCCTCTGGTGCTGCTGGTGTGGATGGTGTCCACCGGTATGCGTACCATGCAGTTCTCCGCTGCCATTGCCATCGCGGCCGCTGTTGTGGTGGGCTTCCTCAACGGCGATGAGCGCCTGACCTTTGGCAAGATCGTTGAAGCGCTGGAGGCCGGCGCCAAGGGCGCCATCACCGTGGCTGTTGCCTGCGGTATGGCAGGTCTGATCGCAGGCTGCATCACCGTTACCGGTCTTGCCTCCACCCTCATCAATGCCATCGTCACGCTGTCCGGCAACACCATCCTGATCGGTCTGGTGCTGACCATGCTGTGCTGCATCGTGCTGGGTATGGGCGTACCTACTACCGCCAACTACTGCATCATGGCTTCCACCTGCGCCCCCATTCTGATCCAGCTGGGTCTGGCACCGGTGGCTGCCCACTTCTTCGTGTTCTACTTTGGCATCGTGGCCGATATCACGCCTCCTGTGGCGCTGGCTGCCTACGCAGGCTCTGCCATTGCCAAGGCCAACCCCATGAAGACCGGCTTCAATGCCACCAAGCTGGCTATCGCCGCCTTCATCGTCCCCTACATCTTCGCTTACAGCCCTGCCATGCTGTTTGAGGGTGTGACCGGCATCTGGCCGGTGCTGCAGATCGGCTTGAGCTCTGTGCTGGGTATCTTCGGTATTGCCGCGGCGCTCAACGGCCATCTGATCCGCCATATCCCTGTGGTGTTCCGTGTTGTGCTGGCCGTCGGCGGTCTTTGCATGATGATCCCCGGCGCGCTGACCGATGTGATCGGTCTGGCTGTGGTGGCGCTGATCATCACCTACCAGTACTTCAAGGCCAAGGCAGAGGCCAAGAGTGCAGATTAACGCAATAAAAGATCCCCGAAACCTGAGGTTTCGGGGATTTTTCTTACGTAATGGAGGGATTAGAAGCCAAACAGCATTTCGCGCTTGATGTCGGCAAGGGAGTGGGCACCGCACATCGACATGGTGTCCTTCAGCTCGTCGATCAGCTTCTGGGTGTAGACCGCCACGCCCTCGGCACCGCCGCCGTAGACCATCGTCACATAAGGCCGTCCGATCAGCACGCCGTCTGCGCCCAGAGCCAGCGCCTTGAACACATCCATACCGGTACGGATACCGCCATCCACAAGAATCATCATCTTGCCGCCCACCGCGTCGGCGATGGCGGGCAGGACCTCTGCCGTGGAGGGGCACTGATCCAGCACGCGGCCGCCGTGGTTGGACACCACGATGCCGCTGGCGCCGGCCTCCAGTGCCTTCAGCGCGCCGTTTACGGTCATAATGCCCTTGAGGATGAAGGGTTTGCCGGCGTGCTGCGCGATCTCACGCAGCTCCTCCACCGTTTTGCGGCCGGCGGGGGGCGTCATATTGCGCAGGAAGGGCAGACCTGCGGCGTCGATATCCATAGCGATGGCCAGAGGATCGGCGCTCTTGGCGGCATCCAGCTTGGCGAATACCACATCGCGGTTCCAGGGCTTCACGGTGGGGACGCCGCAGCCCTTGGCGTTCTTCATAGCGCTGACAGCGGCCTCCATCACGGCGGGATTGGCGCCGTCACCGGTGAAGGCGGCGATACCGGCGTCAGCGCAGGCGGACACCAGAATGTCATTGTACTCCATATCGTTGTACTTGTCGCCGTAGTGCAGATTCATAGCGCCCACGGGTGCGGCGAAGATGGGAGCTGCCATCTTGGTGCCGAAGAAATCGAAGGCAGTATCCACGGGTGCATTCTCGCAGATGGTGTCCATATTGACACACAGCTCCTGCCACTTCTGATAGTTGCGGATAAAGCCGGTGCCGATGCCCTTGGCGCCGGGGCCGGGTACGGTGTTTTTGCAGGCCATACCGTTGCAAACGGGGCAAGCCTTGCAGTACGGACCCATACAGGTGCGTGCCTGCTGCAGAATCTCCTGATAATCCATAAGGGTGTCCTCCTGATACTCGAATTATGTCTATTGTAGCCGTATTTTTTCCGGATTTCAACTCTTTTCTTGCACTTTTCTGCGCCGGAGGGTATGATGAAGAAAAAGGAGGGATGACAATGCGGCTGACTTGGCTGGGACACGCCTGCTTTACGCTGGAATCTGATGGGTATAAGGTGGTCATCGACCCCTACACCGATGTGCCGGGCTGCGGCGCGCTGCAAGTAGAGGCGGATGCTGTGCTGTGCAGCCACCACCATTTTGACCACGGCTACACCGAGGCGGTCACGCTGCGGCAGGGGAGGGAGAACCCCTTTACCGTTACTGCCATTGACACCTTTCACGATGAAAAGGGCGGCGCGCTGCGTGGTGAAAACAAGGTGCATATCCTGCAGGCGGAGGGGCTGACGGCGGTGCATCTGGGTGACCTGGGTCACCGGCTGGATGCATCGGCTGTGCGCAGATTACGCGGGTGCGATGTGCTGATGATCCCGGTGGGCGGCACTTATACCCTGACCGGCGATCAGGCGGCGGAGGTGGCATTGCAGCTGCAGCCCCGCGCGGTGATCCCTATGCACTACCGCGGTGACGGTTTCGGCTTTGACGATATTTCCACCTTGGAGCCATTTTTGTCCCATTTTGACGGGAAACAGATCACCTTTTTGCGGGGAAACACGCTGGAGCTGACGGCGCAGCAGCCCTGCGGCGTGATCGTGCCTGCGTTTGCCGAATAAAAACGGACCTCCCTGCGTAAGCTGAGAAAAAACAGTTTGCGCGGGGAGGTTTTGCAATGAGAGGACGGCATTGGCTGCGCTGGGAAGTGGCGGGTCTGTTCGTGGTGATCGCGGCAGGCAATCTGCTGCATTTTGTCTATGAATGGAGCGGCGAAAGCCCCGTGGCGGCGCTGTTCTCCGGCGTCAATGAATCCACGTGGGAGCATATGAAGCTGCTGGCGGTGCCGTGGATTTTCTGGACAGCGGTACAGACGCTGGCGCTGCGGGGAAGCGGAGTCGCTGCGCGCACGGCAGGTCTGCTGGTGGGCTTGGCGGCCATTCCCATACTGTTCTACACTTATACGGGCATCATAGGCAGGAGCGTTTCCCTTGTGAATATCCTCATCTTTCAGCTGGCAGTGCTGCTGGCGTTCGGCGTCAGCGCGGCGCTGCAGCGCAGGCGGTGGCTTTCCGCGCCGCTGTGGCAGGTGCTGGGCGGACTGGTGCTGGTGGGGTTGGCGGTGCTGTTTGCAGGCTGGACCTTTGCTCCGCCGCCGCTGCCGCTGTTTGTCGATCCCACCACCGGTATGGCGGGGATCCCGCAATAGAAAAACGGTGCGGAGGGGACTTCGCACCGTTGCTTTTTCTTGACCGCTCACAACAGTTGGAGTATAATATATGGCAATAGTATGCCCTGCGCTGTGGGGCAGGCCATATCTGGAAGGAACCGGAGGCGATGGAATGAAAAAAATCGTGCATAAATCGGCAGTACCTCTGTATGCCGCGGCGGCGGTATGGGTGCTGTATGCCCTGCTTTTCCCCCTGCACCGCGTGATCCATTTTGCAATCGTGGCGGTGGCGTCTGTGGTGGTGTATCTGATTGCCAATGCGCTGTGTGCGGATATCGTGGAGGAAGTGCCGGAAGCGCCGCCTCAGCCGGAAACCACCGGCAATGAGGAGCTGGACAAGATGATCGCCGACGGCAAGCTGGCTATCGCGGAGATGCAGCGACTGAACGAGAGCATCAAGGATGCGTCCATCAGCGCCAAGATCGACCGGCTGGAGGAGATCAGCGGCAAGATCTTTGCGCAGGTGAAGGCCGAGCCTAAGAAGCTGCCCCAGATCCGCAAGTTTATGAACTACTATCTGCCCACCACGCTGAAGCTGCTCAACGCCTATGACCGGATGAGCACCCAGGGTGTCGCCGGTGAGAACATCAGCGGCACGATGAAGCGGGTGGAGGATATGATGGATACCATCGTGCAGGCCTTTGAAAAGCAGCTGGACAGCCTATTCGGCGCCGAGGCGCTGGATATCTCCACCGACATCACCGTGCTGGATAATATGATGGCGCGTGAGGGCTTGGTGGACGATGTGATCCACCGCACACAGAGCGAGACGGCAAGCGGGAGTGCCGCACCTGCCGCCGAGACCGTGTCGGCTGACGAGCCTGCCCCTGCCGCCGAGGAGCCTGCCGTGCAGGAGGAAGTAGTGGATGAAGTGATCGACGGTCTTGCCGATGACGCAGTGGAGCTGCCCGGCGGGATCCGTCTGGAACTGTAAGCGTAAACAAATGAAATATATTGAAAGTGAGGATGCAACTATGACTGACAAGATCCCTGAGCTGACCCTGGAGCCTACCGCCGTGGAAGAGGCTGTTCCCACCTTGACGCTGGAGCCCGAAGCTCCCGAAGCTCCCGTGGTGGAGGAAGAGAAGAAGATCGAGCCGGTGGAACTGGATGAAAAGCT
>JAGBEA010000002.1 GCA_017937195.1 Oscillospiraceae bacterium | reverse complement strand
TATTCGCTCAAAGACAGGCTTCGTGATTTGGAGGATATTTTGCCCTCTTATTTCATCCGCATTAACAAATCTACCCTTGCCAATGAACACTGTATTGCACGATTTGATGCGGTGTTCAGCGGCGGTGTGGATGCCGTGTTTCGGTGCGGTTATCGGGAATATGTTTCCCGACGTTGTTTTGCGGAAATCAAAAGGAGGTACGAAGGAGTATGAAAAAATTTGTGTTAGAATTTTTGCGTCGTGGATTGATTGCTTCCGGTATTGGTCCGATTGTTTTGGCTATTGTATATCTAATATTGCAGAAGACTAACGCTGTTGAAACGCTATCTGTAAATCAGGTTTGCATTGGTATCTTTTCAATCACTGCGCTTGCCTTTATTGCAGGTGGTATGAATGCTATTTATCAAATTGAACGATTGCCTTTGATGGTTGCTATTTTGATTCACGGTGGCATTTTATATATCAGCTACCTCGTCACCTATCTTCTCAACGATTGGATTGACTTTGGTGCACTACCGATTGTAGTATTCACGGCAATTTTTGTTGTAGGATATACCGTTATTTGGGCGATCATTTATTCCATTATCAAAAGGAATACGGCAAAGCTTAATAAAATGCTAAAAGAAAAACAGCAAAGTGTAAATGAGGATTTATCAAACAGGTAATGCGGGCATATAAACTGCGGTTTTATTTATAATAACATCGCAACCACTCGGCATTATTCCGCAGGCGATTTTGCAACATTTTCTGCAACAAAATTTTTGATAAATGAAATAATGAGTGGAAAAACAGGCTCAAAATTGCCGTTTGAGATAATATTTTGGGCATAAATAAGCCAAAGAAGAATCCTAAAAATGAGTGGGAGTAATACAACCTATTTCGCCAACCCCTTGGTCATCGCTGTCGATGACCAAGGGGTTGGTTTTGTGCGCGGGGGTGGGGAAAAGATTTTATAGCCAAACGGGAAAAATGTGGTATACTGGAACATATCGAATGGAGGTATTGCCATGACAGATACAAAAGCAATGGCGTATGTGAATATGTACGGCGTTTTAGGTACATTGGAAAATCTATGTCAGTTGGATGGCGAGGCGCAGGCGATCCTTGCAGGGCTGAAAAAGCCGGTTTCCCTCTGCTTCAGCGTGAAGGACGGCCCGTGCTGCACCTTCCATTTCACCCGTGAGGGCTGCCGTATGACCGAGGGCGAGGAGGGCTGCAGCTGCAAAATGTCCTTCTCCTCCGCCGAGGCGTTCAACAATCTGATTGAGCATTCCAAGCCCGGTATGCCCACCAAGAATCCGATGCAGGTGCTGACCTTCCTGCTGGGACCTTTCACTAAGCTGACGGATCGGCTGAACGAGATCCTGCGCCCCAGCGAGGAGGCGATGCAGGAGCGGGCGTTCTTTGAAAAGAGCACCACGCTGACTCTCTACACCATCGCAGGCGCCATCTCTGCACTGGCAAACCACGATCCCATTTCCCGCATCTCCGCCGATTACACGGTGGACGGCGATATTTCGCTGGGCATCAAGGACACCGCCTACATCACGCTGCGGGTGAAGGACAAGCATTTCACCACCATCAAGCAGCGCTGTGAAAATCCGCGAGCCATTATGGAGTTCGCGGATCTGGATCTGGCAGCAGGCTTGTTTGCCGGCAAGG
This sequence comes from Oscillospiraceae bacterium, assembly GCA_017937195.1. GTDB lineage: Bacteria > Bacillota > Clostridia > Oscillospirales > Oscillospiraceae > Vescimonas. The sequence continues at coordinate 39,936 of JAGBEA010000002.1, read as the reverse complement.
TGTCCACCATCAACGAGATGTGCAAGGGGACCATCTACCTGCGCGGTATGATCTCGATGCTGGACAATGTGAACCGCATTCTGGACCGCGTGTCCGTATATCTGGGTTAAGGAGGGAACGCAATATGAGCAAGTATCCGGAATATTCCCACCAGAAGAGCCGCGCTTGGTTTGACCGGGCGCTGAATGTGATCCCCTCCGGCGTGTACGGCCATCTGGGTCCCAGTGAGGGTCTGTTCCTGCCCCTGGAAAAGTGGCCGCTGATCTCCTCTAAGGCGGAGGGCACCTATTTCTGGGATATGGACGGCAACCGCTATCTGGATCTGATGTGCGCTTATGGCCCCAATGTGCTGGGCTACAACGATCCGGATGTGGATCGCGCCGCACTGGAGCAGCTGAAGGCGGGCAACTGCACCACCGCCCCCTCCTACAAAATGGTGGAGTGCGCGGAGATGCTGGTGGACACCGTGGCCTGCGCTGATTGGGCGTTCTTTATGAAAAACGGCACTGATGCCACTACCTTCGCCAACCTGACCGCCCGCGCCGCTACGGGCAGAAAGAAGACCATCTTCCTGCGCGGCTATTACCACGGCAATCAGCCTTGGGCAATGAAGGCGGACTACCCCGGCATCCTGCCGGAGGAGGTGGCCAACAACATCGTGGTGCCTTGGTTTGATCTTGCGGCGTTGGAAAAGGCGTGGGACGAGGCCAAAGGCGATGTGGCGGCGCTGATTGCACAGCCCTACGACCACACCAATTTCTTCGACAACCGCTGCGCCACCCCCGAATACTGGGCGGCTGTACGGGAATTCTGCACCAAGCGCGGCATCGTGCTGATCATCGACGATGTGCGGGCAGGCTTCCGTCTGGATCTGCAGGGCAGCGACCACTACTACGGCTTCAAGGCGGACATCATCTGCTTCTGCAAGGCGCTGGCCAACGGCTATAATATGTCCGCAGCCTGCGGCGCGGAGAGCCTCCGCTCCGCCGCGTCCAGCCTGAGCTACACCGGCTCGTACTGGATGAGCGCGGTGCCCTTTGCTGCGTGCCTTGCCACCGTGGAGAAGATGAAGAAGCTGGACACGCCCAAGCTGTTCCGCCAGCTGGGCACGGAACTGACCGACGGCTTGGTGGCTGCCGGTAAGACCCACGGCTTTGATTTGCGGGTGTCCGGCGAGCCGGCGCTGTTCTATCTGCGCATCGCCAACGACGATAGCCTGATGCTCCATCAGGAGTGGGTGGCGGAGTGCGTCAGCCGCGGTCTCTTCATCACCAGCCACCACAACCATTTCATCAACGCCGCATTAACCCGCGAGGATATCGCCCTTGCGGTGGACATCGCCAACGATGCGTTTTCCGTAGTGGCGGCGCGCCACGAGGATCTGGGCTTGATCCGCTGAGGGTGGAACGAAATATCTCCCCGCCTGAAGTCACACCGATTTCGGGCGGGTTTTTTATTCAAATTAATAAAACGCAAATATTTCTTGAAAAAATCCAAAACAACAAAACAAAAAGGAGCGGCAGCGCGTGGCACCGGAGATCCTCCGGTTAAGCGAAGAGCTGATGCAGAAAAATAGGACCTCCGTTTGGGTTTCGTGACCCAAGCGGAGGTTTTCGTGATTTTATCACGGAAATATCAAGGGAAATGGGGTAGACTACAGCCAGAACAAAAAACACAAGGAGGTACTGACAATGAAACTGAAGGACAAAGTTGCCATCATCACCGGCGGCAGCCGCGGCATCGGCTACGCCACCGCAGATAAGTTTTTGGCTGAGGGCGCTACCGTCATTTTGACCGCCAGCACGCAGGCATCCGCTGACAAGGCGGTTTCGGCGCTGCAGGAGAAGTACCCCCACGCCACTGTGGCAGGCATCAGCCCCGACTTGAGCAGTCTTGAGTCCGTCCGTGAGGAGTTCCGCAAGGCTACGGAGCGCTATGGCTGTGTGGATATTCTGGTGAACAACGCGGGTGTTTCCGAGAGCACGCCTTTTACTGACTATACAGAGGAAACTTTTGACAAAGTGATGAACCTGAATGTGAAGGGTGTTTTTACAGCCACTCGTGCCGCATCGGAGTGCATGGTGGCGCGGGGAGCGGGCGTGATCCTCAGCACCTCCTCGATGGTCAGCATTTCCGGTCAGCCCAGCGGCTTTGCGTATCCTGCGTCCAAGTTCGCTGTCAACGGTCTGACCGTGTCCCTCGCCCGCGAGCTGGGGCCCAAGGGCATCCGTGTCAACGCGGTGGCACCGGGTATCACCGAGACGGATATGATGAAGGCTGTGCCCCGTGAGGTGATCGAGCCTATGGTGCAGCGTATTCCTCTGCGCCGTATGGGGCGCCCCGAGGACATCGCCAACGCTTTTGCCTTCCTCGCATCGGATGAGGCGTCCTACATCACCGGCGTGGTGCTGAGCGTGGACGGTATGGCAAGAAGCTGAGAATAAGGAGTCCGCTATGCAGTATGTGATCTCATTTCTGGAGGGTATCATCACCTTTATTTCCCCGTGTCTGCTGCCGATGCTGCCCATTTACATTTCTTATTTCGCCGGCGGCGGTGAACGCAGCAGCGGCAGGACACTGCGCGGCGCACTGGGCTTTGTGCTGGGCTTCACGCTGGTGTTCGTGGCGCTGGGCGCGCTGGCAGGAACGGTTGGCAGCTTCCTGCGTGAGTACCGCATGGCGGTGAACATTATTTCGGGCGCAGTGGTTATCTTCTTCGGCCTGAACTTTTTGGGCGTGTTCCGCTTCAATCTGTTTGGCGGCGGACGGTCGATAGAGCGGCGGGAGATGGGATTCCTCTCGGCGCTGCTGTTCGGCATCGTCTTTTCTGTCAGCTGGACGCCCTGCGTGGGTGCATTCCTCGGCTCGGCGCTGATGCTGGCCTCGCAGCAGGGGCACATAGCGGAGGGTATGCTGATGCTGCTGGCCTATTCGCTGGGGCTGGGCATTCCCTTTGTGCTCAGTGCGGTGTTGATCGACTATCTGAAATCCGCCTTCAACTGGATCAAGAAAAACTACCGCGCCATCAACATTGTCAGCGGCTGCTTGCTGGTGGTCATCGGTATTGCGATGGCGACCGGTACATTGGAGCGGCTGCTGGGTGTACTCGGTTAAGGAGGTACTATGAAGAACAAGAAACTGCTGGGTGTACTTGTGCTGGCATTTGTGCTGCTGTTAGGTGGTGCGTATGTGCTGTATGACCGTCTCAGCCCGCAGGCAGAGGATAACCGCCTTCCTGTTCAGGACGATACCGCGGGACAGGAGAGTCGCGTGGAGGCACCTGACTTCACCGTATATGACGGCGAGGGAAACAAAGTAAGCCTATCGGACTACTTTGGAAAACCCATCGTGCTGAATTTCTGGGCAAGCTGGTGCGGTCCGTGCCAGATGGAGATGCCCGACTTTCACCAAAAGTATCTGGAGTTAGGTGACGAGGTGCAGTTTTTGATGGTCAACGCCACCGGCGGCAGAGAGACGGTGGACAGTGCCAAGGATTTTATCCGAAGCAACGGCTACACCTTTCCGGTGGTGTACGACTTGGACGGCGCGGCGTCTATGACCTACGGCGCCTACTCGCTGCCCACCACCTATTTCATCGATGCTGAGGGCTATGCTGTGGCGCAGGCGCAGGGTGCTATTTCTGCCAATTTGCTGCAGCAGGGCATCGATATGATCTCCAAGGGATAAAAAAGCTGACCGCACACGGCGGTCAGCTTTTTTTATCGGCTTACAGATTGAAATAGCGGTCAAACTCGGCAGGGTGGGGGATCTTGCTCATCTCCATACACTCCTTGCGCTTTTGCTCATGGGATACCTCCAAAAAGTCAGTATGATTCTGCACGCGCAGGTGTTTTCCTCTATATCATACTGTAATTTGCCCACTTTGGCACTTATTTACCGGGAAGTTTGTGGGGAAATTAAAAAATGAGACGGATCGACAACGGCATACGCTATCGCGGCAACAAAAAACCTGCGTTTCACAAGGAAACGCAGGTTTTTTATTTATTCTGATTACTTCTTGTTCTGCTCGGGCTTGGCGGGCTCAGCCTTGGCAGCGGGCTTCATGGTCAGGCTGCCGTTGATGATGGCGCCCTGCTCCATGGTCATGGTGGAGGCGGTGATGTTGCCCTCCACAGTGGTGTTGGCCTTCAAAGAGACGTTGCCCTTGACCACCAGATCACCCTTGATGTGACCGGCGCAGATCAGCTCGCCTGCGGAGATCTTGCCATCCACGGATGCCTGAGGATCCAGCATCACAAGACCGGTAACAGCCACATCGCCGGTCAGCTTGCAGCCGGACAGCTGCAGGTTGGCAGCGGCAATATTGCCCTCCATGCTGGAACGCATGGTCACCTTGCCACCGGCCTGAATGTCACCCTTGAAGTCGCCGGCAATGTGGACATCGCCCTTGCACTTCAGCGTGCCTTCCATCACGGTGCCGGGAGCCAGATAGGTAACGCTGGCATCCTGACGGGGAGCGGCAGGAGCAGTATAGGTGGTCTGGGGTGCGGACTCGGCGGGGGTCTCCTCGGCGGGAGCCTTGCCAACACCGAACATACTGTACATAGCCTCGTTCAGATTATCTTTTGCGCTCATGTGATTCTCCTCCTATGTAATTTATATCAGATTAATAACTGTAACTGTACAGAATGGGGGCAGTATCGGGGTGGATGCAATCAAACTGGAAGCCCATATCCCGCAGATTTTGGATCATAGGGCGCAGCGCCTCCACTGTGGTATACTTGGGAGCTGCGTCGTGCATCAGCACGATGCCGCGGCTGACACCGCTGGCGCCGCCTACCACATTGGACACGATGGTGCCGGCGGGAGTCAGGTCACTGCTGGCGGCGTCACCGCTGGAGATATTCCAGTCGTAGGGGACGAAACCGCGGCGCAGCATCTCGGAGATAATGTCCTGACTGACCTCGTAGTTATAGCCGTTGATGCTGCCTCCGGGGAAGCGAAAAGCGGTGGGCGTTACACCGGTGGCATCCTTGATGAGGGTAAAGATCTCATACATATCCGCCAGATAATCCTCCACCGAGGCGTAGATATCATCATAATCGTGGGAGTAGGTGTGCATAGCAATGGTGTGCCCGTCGGCCACGATGTCGCGCATCCACTGCTGGGACGCCTCATCGCTTTGGCCGATGACAAAGAAGGTGGCCTTCACATTCTCCTCACGCAGGATCTGCAGCACCTCCGGTGTGCGATAGGAAGGGCCGTCATCAAAGGTCAGGTAGATGGTGTTGTCGGTGTGGACCTTGGCATCCAACGCCTGCGGTGCGTAGAAATCTGGGTACAGCGACTGGTACGCAGGACCGTCCGGATCAACGGTGGGGGCAGCCAACTCCGCCTCCAGCGCGGTGATTTTATCGTTCAGCTGCTGCATCTGTGCGGCTGTTTCTGCCTCCAGCGCCTTGAACTTGCCGCGATAACGGAAGGCAAACACCGTGGGCACCGTGATGAAAATGATCACAAACAGCAATATCAGATTTTTGAAAAAGCGGACACTGCCGATATAACCCTTCATTTTTCACCACTTCCTCAAAATTTGCTACCATTATATCACCAATTTTCGACAATGTGAAGAGAATATGGGAAATAGATGTACAAATTTTTCGTTTTTGAGGCAGTGACGCTGTAGGATTTCACAAAAGACGAAAAAACACCCGGCTGTAGCCGGGTGTTTTGATGTGTTCAGTTCAGCTGCACGCCGCCCATATACACCGTCTCGCGGTGCAGTGCTTCGTCGCAGACCACGAAGTCTGCCAGCTTGCCTGCGGCGATGGAGCCGATCTCCTTCTCGCGTCCCAACTGACGGGCGGGGATGTAGGTGGCAGCGAGGATAGCGTCCTCGCGCTTGATGCCGAAGGAGATGGCCTTTTCAAGGCACATAAAAAGGTTGGAGGCAGAGCCTGCGATGGTGCCGTTCTCCAGCTTTGCAATGTTGTTTTGCAGATACACCTGCTGACCACCCAGATCGTACTCGCCGTCCGGCATACCGCAGCAGCGCAGCGCATCGGAGATCAGGCACAGTCGACCCGGGAACAGACGGAATGCCATGCGCACCGCACTGGGATGAGTGTGCAGACCGTCGCAGATCAGCTCGGCGGTGACATTGTCGCTGTCCACAGCGGCGCCGATGGTGCCGGGATCGCGGTGGTGGAAGGTGGGCATACCGTTGTAGAGGTGGGTCAGATGGGTGGCGCCGTGATCGAAGGCTGCCTTGGCCTCATCATAGTTGGCGGTGGTATGGGCAACGGAAACGGTGCAAAGCTTTGCTGCCTTTTCCACAAACTCCACCGCGCCCTCCAGTTCCGGTGCAAGATCCACAATGCGCACCAAGCCGCCGCAGCCGTTGTACAGCTTTTCGAAGGCGTCATAGTCCGGCAGACGCAGGTAGGCACCGTTCTGCGCCCCTTTTTTCTTCTCAGAGAAGAAGGGACCCTCCATCTGGATGCCCATCAGTCGGGCGCAGCCCTCAGGCTGCTCATCGTGGAGACGCTTGGCGGTGGCAAAGGCCTTTTCCAGCACCTCGTAGGGCAGCGTCATAGACGCAGGGGCGAAGGAGGTGACACCGTTTTGGGCCAGATACCGCGCCATACGGACAAGACCTTCATAGTCGCCATCGGAGAAGTCGGCATTGGAGTTGCCGTGGTTATGGACATCCACCAGACCGGGGATCACATACTTGCCGCCCAGATCCACGCCGTCGGCATCGGGGACAGTGGTCAGAATGTCGCCGAAGCGGCCGTTTTCCACATAGAAGCTGCCGTGGACGAATCCGTCACCGCGGAAGATGTTAGCATTCTTAAAAAGCATTGTTTTCACCTCTGTTAAAAATGGCGGATCAGCCGAAGAGCAGCTCGCCGAAATCCTGCGGACGGTGAAACGCTGGCGCAGGTGTACCGATGGGGTTCCACGCCAGATAGTGGGGCGTGACCGTCTTATCGCCGCACTTATAGAAGTTGCCGCGGAAGGCTGCACCCTTCTCCGCACGGAAATTGGGGAAGAAGATGCGGATAAAGGAGAGGGGGATGCGGTAGGTGAGCATCCATCCGTCCTCCGTGCGCGCAGGTGTGACGGCGAAATCGTCCATATCCTTGGGGGTCAGCAGGATGGTCATATCCGTGCCGTGGTAGCCAAGGCGCATACAGCCGTTGGGATTGATCTCCACATTGAAGTACCGTTCGTCGCCCAAGGGAGCGAAGAAAAACTCCATACAGCTGTCCTCACTGACCTGCTGCAGCTCACCGTGGAGCTCTGCACGGATGTGCTGCTCCCACGAGCGCTGGCGGATATAGAGATACCGATCATCGTAGCACAGCTGCTGCGTCATCTTTACACCTACATCCGGCAGCCACAGCACCTCATCCACAGCCAGAGCGGGGATACTCGCCCAGTCCGGCGCGCCGGTGACGGGGACGATGGTATAGCGTTTCACCGCTTACAGGGGCAGCAGGGAGGCGGCAGCCTCGTCCACGATGACGGTGACATCGCTGTGGAACTGCAGGATGGAGGCGGGCACCTGGGGGGTGACGGGGCCGAAGAAGGACTTGTAGACGATCTCCGCCTTGTCCTTGCCGGTGGCCATCAGCAGCACCTTGCGCGCCGCCATCACGGTGCCGATGCCCATGGTGTAGGCGGCGGTGGGCACATCGTCGATGGAGTCGAAGAAGCGCTTGTTGGCCTGACGGGTGATCTCCTCCAGCTCCACCTCGTGGGTGGCGACGGGGAAGTGATCGCAGGGCTCGTTAAAGCCGATGTGACCGTCGTGACCGATGCCCAGCAGCTGGATATCCACGCCGCCCATAGCTTCGATCTTCTTTTCGTACTCTGCGCACATAGCCTCAGCATCGGTGGCCAGACCGTCGGGCACGATGGTGTTGGCAGGATCAATGGAGATGTGGTCAAAGAGATTGTCCTGCATAAAGTAGCGGTAGCTCTGGGGATGGTCGGGTGCCAGACCCTTGTACTCATCCAGATTGGCGCTGCGTACGGTGGAGAAGTTCAGCACGCCTGCCTTCTCACGCGCGATCAGCTCGCGGTACAGAGGCAGGGGGGTAGAGCCGGTGGCCAGACCCAGCACGCAGTTGGGATTGTTGGTCATCACTTCCTGAAAGATGTCAGCAGCCAGCTTGCCGGCCTCGGCAGGATCCTTTGCTTTGATGATGTTGACTTTCAGCATAAATGTTCCTCCTTATGCATCATATCCGTTGGGATTCTTACTTTGCCAGTGCCAGGTATCCCGACACATGTCAATCACGTTCAGTTCCGCCTTCCAGCCCAGCGTCTCGCAGCTCTTAGCGGGATCGGCATAGTAGGCGGGCAGGTCGCCACTGCGGCGCGGCGCAAAGATATAGGGCACGGTCACGCCGTTGGCCTTTTCGAAGGCGTGCACCATCTCCAGCACACTGCAGGGAGTTCCGGTGCCCAGATTGAATACCGCCTCGCCGGTGTGGGCGGTGAGATAGTCCACCGCCGCCACATGACCGCGTGCCAGATCCACCACGTGGATATAGTCCCGCACGCCGGTGCCGTCAGGGGTGGGATAGTCGTTGCCGAAGATGCTCAGCACCTCCCGCTTGCCGATGGCGGTCTGGGAGATGAAGGGCATCAGATTGTTGGGGATGCCGCGGGGATCCTCGCCGATGAGACCGCTGGGGTGGGCGCCTACGGGGTTGAAGTAGCGCAGCAGCACCACAGACCACTGGGGATCGGCGTTGGCGATGTCACGCAAAATCTGCTCGCACATAAACTTGCTCCAGCCGTAGGGGCTGGTGCAGCCGCCGATTCTGGAGTCCTCGCGGTAGGGGATCTCGTTGTCGGCGGAGTACACGGTGGCAGAGGAGGAGAAGATGATTTTCTTCACGCCGTACTGCCCCATAACGCGGCACAGCGCCATGGTGGAGCTGAGATTGTTCTCATAGTAGTCCAAAGGCTTTTGCACGCTCTCGCCCACCGCCTTCAGCCCTGCGAAATGGATCACGCAACCGATGTCGCGGTGGGCATCGAAGATCTGCCGCAGCAGCGCCTCATCGCGGACATCGCCCTCGTAGAAGGGAACCTCCTGCCCCGTGATCTGTGCCACGCGGTGCAGCGCCTCGGCGCTGGAATTATAGAGATTATCCAGTACGATGGGGGTGTGACCTGCTTCGATCAGCTCCACGCAGGTGTGGCTGCCGATATAGCCCGTGCCGCCCGTGACCAGTACTTTCATTATTTTTCCTCCGTCACGATCGTATGCATTTCGCTCCACTTGGATTCCATATCGCCCACCAGCTTCAGCTGCGTGCGGCAGCGATCCAGATTCTGTCCATCGCGGTGGATGGCGAAATAATGGTCGCCGTCAATATAGTCGGTGAGGAAACGCATACCGCACTCCAATGTCATAGTCTTGGCGCCCATAGGCAGCATCCCAAGCTCCGTCTCGGTGAGACCTTGGCAGGAGGAGAGGAAGCCGCGTGTGTAGGTGCGAAAACGGTCAAGGCTCATAGTGACCTTGTCAAGATCCACCTCGTCCTCCGCGCCGGTGGAGGCGCCGAAACGGATGGAATCGCCGAAATCGAAGATGCTCAGACCGGGCATCACCGTGTCAAGGTCGATGACACACAGCGCCTTACGGGTCTTGGCGTCCAGCAGCACATTGTTGAGCTTGGTGTCGTTGTGGGTGACGCGCTGGGGCAGCTCGCCCGCCTCCAGCATCCGCTGCGCCGTGCCCATCTCCGCTTCGCGCGCTAAAATGAAGTCAATCTCACGCTGCACGTCCTTGGCGCGGCCCATGGGATCCTTTGCCAAAACCTCGTGGAACAGACGGTAGCGGTCGGGGGTGTTGTGGAAATTGGGGATGATCTCGTGGAGCTTCTTCACGGGGAAGTCCCGCAGCGACTGCTGGAACTGACCAAAGGCAACAGCACTCTCGTAGAAGTCCTGATCGGTCTCAGGCATCTGCAGGCAGATGGAGTCCTCAATGAAGTTGTAGATGCGCCAGTAGCCGTACTGATTGTGGACATAGCTGGCACCGTCCACCGCGGGGACAAGGGTCAGCACGTGGCGGTCATCACCGCTGCGCTGGCGCAGATAGTCGGTGACCAGCGCAATGTTTTCCATCAGCGCAGGCACATCCTTGAAGGCGCGGTCGCTGATTTTTTGCAGGATATAGCGGCGGCCGTTGCGGTCAGTGACCAGCTGGGTGGAGTTGATGTGTCCGCCGCCGTACGGCTCGCAGCACAGCACCGCGTCGCCCAGACGGAACTGACGCAGCGTCTCCAGCAGCGCCTGATTGGTCAGTTGATTCATACCCACAGCTCCTCTTCGTAGATGCCCTCTGCCTTCATGCGGGCGATGGCGGCGCAGACGGATTCCAGATCCTCGCGGTAGGTCACGCCGTACCACGTCTCCTCGCAGGGCAGTACGTTGACGCAGGCAGTGCCTTCGCTGATCTGCTCATCTACCACGAAGGGCAGGAAATACTCGCACTTTTCGCTGTTAATGGGCAGGTTTTTGTCCAGAAATGCGGGGAAGCGCGCCCACAGCTCATGGAGCATCTTTTGGCTGAAGCCCCACAGATTCATGGACACCAGCGTATCGCCGCTGATGTCGGTGAAGGTCTCGCCGTCCTCGGTAAAGGTAGCGTCGTTGCCTTTTTTGAAGATCTTGGTGCGCTCGGTAATGGCGGTCAGCTTGCCGTTTTCCACCTCGCACACGCCGCGCGCCACGCTGCCGTGCTCGGTGACGGTGTTGCGCAGGCGATAGCCCACCATGGCGTAGGCGGACTCGTCGGTGTTGGAGACCAGATAGTCATACACGGTGGAAAAGGCGGTGGGACCGTAGAAATCGTCGGCATTGATGACGGCGAAGGGACCGTCCACGAAGCCCTTGCAGCAGGCGATGGCGTGACCCGTGCCCCAAGGCTTTACGCGGTTTTCAGGTACGGTGTAGCCCTCAGGCAGGCGGTCCAGCGTCTGGTGGATGTAGGTGACATCGAAATACTTCTCGATGTGGTCGCCCAGCCGCTCACGGAAAGCCTCCTCCATCTTGGGATTGACGATAAACGCCACGCGGCGGAAGCCTGCGCGATAGGCGTCAAAGAGAGAAAAATCGATGATGATATGACCCTGCTCGTCCACGGGGGTCACCTGCTTGGGACCGCCGAAGCGGCTGCCCATACCTGCTGCCATAATGACAAGGGTAGGCTGTTTCATAAGTTCCTCCTATTCGCGCGCCGTGGGGCGCGGTGTATGTAATCTTCACGGTGGAGCGCAAAATCGTCCATCTCCACCCAATTTGACACTTTATTATATCGCATATATGGTGCGATTGCAATAAAAAACGCAGGAGAGCCTCGTAAGAAGCCCTCCTGCGAAGGAAGTTATTGCTTTCTGGCGGTGATGTACTCGTCACCGGGGCGCCAGTAGGGGCAATCGTCGGTATGGCTGGAGAGGAAACGCATCATCTCGTCCTCGTCCAAGTCCATATCACACACATAGTCATCGTACAGCTCATCGTAGACGAAATAGTTGCAGCTTTCGCATTTTCCGCTCATTTCAGATCGCCTCGCTCCGTCAATTCGGTGATAATGCGGCTGTACAGCGCCGCATCGATCTTATATTTCTTCAGATACACGAAATAGCCCACCACGATGGCGATGAGGGGAAAGACCATCATGGCAAATTTCATAATCAGGAGACCCTGCGCCGTCACCTGCGTGGCGTCGGCGGCCTGATTGATGCCCGACACGATCAGCGTCAGCGTCACCACCCCCGTTGCGATGGCGCTGCCCAGCTTATTGATAAGGGGCTGGACAGAGAAGGTGATAGACTCGTTGCGCCGGCCCATCTTCCACTGACCGTACTCGATGGTGTCGGCAAGGAACATCAGCATCAGTGTCTGGATGAACGCCTGACCGATGAACAGCAGCACGCCTGCCACGCCGATGGGCAGCATATGCATAGGCGCGAAGAAGAATACCACATAGCCTGCCACCACCAGCACCGTGGCGATGGAGTAGAGCTTCTTGCGGCTGAACTTGGCGGCAGCCTTGGGGAACAGCAGCAGCGCCGTCAGCTGGCTGACACCCAGCACGCCTGCGAAAACGGAGTACATATTGGCGTCGCCGTAGGCATAGGTGAAGAAGTAGGTGCCGAAGCTGGTGGTGGTGCAGTAGCCCACCATAAAGAGGATCATACTGATGGTTGTCCACAGCAGCTGGTCGTTGCCGAAAATCACCTGCACGAAGTCGCGCAGGGTGGTGCGCTCCTCGTCCTTATAGTGGCTGCGGTTCTCCCGCACGCCAAAGAGGGTGAAGAGCTGGAAGCCCAGCATCAAAAGGCACACCACGACGGCAAAAATGAACCAGCCCTTCTGCAGATCGCCTACCGCACTGCCAAGGGCGTTGGTGATGGGCAGGAGACCCACCACCACGATGTACATACCGATATTGGCGCAGATACGGGCGAAGGCGCCCATCTTCTCACGCTGGGCTTGATCGGTGCTCAAAGCGGGCAGCAGCGACCAGTAGGCGATGTCGTTAACGCCGTAGCTGATGTCCCACAGCACATAGCAGATGCCAAAGAGGATCACATAGGGCGTGCCGCTGACGGGCAGGTCTGCGAACATCAGCAGCAGGCACACGCAGGCTACGAAGCCGCCGCTGACGATCCACGGCTTGAACTTGCCCCAGCGACTGCGGGTGTTGTCGATGAGGATGCCCGTGACGGGATCATTGAAGGCATCGAGGATCCGCAGCACCGTTAAAAGACCGCCTACCGCCGCCAGCATTGCGTTGCTGAGATGGCGCACCTCGGTGAGATAGTGCAGCAGATACATAGACTCCAGCGTGTAGAACATATCACGACCCACCGTGCCAAGACCGAAGCAGTATTTGTTTCGTTTCATCGCTTATTCTCCCTTCAGCACCACAGCCTCCCAAGGCTGCAGCGTGCCGTCAAAGCTGTCGCGCTCGTAAGAGGAAAGGACAAGCTCCCCTGCGTAGTCCGCGGTCTGCACCGCGTCACAGCAGTTCAGCACAACGGTCAGCGTTTCGCCCTCGCCGATGCGCTGGTAGGCGCAGAGGGTGTCCGTCGCCTGCAGCAGCTTGAACTCGCCCCACAACAGCGTGGGATTGTCCTTGCGCCACGCAATGAGCTGCTTGTACCAGCTGCGCAGGGATTGGGGATCATTCTTCTGGGCGGCCACATTAATCGTCTTATAGTTGGCATTGATGCCCAGCCACGGCGTGCCGGTAGTGAAGCCTGCGTTCAGCGTGCGATCCCACTGCATCGGCGTGCGGGCGTTGTCGCGGCTGGTGGCGCGGATCATCTTCCAGCGCAGCTTGGCAGGGAAGCGCAATCGCTTGAGCAGCGCGTGGACATTCACCGACTCCACATCCCGCACCTCATCCATAGAGGTGAAGTCAAAGTCATCCATACCGATCTCCTGCCCCTGATAGAGGAAGGGCGTGCCCTTGAGGGTCAGCAGCAGCGTGGAGAGCAGCTTACCCGACTCCACGCGGTAGCGCTTGGAGCCGAAGCGGGGGATGGAGCGGGGCTGGTCGTGGTTTTCAAAGTAGATGGTGTTCCACGGAACCTCCTCCTGCCAGCGTGCCAGCGTGGTCATAAATTTGCCCCAGCGATGGGGCGTTTTGAACCACTTGACGATTTTCTGGTCGCACTCCATGTGCTCAAAGCCGAACACGGTGTGCAGCTCACGCCGCTCGGGGGCGCAAAGGTCGCAGGCCATCTTGGTGTCCACAAAAACCGTTTCGCCTACGCTGTAAGCGTTGTATTCGTCCAAGATAGTGCGTAATTCACGCAATATATTGTGCGTTCCGTCCAAAGAATGATAGTGTTCCAAGCCCGTGAGGATCAGTTTCTTGGGGGAGGACTCCAGCGAATCCTTCCACAAAATGTTGATCACATCGCAGCGGAAGCCTGCAATGCCGCGATCCAGCCAGAAGCGCAGGATCTTCTTGATCTCCTCCAGCACACGGGGCTCGTAGTAGTTCAGATCGGGCTGGTGGCGGGCAAACAGATGCAGATAATATTCGCCGCTGCGCTCGTCATATTCCCAGCAGTTCTCGCCGAAAAAGCCCGTCCAGTTGTTGGGGAGCTTCCCGTTCTTGCCGCCCTTGCGCCAGTAGTAATAGTTGCGGTAGGGACTTTCAGGGTTTCGGCTGGCCTGAAACCACGGGTGGGCGGTGGAGGTGTGGTTGATCACCAGATCCATAATGATGCCCATCCCACGCTTCTTCGCCTCGGCGATCAGGCGATCCATATCCTCCATAGTGCCAAAGTCGGGGTGGATGCCGCAGTAGTCACTGATGTCGTAGCCGTTGTCCTCGTTGGGAGAGGGGTACACGGGGCTGAGCCACAGCAGTGTCACGCCTAAGTCCTGCAGCTCGTCCAGCTTGGAGATGATGCCGGGGATGTCGCCGATGCCGTCACCGTTGGTGTCGCAGAAGCTGCGGGGGTAGATCTGGTAGACCACCGCTTCCTTCCACCATTCTTTTTGCATATTTCTCATAGTTTTTCCTCCGCGGTGTGATAGTCCTGGCGGCAGTATTGTTCATACAGCTCCTCACTGACGCCGTGTTGGGCGATCATCTCGCTGTAGAATTTGCCGCTCTCTTTAACGGTGCGCTGCTGGGTCGAGTAGTCGATGTGGACAAGACCGAACCGCGCGCTCTCACCCTCCAGCCACTCAAAGTTGTCGCAGAAGCACCAGTGATAGTACCGCTTGATGGGCAGATCGCTTTCACTGAGCGCCTTGAGATGCTCATAGATGTAGCGGCTGCGGAAGGTATCGGTGTTGTCGCAGGTGCCGTTTTCGGTGATGTAGATGTCCAGCGGCGTGATGTCATGCAGCTTGCGGCACACTTCCGCAATGCCGTCGGGGTAGATCTCCCAGCCCAGATCGTTGACGGGCACATTGGGGGAAACACCGTCTTTCAGACCTGAAATAGTGGAGCGGGAGTAGTAGTTGATGGCGTGGAAATCGCACCATCTGCCTTTTTGGATCATAGGATGCGCCTTGAGGGGAAAGACCTGCTCGCCAAGGCACATAGCGCGGCTGATGCCGCCCTGAAACGCCTTTTCGGCAAACCACGCAAAGAAGCGGTGCAGCGGTACGAGCTTGTTGTAGGGCTGAAACACGCGCAGGTGGTTGGCAAAGCTGACGCGGGTATCGTCATAGCCCATCTCGCGCCGCACGCGGTGGAGCATCTGATAGCCTGCGATGTGGCAGGCGGTCATATGGGTCAGCACCGTGCGGTACGCGCCCAGCGAGTTTTTGCCGGGCGGCCAGCCGCCGCCGAAATAACCGTTGAGGGTGTAGACATTGGGCTCGTTGATGGTGATGTACTCGCCCACCAAGTCGCCTACGGCACGCACTACCTTTTCAGCGAAGCGGAGATACAGCTCCACGCAGCGCGGATTCTCAAAGGCACCCATCGCCTCAAACCAGCGGGGATTGGTGAAATGGTGCAGCGTCAGCAGCGGACGGACACCTGCCTCCACCATAGCCTCGATCTCGGTGCGGTAGTGGGCGAGGGCGGCTTCGTCGAAGCGTCCCTCCTCGGGCTCGATGCGGCTCCATTCCACGCCGAAGCGGCAGTGGCGGATGCCCATAGACACCATCAAGTCCAGATCTTCCTGCCAGCGGTGATAGTGGTCGTTGGCGTTGAGGGTAGTGCTGCCATCCTTGATGTGTCCTGCGCAGCACCAGTCGTACCAGCTGTTGTTGGTGTCGCCGCCCTCGATCTGGGTAGCGGCGGAGGCTACACCCAGCCGGAAATCCTCGGGGAAACGAAATGCGTGCATATTTCCGCTCCTTTCGCCATTTTTCTTATTGTTTATTATAAACCGCCAAGCGCCGCTGCGTCAATGGAAAAGGGTACGCCTGCGCGTACCCTTACCCTATAGCGTGGCGAGGAAAAACTCGGCGGGATCGGCAGGCCGCATCACCGACACCTCATAGGCGATGCGTTCTTCGCAGCCGTCTGCCAGCGCCTTGTTGTATGTACGGCTCTGCAGCCGTCCCTCCAGCGTCAAAGGACTGCCCACCGCCAGCGCGGCGGTCTCATGGGCGATGGCACCCCACGAGATGCACGGCAGATAATCCGCCCGACCGTAGCGGCGGTTTACCGCCAGGATCACATCGCAGATCTCCCGTCCCAGCGGTGTGCGCCGCAGCGTGGGCACTTTGCAGATGGTGCCCGACAGTTGAATGAGATTGAGGCTCTGCCCCTCGCCCCGCAGCAGCTGGCGGGCGAACACATCGATCACCAGCCGTGCCCCCACGCCGCTTTTATTGTTGTACGAGCGCAGCTGCCCCGTCACCGTCACCGTGTCCCCCACTTGAATGGGGGTATCCTCCAGCTTACGTCGCGCGATCACGACGGGCAGCAGATCCTGCTGCTGCGACAGCCGCTGCACCGACACAAAGAAGCGGCAGAATTCCTCGCCGTGGTTGGCGTGGGATAGGGTGGGGTCGGTGACCACCTGCCCGCACAGCTTGGCGCGGTTAAAATGGATAGGTCTGAATGTATTGTCCATACTGCTCCACCTTCGTTGATTGATGGATTATCCTATGCCCCATCATTTGGGAATATGCTCTTTTCAAGGGCGGCGAAATAGGCTATAATGGTGAAAAACGTAAAGGAGCAACGCTATGCGCTATAAAGGAAAGGTATATCGTCCGCCCAGTGAGGCGTACAGCCTCATCGTGCAGGTGACCTACGGTTGCAGCCACAACCGCTGCGCCTTCTGCGATATGTATGATGACAAGCACTTTGGAATGCGTCCGCTGGATGAGATCTACGAGGATTTCCGTATGGCGCGGCAGGTGTATCGCCACGTGCAGCGTGTGTTCCTCGCCGACGGCGATGCGCTGATGCGCCGCACCGCGGATCTGGTCAGTATTCTCGACCTGATCTACGGACTGTTCCCCGAGTGCGAGCGGGTTACCAGCTACGCCTCCCCCGGCAGCATCCACGCCAAAAGCGAGGAGGATCTGCGATTGCTGCGCAGCAAGGGCTTGACCATGCTGTATATGGGTCTTGAGTCGGGGTGCGACGCGGTGCTGGAGAAGATGACCAAGGGTCACACCGTGGCCGCCATTGTGGAGGCAGGACAGAAGGCGCGCCGCTGCGGATTTGCGCTGTC
Organism: Oscillospiraceae bacterium; assembly: GCA_017937195.1. Lineage (GTDB taxonomy): Bacteria > Bacillota > Clostridia > Oscillospirales > Oscillospiraceae > Vescimonas. The sequence goes on along the minus strand of JAGBEA010000002.1, from coordinate 22,771 downwards.
TGTTACCGCCATCTCGGGTCTTGGCAGCAAGGAATTGCTGCGTGACCACGCCATCGGCACAGCGCAGGCACTGAGCGCTATCAATCCTGAGTATATCGGTCTTTTGACACTGATGGTGGAACGGGGCACGCCCCTTGCCAAATGGGTCAGCGAGGGGAGCTTTCAGGTGCTGGACGCGGTGGATGTGCTGCGCGAAACGGCCATTTTCCTGCAGCATATCGACAGCGAGGGCAGCGTGTTCCGCATGAACCACGCCTCCAACTATCTGACATTGAAAGGCACGCTGAACGCCGACCGCGAGGCGCTGCTCCATCGGGTAGCGCAGGGACTGGAGGGCTACGGTCTGCGCAGCGAGTCCATGCGGGCGCTGTAATTAGAGAGAAACAAGGAGAGGGAAAGTATGGGAAAGAGAAATATGGCGGGCGCGTCACCGGCCATGCGCCGCTATCAGTCCGCCAGATCCAATCTGCTGCTGGTGCTGATCTTCGGCGCGGTGAATATGGTGATGGCCTCCGTGGGCAGCTACACCTATTTCGTGTTCTCCGACTATGGCGCCTATCTTTTGGCGCTGATCGGTCGGGAGCTGTACGAACTGAGCGGCAATATCGTCTATCTGCTGATCTGTCTGGGCGGAGCGGTGCTGGTACTGCTGCCCATCCTGCTCAGCTGGATCTTCTCCAAGAAGCATCGCGGCTGGCTGGTCGTAGCGCTGGTAATGCTGCTGGTCGATACGGGGTTGGTGGTGTACGATGCCCTCAGCGGCGAGATGATCAACTTCCTTGTGGATATTCTGTTCCATATCTGGCTGGTGGCAAGTATGATCCTCGGCATCTCCAGCGGCAAGCAGGCCATGGCGGAGCAGGAAGAACCGTCTGCACCCGCGCCCCGCGCTGTGGAGGATGTGGAGTTCCGCGATGCCTCCATCGTTGTGCAGCCCAACACTCCTTCGCTGGGTATGCCGCAGGAGGAGCGGAAATTCCGTGTGCTGCTCTCCACGCAGCACGGCGGTGATACTATCGAGGTGCGCCGCAGCTACGGCTTGACAGAGCTGGTGGTCAACGGAAAGCTCTACGCCCAGCGCGAGGGCGTGATGGAGGGCGCATACACATTGTCCGCCCGTGTAAGCGGCAAACTGATCGAGGCAAAACAACTGCCGGGAGGACTGCTGACCATCGAGGTGGATGGCGTGCTGGTGGATGAAAAACTGCGGCTGATTTGAGGAAAGTCATTGACAAATGGCGCCGATGGTGCTAAAGTGCAGACAATAGCAATAAACCGTTGAGTAAGAGAAGTAACCCTGCCCAAAGCGCAAAGAGAGCTGCGGATGGTGTGATCGCAGTGGGGGAGGACAGGGCGAATGGCCTTACGAGGGCGATGCGAACGGGAGATCTCCCCAGTAGTGATCGACGGCAGCCGCAGCCGTTACCGTGGCGGAGCGCATAGTTGTGCGTGCAAAGTGGGCGCTTTGGCGTCAATTTGGGTGGTACCGCAGAAGTTTTTTTACTCCTGTCCCATGGCAGCATGGGGCAGGAGTTTTTGCATTTGCAAGGAGGCAGTTTTATGACACATCTGGACTTTCGATGGCGTTTTTGAGGAGAAAAACGGGCAAATGCGAAAAAATGTAAAGGAGAAACGACCATGGAAGAGAAGAAGATCCCTTATAAAATTTATCTGAGCGAGGACGAGATGCCCCGTGCGTGGTACAATGTTCGCGCTGATATGACCAATAAGCCTGCGCCGCTGCTGGACGGCGAGACCATGGAGCCCATCACGGCAGAGAAGCTGGGGCAGGTGTTCTGCTCCGAGCTGGTGCAGCAGGAGATGGACGACACCACCGCGTGGTTCCCCATTCCCGAGGAGATCCGCAACTTCTATAAGATGTACCGCCCCTCGCCTCTGGTGCGTGCCTACTGTCTGGAGGAGAAGCTGCAGACCCCTGCCAAGATCTACTATAAGTTTGAGGGCAACAACACCTCCGGCTCCCACAAGCTGAACAGCGCCATCGCGCAGGCGTACTACGCCAAGAATCAGGGACTCAAAGGCGTTACCACCGAGACCGGCGCAGGTCAGTGGGGTACGGCGCTGTCTATGGCGTGCGCCTATCTGGGACTGGACTGCCATGTGTATATGGTCAAGTGCTCCTATGAGCAAAAGCCCTTCCGCCGCGAGGTGATGCGCACCTACGGCGCCAATGTGACACCCTCTCCCTCCGACACCACCGCTGTGGGACGCAAGATCCTCGAGCAGTTCCCCGGCACCTCCGGCTCCCTCGGCTGCGCCATCAGCGAGGCGGTGGAGGCTGCCACCTCCCGTGAGGGTTACCGCTATGTGCTGGGCAGCGTCCTCTCGCAGGTGCTGCTGCACCAGACCATCATCGGTCTGGAGACCCAGACGGCGCTGCGCAAGTACGACATCAAGCCCGATATCATCATCGGCTGCGCCGGCGGCGGCTCCAATGTGGGCGGTCTGTTCGCTCCCTTCGCAGGCGAGATGCTGCGGGGTGAGGCGGACTATAAGCTGATTGCCGTGGAGCCTGCCTCCTGCCCCAGCCTGACCCGCGGCGTGTACCGCTATGACTACTGCGATACCGGCGCTATCTGCCCGCTGCAGAAGATGTATACGCTAGGCAACGGCTTCATCCCCGCCGCCAGCCACTCCGGCGGTCTGCGCTACCACGGCATGAGCGCCATCGTCTCCCAGCTGTACCACGACGGTCTCATCGAGGCCCGCACTGTGGAGCAGACCAGCGTGTTTGCCGCGGCGCAGGAGTTTGCCAAGTGCGAGGGTATCCTGCCCGCCCCCGAGTCCAGCCACGCCATCCGCGTCGCCATGGACGAGGCCCTCCGCTGCCGCGAGACCGGCGAGGAAAAGACCATCGTGTTTGGCCTTACCGGCACCGGCTACTTCGATATGGTGGCCTACGGTAAGTTCAACGACGGCGATATGTCCGACTATATCCCCACGGATGAGGAGCTGCAGCGCGGCTTTGACTCCATCCCCAAGTTTGAGGGCAACGAATAAGATAAACCGATCCCCCGTCCGCTGCGGACGGGGGATCGGTTTATGCAAAATCCCTCTTGCAAACGGCTTGCGTTGGGTGTATGATGTCAGCCGATGCCGAAAAATGGGAGAGGGAAGTATGGTTCGATTCATCAAGAAAAATGTGGTGTTCTGTGTGGCGCTGCTGGCGGCGGCGGTCACCTGCTTTTTTGTGCCGCCCGACAGCGGTTATGCCGATTATTTTGACTGGAAAACGCTGTCGTGTCTGTTTTTGACGCTGGTGGTGGTATGCGCGCTGCGCAACATCAAGTTCTTCACCATTATGGCGCGCAAGCTGGTGCTGCTGTCGGGCAGCCTGCGCCTGCTGTTTCTGGTGCTGGTGCTGATCACCTTTGTGGGGTCGATGCTGATCGCCAACGATATGGCGCTCATTACCTTCCTGCCCCTTGGCTACTTCGCCCTCAGTGTGACGCGGCAGGAGCGGTATATGGCGTACCTCTTCATTTTGCAGAACATCTCCGCCAACCTGGGCGGTATGCTGACCCCCTTCGGCAATCCCCAGAATCTCTATCTCTACACCTATTTCAACATCCCCGCCGGCGAGTTCTGCGCCATGATGCTGCCGCCGTTTCTGCTGGCCATCTCGCTGCTGGCGCTGTGCTGTCTGCTGGTGAAGCCGGAGAAGCTGCACATCGCTGAGGAGTTTCCCGAGAAGCTGAATGTGCGCCGCGCGGCGCTGTACATCGTGCTGTTCCTCATCTCGGTGCTGATCGTGTTCCGTGTGGTATCGGTGTTTGTGGGTATGATCTTCGTGCCGCTGGTGATGCTGCTGGCAGACCCCGACGCCCTCAAGGATGTGGACTACGGCCTCTTGGGCACATTCCTCTGCTTCTTCATTTTCTCCGGCAACCTTGCCCGCATCGATGCCGTCAGCGCCTTTTTCTCCACCCTGCTGGAAAAGGATACGCTGCTGGTGTCCATCGCCTCGTGTCAGGTGATCTCCAACGTACCTACGGCCATTCTGTTCTCCCGCTTCACCACCGACTATCATCCGCTGCTGCTGGGCGTGAACATTGGCGGTGCCGGCACGCTGATCGCCTCCCTTGCCAGCCTCATCACCTTCAGCGAGTTCCGCGTGCTTTATCCCGGACACGGCAAGCTGTATTTCGGACTCTTTACCTTGATCAATGCGATTTTTCTTGTGGTGATGACTGTGGCTGCCAAGCTGTTCTTTCTGTAAATTGTGATAAAAAAGGAGCTTTCCCGTGGGAAAGCTCCTTTTTGCATCGCAAAAGGTGGGGGAATATGGATCACAGACCTAAGAAGGTGCTGTGCGCGGCGCTGTCCTTACAGTTTTGATAGCGGTAGAAGATGTTCATATATTGCAGCGCATTGAAGCGCTTGCCGCTTTTCACCTGATAGAGCGTGTCGCCGTGATAGATGTTCAGCTTGTTCTTGCCCAACACCGTGATCACGGAGGTGTCATCAAAATGCAGGGTGTAAAGGGGCAACTCGCCCTCGCCGACCTCCAGCCGGTCACCGTAGAGCCGCAGCTCCGTATCGCCCAACAGCACTTGCTTGTTGTGGTAGAGGATCACCTCGGAAAACTGCACACGGGCGGTGTGGATGGGGGCATCGGTGTAGGGGGAGAGGTCCAGATCGTTGACGAAGGACTCCTGATAGTCGTACCACTCGCCCAAAAAGCGGAAGGGGATCGGGCGATCCACGCCCTGCAGCTCCTTGGTGGGCAGATACTGCACCTTAAGACCGCAGCGCTTGCACGTCACCGTGTCGCCGCTGCTTTCAAACTCGCTCAAGCCGCAATCGGGGCAGACATAGACCATCCGCTCCAGATACTCCGCCAGCTGGGGGTGGTGATATTCGCCGTCCACGCAGTTCTCATCGGCGTGCAGCTCCTGTGCCAGCAGTTGGTGCAGTTCCTCGGCAGAGAGGGAGAGGTAGTCCTCGGGCTCAATAACACGCCCCACATAGGCGCGCATCTTGCCCTTGCGCACCGCGTCGCTCCAGCGGGGGTGGATGCCGTAGCCGCCCTCGATGCGGAAGATGGCCAGCGGCAGCTTCAGCATTTTCGCCAGCTTCACGATGGCGGGATTGAAGTAGCAGGTGCGCCCTGAGAAGGTGCGGTTACCCTCGGGTGCCAGCGCGATGGTGCCGCCCTCCTTTGCCACCTGCACGCAGGTGCGCATTGCACGCAGATCGGTGGTCTGCTTGCGGATGGGGATGGGTGCCACCGCCCACTCCAGCAGGCGGGAGATGAAGCCCTTGGAGAACAGGTCCTCACTGGCGATGTAGTATACAGGCTTGCGGAAAGCGAGGCTGACAAAGAACTGATCCCACGCGGTCTGATGGTTCATCATCACCAGATACTGCCGTCCGCCGTGGTCAAAACGGGGGATCTCCACGCCGTATTTCCAGCGGGTATAGACCGACAGAAAGGGCATCAAAATGGCGGTAATGATGCGGTGCCGCAGTCGGATCCAGGGTTGTTTCTTACTTTTCATAGGCGTTTCCTCACGCAATAGATTGGGAACATATGATCCCATTATAGAATAATTACGCCTTAGTATACCACAACTGTCAAGATTCGACAAGTTCGTCGGCTGGAATGGCAGGCTGGCGCAAAATAAGATCCCCCTTGGGGGATCTTTTATAAAAACCGCCGCACATCGCACGCCAGCTGCTCTTCAATAGCCACCAGCGTGCGGCAAAGCGCGCGGGCGGGGACTTCCGCGCCGCGGTACTCGTTGAGATAGCGGTGCAGCGACTGGATGCCCATGGCGCACCCCTCCGTCAGCACAGCTGCCGCCGCCCGGTCGGTCTTGTCCATACCCAGCTTCATTCCGGTCATCATAGAGGACATACTCCGCGCCACCGGATTGGGGGACTTCTCCTTGCCGCCGTACTCCTGCAGCAGCGACTGCACCTCACGTCCCACCAGCTGATGCTGTGCACGGGTGGTGTTGAGGATGGCGCGCAGCTCCGGCTCGCGGATGTGCTCCCACACGTCGTCCAGTGCCGCCAGCGCCATCTTCACGCCGCTGTCGCACTCCTTCAAAATATCTACAGTTTGAGTGGTTGACATAATGTTTTCTCCTTTCAGAATGCCTGCGGGCGCTGCCGCAGCATAATATCGTCGGCGGCGCGGTGCAGCTCGTCCAGTGTATGGATGTCGCGGTGGCGCAGCAGCTGCTGCAGCTGAGGGGTCAGGGAGTAGAAAAATTCATAGGCTGCCGCATTGCGGTTCAAAAGGTCGGTCAGAGAATCGGCCATAAAAAACACCTCCGCCCATAGTGTGAGCGGAGGCGCGAAAAATATGCGTTTTTTAGTGTTGATATTCAAATTCCAAATCATACATGGACACGATGTGGCCGTCCTCGATGCCCATCTGCTCCAGCTGGTCAAACAGACCCGACTGGCGCAGCATACGGTCGAAGTACATCCGGCTTTCGTAGTCGGAGAAGTTGATGTTGGCCATCAGGCGCTGCAGCCACGGACCTTCCACCAGCCACGTATCGTCGTCGCGCTCGATATGCAGCGGCTCGGAGGTGTCGATCTCCGGCGGACGGGGCACGTACTCCGGCTCGTACACGGTGACGGGGGGCAGAGTGGACAGCAGCTGCGCGATGCGCTGCACCAGCTCCCGCGTGCCCTGATGGGTGGCGGCGGACATCTCCATAAAGGTGTAGCCAAGCGCTTCCACGTGGGCGCGGAAGGCGTCCAGCGGCTCGCGGTCAGCCAGCAGGTCGGTTTTGTTGGCCACCACGATCTGAGGGCGCTGCGCCAAGTCCTCGCTGTACTGCTGCAGCTCTGCGTTGATGGTGTCAAAATCGGTGATGGGGTCGCGCCCCTCGCTGCCGGACACATCCACTAGATGCACCAGCAGGCGGCAGCGGTCGATGTGGCGCAGGAAGTCGTGACCCAAGCCTGCACCCTCACTGGCGCCCTCAATGATGCCGGGAATGTCCGCCATCACGAAGCTGACGCCGTCCTCCACCCACACAACGCCCAGATTGGGGTAGAGGGTGGTGAAGTGATAGTTGGCGATCTTGGGATGTGCCTTGCTGACCACGCTCAAAAGCGTGGACTTGCCCACATTGGGGAAGCCCACCAGACCCACATCAGCCAGCAGCTTCAGCTCCAGAAACACGTCCAGACTCTGCCCGGGCAGACCTGCCTTGGCGAAGCGGGGTACCTGACGGGTGGGGGTGGCGAAATGCTGGTTGCCCCAGCCGCCGCGACCGCCCTTGCACAGCACATAGGGCTCGCTGTCCGACATATCCTTGATGATCTCGCCGGTCTCCGCGTGGCGCACCAGTGTGCCGCGGGGGACTTTGATGATGAGGGACTGACCGTCCTTACCGGTGCGGCGTCCGCCCTGACCGTCCATACCGTTCTCGGCGGTGTACTTGCGCTTGTAGCGGAAGTCCATCAGCGTGGACATATTGTCGTCCACCTGCAGGATGATGCTGCCGCCGTTGCCGCCATCGCCGCCTACGGGGCCGCCTGCCGCCACATATTTTTCCCGGTGGAATGCCACTGCGCCGTTGCCGCCGTTGCCGGCGCGCACAGTGATCCGGGCCTTATCGATAAATCCGTTTGCCATATATGAAAACCTCCTTATTGGGTGATGGGCATACTAAACCATTTTGTCCCATTTTACTGGAAAATACAAGGCTCGTCAAGGGTTTGGTACAGGTGAAGGGTTTGTCTCCGCCGGACGCAGAAGTCTCCGACGGGTGACTTTCTTTCATCAGCAAAAGAAAGTCACCAAAGAACGCCGCTTAAAACCTGCGGTTTTAAGAATTCCCTCTCGCGAGCGGAAATCAGGCAAATACAGTTTGCTATCAGCCGCGCGACTGCACACGCAGCATCTTTCCGTTGGTGCTTCACTGCATTGACCCTGCTTCTAACTCGCTTAGCCGCTTACATTTATAGCCGGTAGAAGTACCTGCTCCTACATTTTGAGTAGGGAGCGGCTGAGCGAATAAGTCGCATAGGCAATGCCACATTTAGACGATTTACGGATGCGCCGCGATAGAGCAAAGGAGGTCAAGGAACCATCGGTTCCTTGCGGCGTTTTTGATACTTTTGTCGCTGGTGACAAAAGTATCCCAGCGGAGCGTCGTTCCCCTTTTCCTGCCAGCGCAAAAGAAAAGGTGGACAGAGTTTCCTCCGTCCACCTTCATATTCCGTTATGCTTCGTCCTCGTCCTTGCCGAGGTGCTCTAAAGCGAAATCAACACACTGGTTGATAAATTCACTCCGACTCATATCGTATTGAGCCGCTTTTTAGTCAATTTTTGCCAGCTTTTCCATAGTAAAGCGGATCGTGATCGGTTCTTTCTTGTACTGCTTGGGGATAAAATTAGCCATCGCAATCACCTCTTGTTTAATTGTATGCGATATGCTATGCTGATTATAGCATCTATAATAGCTTACGTTATAGCATACGAAAGAAAAACAAGAGGAGGAATAACAATGTACAAAAAGATGTATCTGCATTTGTTCAACGCGGTGACAGACAGCTTGGAGGATATGGCGCATTTGAACTATGGGCAGGCGTATGAACGGCTGTGTGAGGCGCAAGTAGAGTGCGAGAATATCTATATGGACTTCAAAGATGGTACCTATAACCCCGCTGAAGAAGCAGGGGATATGGGTTAAACAATAAAAAACTCCCCAACCGCGAGGGTTGGGGAGCTTTATTATGTGTTTTGATTACTCGGCGGGGTAAACAGAAACCTGCTTACGATCCTTGCCCAGACGCTCGAAGCGCACCACACCGTCAGCCTTGGCGAACAGGGTGTCATCGGTGCCGATGCCCACGTTCTTACCGGGGTGGATGTGGGTGCCGCGCTGACGCACCAGGATATTGCCGGCCAGAACGAACTGACCGTCGGCGCGCTTGGGACCCAGACGCTTGGACTCAGAATCACGGCCGTTCTTGGTGGAGCCCATACCTTTTTTGTGGGCGAAGAACTGCAGACCAATGTTCAGCATATTTCAGTACCATCCTTTCTGTAAGATGATTTTGAAGGGGGAAGGAAGCTTACGCCTCCATAACTTCGATGTTTTCGGGATACTCGTCATGAAGCTCCGCCAGAAAGACCATCAGACCGGTCATTACGTTCTGACAGGTGGACTCAGCCGTGGGGGCGAGACCGCCGGGGAGACGGAAGGCGATGGAGCCGTCCTTTTCATTGACTTTCACCGAGGCGCACAGACCCATCACGGTGTTAATGGTGGCATCCACCAACCGGACGGCGCTGGTGATGGCAGCGCAGACAATATCACTGCCTGCCTCGCTCCAGCCGCTGTGGCCGATTGCATCAAATCCGATGATGCGGCTTTCCTCTGTGAGGAAGGTAACGGTCGTCATACTACATTAGAAAGAGATCTTGTTGATCTCGACCTTGGTGTAGGGCTGACGATGACCCTGGCGTTTGCGGTAACCCTTCTTGGGGGTGTACTTGAAGATACGGATCTTCTTGCCCTTGCCGTTCTTCACGACGGTAGCGTCCACCTTAGCGCCCTCCACCACGGGAGTGCCGAACTTGGTGTTCTCGCCATCGACGATTGCCAGAACCTGGTCAAACACCACGGAATCACCGGCGTTGACTTCCAGCTTCTCGATAAACAGAGTGTCGCCCTCGGAGACGTTGTACTGCTTACCACCGGTCACGATAATAGCCTGCATTACTTGTTGCACCTGCCTTTCCTTTATTACGGACTCGCTGTCGGGGGCGTCCGATCCTTGGATCGGATCTTTGTACCCATTCAAAGCGGCCTTACAAGTATATCAGCGCAAAAAGGGTTTGTCAAGGTAAAATTGGAGCATTTTCGGCAAAAATTTGCAGGGAATTGGGGGGACAAAAACAAAAGTCACCGCGCTGACCGCCCGATGACTTTGTTATTCAAATTTCACCACATCGTTGGGTGAACATCCTACAATGCGGCACAGCTTTTCCAGCGTGACCATCGTGATGTTCTTATTCTTTTTCAGCGAATCCAGCGTCTTGTTGTCGATGCCGTTTTTCAAAAGCTGATACTGGGACACGCCCTTTTCCTGCATGGTTTTCCACAAGGGACTATAATCAAAAATGGTCTTCACCGCCTTTTTCTTCTGATAAGTCCATTATATGTGGAAAATGAAAAAACAATATTGTGGGTATCTCCACAATATTGTATAATGGAAAGCAGAAAGGGGGGAAGGCGTATGTACCAAAAAATGTACTGTCGGCTGTTCAACGCTGTCACCGATGCGTTGGAGGAGTTGGAACGGCAAAACTATGGGCAGGCAAAAGAACGGCTGATTCTTGCCCAGCAGGAGTGCGAGGAACTGTACCTGCAGGAAACGGAAGATGAATCATAACCACCCACCGCTGTATTCAGCGGTGGGTGGTTACCGTTTCATCACAGCTCCAGATTGTCCATAAACTGCACCACCACGCGGTTGAGATCCTTCATAGCAGTGGGGAAGTTGAAGTAGAAATCGTCGTTTTCAAAGAGGCAGTCCGACACGGACTTGAGGGACATAAACTTCACGCCGTTACGCAGGCACACCTGCGCGATGGCACAGCCCTCCATCTCGCACAGCAGGGGATCGAAGGTCTTCTGGATCCAGCGGGCACGGTCGCAATCCACGGCGAACCAGTCGCCCGATGCCACCAGACCCGTGCGGTAGGGCATACCCACCTTGTCCATAGCGGCCTTGGCCTTTTCGAACTCGGCAGTGGGGAAGGAGATGGTGTTGACGGTGGACACGAAGCCCACGGGGTCACCGATGTTGGAGGTGTCCATATCGTGCTGGATGAAGGCCTCCGCCAGCACCAGATCGCCGATCTCGGCGTGTTCAAAACAGCCTGCCACACCTGCGTTGAGGATCAGGTCGGGCTGATAGAGGGAGATCATCAGCTGTGTGGCCATAGCGGCATTCACCTTGCCCACACCGCCTGCGCAGGCGATCACACCCTCGCGGATCTGGTAAAACGGCACACCTGCCACCGTCTGCAGGGGCTGGGCGTTCTGCTGGGTCAGCAGGCTCTCGATCTCCAGTGTCATTGCGTAAATAAGACCGATCTTCATAGTGGTTCTCCTTTGTGATTGACTTTTGTTAAAAAGCAGTTATACTGATAGCAGAATCGGATGTGGCTCGTGCCTGCGGAGTATCTCCGTAGCCCTTGCCTGAAGCATCCGATTCTTTTTTTCTGCATCCATTGTCCCACCCCGCAGGGAAAATGTCAAGCCTTGCGGCGCGGTGCAGCGTGTGATAAAATAGCATCACCAACAGCCCAAGGAGGTGGCACAAATGCCCGTGGCGGGAATCGTATGTGAATATAACCCCTTCCACTTGGGACACGGGTGGATGCTGCAGCAGCTGCGCGAAAAGGGCATGGACGGCATCGTCTGCGTTATGAGCGGCAGCTTCGTCCAGCGGGGCGAGTTCGCCGTGGCGGACAAGTTCGCCCGCGCCGAGATGGCGGTGCGCGGCGGCGCCGATGTGGTGCTGGAACTGCCTGCCCCGTGGTCTGCTGCCACAGCGGAGGTGTTCGCCTTGGGCGGCGTGTCGGCACTGGCGCGGACGGGTGTGGTGACCCATCTGGCCTTCGGCAGCGAGTGCGGTGATGCCGCGCCGCTGATGACCTTGGCGCAGGCACTGGACGGCGCGGATTACGCGGACATCTTACGCCAAAAGCTGATGCAGGGCAACAAGACCTTTGCCGTGTGCCGCCGTGAGGCTGCGGCGCAGCTGCTGGGTGAGGAGACGGCAGCGCTGCTGGATACCCCCAACAACAATCTGGGCGTGGAGTACTGCCGCGCCCTGCGCAAGCTGAAAAGCGATATGACCCCCATCACCGTACCGCGCACCGGTGCTGCCCACGACGGCGCGCCCAGTGAGGGCATCGCTTCCGCCACCCACATCCGCCAGCTGCTGCTGGCAGGGAAGAGGGAGGAGGCACTGGCGTTTCTGCCTGCTGAGGCGGCGATGATTATGCAGCGCGAGATAGCGGCAGGCCGCGCGCCCGTTACGATGGAGAACTGCAGCTGCGCGGTGCTGTCCCATCTGCGTCGTATGAGCGAAGAGGATTTCGCCCGTTATGCAGGCGGCAGCGAGGGGCTGCACCATCGGTTCTATCAGGCGGTGCGCAAAGCCTACGATTTGGAGCTGCTGCTGGACGAGGCCAAGACCAAGCGCTATACCCACGCACGCTTGCGGCGGATGCTGCTTGCGGCGTATCTGGAGCTGAACGCGGCGGGGGAGGAGCCGCCCTATCTGCGCGTGCTTGCCGCCAATGAGCGGGGGCGGAAGCTGCTGCGGCAGATGCGCGACAGCGGCGCACCCGTGCTGACCAAGGCGGCGGATGTATCGGCGCTGGGCGCAGCGGCGGAGGAGCTGCTGCACGCCGAGGCCACCCGATACGACCTCTATACCCTCGCCTATCCGCAGCTGAAAAACAGCATCTGCGGACGGGATTACCGCATCTCACCTATCATGCTGTGACACACAAAAAAACAACCGACGGAAGGGTAACCCTCCGTCGGTTTTTGTTAGTCCTCTGTGAAATGCACGTGGGAGAAGATATGCTCCTCGCAGTAGCAGTGATAGCCTGCGCACTTGCTGCAGTAGCGGAACTGCAGATCGGGGTAGTCGGCGTCCGTCTTGCCGCAGACGCAGCACTTGTGGTGATAGCCCCGCTGCTGTTGCTGCTGCTTCACCGCTTTTTTGAACTGCACCGTCTGGCGGGAGTGCTGATACTGCTTGCGCTGGGCGAAATACCGCACCTCAGGCCAGATGAACACGGCAAAGTTGAGAAGCGCCACCAGCGGCACCACGATGCCGATGATGTCGGGGTAGATGATCGACCGGATGATGCCCAGCGCGAACACGCCGATATCCAGCCACGCCAACCACTTGATCTTCACGGGGATGAGGAAGAACAGCAGCACCTGCGCATCGGGATAGAGGGCGGCGAAGGCCAGAAACATAGAGAGGTTCACATAGTGGGTGCCTGCCAGACCCAACCAGTGGTTGCCCGTGGCGAGGCTGGCGATGGTGACGCCCAGCACCGTCAAAATTACGCCGCTGAAGTAGTAGAGATTGAACTTAGCGGTGCCCCACTGCCGCTCCAGCGTGGAGCCGATCCAGTAGTAGAAATAGAGGGCGATCAGCAGGTTGAAGGGCGAGCCGTACAGCGGCACGAAGATGTAGGTGATGATGCGCCAGATCTCACCGCGCAGCACACTTGCCAGATTGAAGGTGAGAAAGCTGACGGCAGTATAGTCGCTGAGCATCATCAGCACATAGACGATCACCGTGCCGATGGACAGATACAGCATCAGGTTGGGGATACCGAAGCGCGGGTTGCGCGCGCAGAAGCGATCCACCGCTTCATAGATCTTTTTCAAAGGGAAATCCTCCTCAAGCATACATTGCCTATCATTCTACCCCATTTGGCAGGAAAAGTCATTACGAATTTTTGAATATTTGTTTTTTCGCCGCAGGGCGTACGGTTATAGTCGGTTGCGGATGCACAGTGAAAGCGGCCTGCTGCCGCATCGAAGCCGGCGGCGAAGGAAACCGCCCCGTTTTGACAATATTCTTCCTCCGGCTGTTGACAAGATTTTGTAAATATGTTACACTCTACCAAGCTAAAGCGTTAGCAAGTTGAATTGTTTGTCAGGAGGATTTCATATGAAAAACCGCAAGACCCGCCGTGTGATCTTTACGGCGCTGTGGGTGCTGGCCTTTGCGCTGGTCAATTATCCCATCGGAGCATGGGCTTCCACCAAGCTGACCCCCGTGATTCTGGGACTGCCCTTCAGCGTGTTCTATTTCTGGACCGCCTATTCTTTGCTGGTTCTGGCCGGTGTGCTGCTGGCTTGGAAAGTGATGCGTGACTAAAGGAAGGAGGAGCGAACTATGGCTAACTGGCAGATCATTATGATCATCGTGGCGATTTATTGCGCCGTCGTGATCGCCGTGGGTGTGTTCACCCGCACCAAGGGTCAGACCTCTCTGGCTGACTATTTCGTGGGCAACCGCTCGCTGGGCGCGTTCGTGGCTTTCTTCACCTATGTGGCCACCTTCCACAGCAGCTTCGCCTTCATCGGCGCCGCCGGACAGATGTATTCCGCCGGCATCAAATTCTTCGCAACCTTTACCTCCTGCGTGGTCAGCCCGCTGATGATCTACATCATCGGCCGTCCCACCTGGTATCTGGGTCAGAAGTACAACTATATGACTCAGGGCGAGCTGGTGGGTGACTACTATGAGAGCAAGACGCTGCGCTATCTGGTGGCCATCGTCAGCCTCATTTTCCTCGTCCCCTATCTGCAGTCCCAGATCGCAGCCGGCGGCATCATTTTCCAGACCATCTCCGAGGGCCGCGTGTCCTACCTGATGGGCTGCGTGATTCTGTATGCTGTTATCATTGGCTACATCCTGCTGGGCGGCTTCAAGGCCGTGGCATGGACGGATACCATTCAGGGTGTTTTGATGATCGTGATGATCTGGATCGCCGGCGGCGTTGTGCTGGTGCGCACCAGCGGCAGCATGAACTGGACCGCTTTGATGCAGACCATGGCAACCGACTTCCCCGAGAAGGTGCTGATCCCCGTGGAGTATTGGCCTACCTATATGACCTCCTTTATCTCTCTGTTCGGTATCTCCATCTATCCGCCCTCCTTCCAGCGTTTCTTCGCCGTGAAGAACCCCAAGACGCTGAAGTGGCTGTCGGTCACCACGCCCATCTACCTGATCTTCTTCTATGTGCCCATTATGATCATTGCCTTCTCCGGCGTGGTGTATATGCCCGGTTTGGAAAAGGCCGATCAGGTGGTGCCTATGATGCTGACCCAGTATGCCTCCCCCATTCTGGTGGGTCTGGTGATGGCCGGCGCGCTGGCCGCTACCATGTCCTCCACCGACTCTCAGCTGCACTCCGCCTCTTCCATCTTCACGGTGGATCTGTACAAGGGCGTGAAGCCGGATGTCAGCGATAAGAAGGCGCTGTTTGCCGGCAAGGTGTTCATCGTTGTCATCAGTGCCGCGGCGCTGGTCCTCAGCCAGTACTCCAACGCCCTCATCACCACCATCGTCACCATCGCGCTGGGCGGCTGCCTGCAGATCCTGCCCTCCCTGATCGGTGCGCTGTACTGGAAGGGTGCATCCAAGATGGGCGCTATCTCCGGTCTGATCGTGGGCGTCACCGTGGTGGTGCTGACCCAGTATGTCCCCGCCATCAAGACTCCTTTGGGTCTGTCCAGCGGTTTCTGGGGTCTGGTGTGCAACCTGCTGGTGTTCTTCATCGTCAGCAAGCTGACCCCCAAGCCCTCTGCGGCTAATATCGAGAAGTTCCACGGATATCTGGCCGAGGTCAACCGCCAGTGCGACGAAAAGGCGGCTGCCAAGTGAGAGGAAGCTTTGATCTCCACCTCCACGCAGGTCCCGAGGTGATCCCCCGCAAATACGATGCCATCGAGGCAGGTGAAGCACTGCGCGGCGAGGGTATGGGTGGCGCGGTGCTGAAAAGCCACTATTTTTCCACCGTCCCCTTCGTGAAAATGGCCCACGAGCGCGGCTATGATAACGTGTGGGGCAGCGTAACACTGAACCACTATCTGGGTGGACTGAACCCCTTTGCGCTGCGTGCCTCGCTGGGAATGCAGCACAATGGGCGGCAGCTTTTGAAGATGGTCTGGATGCCTACCGTCCACGCCGCGGCGCACTTGGCGGTGCGCAAGGCCGACGGTGAGCAGTACGATGTGCCGCCCGAATGGACGGACGGACTCATCACCGGCACGAGCGTGGAGCAGGTGCCTCCTATCTGCCTCACCGCCCCTGAGGTGCAGGAAAATCTCAAGGAGATTTTGCGCATCATTGCCGATAACGATCTGATCCTCGCTACGGGACACGTGTCCCGCGAAGAGGTGTTCCACCTTGTGCCGTTGGCGCGGAATATGGGCGTGGAGAAGATCATCCTCACCCATCCCGCCTACGAGACCACAGAGCTGTCTGTTGCCGATATTCTGCAGCTGACGGCGCTGGGCGGTGTGTATGCCGAGCAGAGCTACGCGCTGATGCCCATCGACAATCTGACGCCTGCCGATGTGGCGGCGTATATCCGCGGTGTAGGCGCGGCGCATACGGTGATGTCTACCGATTTGGGACAGCGCAGCCGGATGTCCTCCGGCGAAGGGATGGCACTGTTTGCCTCGCTGATGAAGGCAGAGGGTATCTCCGCCGAGGAGCTGCACACCATGATGGTGGATAACCCCCGCAAGCTGCTGGGGCTGTAAAAAGAAGAAACGAGCCGACGCTTGTCGGCTCGTTTTTGCTTGTGTTCTTCGCAGCAGGGGCGTATAATGGACGTACCGGCAATGCCGGAATATAAAAATTGGAGAATGCTGTTTGAAACTGAACAACACCTTGGAGATTGTGGGCTGACAAGGGAGGCTCACGATCCTGCGCCTCCCGAAATGTGATCCAAACAATTTTCAGGAGGAACAAACTATGCAACACATCATCATTCGCAACGAGACCCCCAACGACTACCGCGCTGTGGAGCAGCTGACACGGGAAGCCTTTTGGAATGTCTACCGCCCCGGCTGTCTGGAGCATTATGTTCTGCATACCTTCCGTACTGACCCTGCCTTCGTGCCGGAGTTGGATTTGGTGATGGAACTGGACGGCAAGCTCATTGGTCATGTGATGTATGTCCGCTCTGCCATCAAGGCAGATGACGGGCGTGTGATCCCTATGATGACCGTTGGACCCATCAGCATCCATCCCGATTATCAGCGTAAGGGCTACGGCAAACACCTGCTGGACTACTCCATGGGGCAGGCGCGGAAGCTGGGCGCCGGTGCGCTGGCGATTACCGGCAATATCGGCTTCTACGGTCACTCCGGCTTTGCGGTAGCCAAAACGCGGGGCATCCGCTATGCGGACGACCCCACGGCGGACTATTTCCTCATCAAAGAGTTGGACGAGGGCTTCCTTGACGGCATCACCGGTACCTACAAGGACCCCGCCGGCTACTTCGTGGACGAACACGAGGCTGAGGTCTTTGATGGCAATTTTCCGCCCAAGGAAAAGCAAAAACTCCCTACGCAGATCTTTTGAAAGCACACACACCCCTCGGCTTTTGCCGAGGGGTGTGCTGTTGTGTGGGGCTATTTCAGCCGCTTTTCCCAAGCTTTCACAAATTGCTCTGTTTCACTTCTGTCTGCGGCGGTGCGCGCCCACCAAGACCAGCCGTCCGCCGTTTCCAGGTAGTCTATGATCGCCAGCACATGGGGCTTGCAGATCCGCTGTGTCCGGACGCGCTCCAAGCAATGGACGGGGGTACTTTGCAGCACGATCCTGCCGAACCGATTGCGTCCGATCACGCTGATGGAGTCGCTTCGGCTGTCCCAGTGCTTGCCTGCAAGGTAGACCTTCGTGCCTGCCGTGAAGGCTTTTGTGCCGCGGTGCGGATTTCCGTCCTCACCGATGTGCTGCTGCGTTATGTTGGCAACCACGCCGAATCGCCAGTTTGTATGCTCCATATGCCGCACCTCACTTCCTGCTGTCAGCATACCGCCCCCGCTGTCCTCAAATCCGGACAGAAAAATCCCCGATGCAACATCGGGGATTTTATGTGTGTATAAAGGTTGGCGGTGATCACCAGCGATCTTCTTCCTCGCGGCGGCGCGCCTCTTCCTCGCGCTCCTCTTCCTCACGGCGGTATTCGCTGTCGTCCCAGTTATAGACATACTCGCCCCGATCTACGCTGTACCCATCACGCTCGATGTATTCGTAGTCACCGGAATCGTAGTTGTAGCACCACTTGCTCATCTCCCGATTTTCTCCTCTATGTCCAGAACATACCGCAGCATTTTGAATGCGGCGGTCTTTTTCGCGTCCTTCTTGGAGGATGATTTCGCCGAAAACGATCTTTCCTCTTCTGCTATGCGGCAAGTGCTCTTCCAGACGGGATTCCCGTTCTTGTCATAGGTCTGGGAAAAATCGTAGGTAGGGATCGAAAAGTAGCCGCGCCGTGCCAAAATTTCCAGCTGGCTGATGGCCTCTGCGTAGTTGGGATTTTCGATTTCATCGTAGATGGCGGAAAACCAACCCTCCTCCCACAACGCATCGTATGCGTTGCGGCAAGCATCCCACCGCGCTTCTGCCTTGGACTCTCCCCAGCCTTTGTAGGCGCGTTTTTTCTCCCCCAACTGAAGCTCACAGCGGTATCGGGCATACGGATTCTGGTTACTTATCGTTTGGAAATACTCCTTCCTTTGGTCGATGTATTTGTAGTCGGGAAGTTGATGGTAGTTGCTCTGCGTCCATTGTTGAATCGTGGCAACATAGTTTTCCGCTGCCTCGTCATCGAAGATCGCTTGCGTATCAAGCATCAACTCAACCACGCTTTCGATCTTCTCCATATCATAGCTGCAGTCGATCGCAACTGCACCGATTATCGCCTCAAATAAGTCCTCTTTTACAGAAGCACTTTGCTCCACATGCTTTCGGATGTCACCATTTCCCATGATAAGATACTCTGCAAAGCCGAGTCCGTCTATTTTTTCCGACAGCGATTTCTTGCAGACAAGCTGGGCTTTCAGTGCGGTCAGTTCCGCCTCGCTCATTTCGCAGGCGAACTCATCCCAATCTTCGTTAGGATCAAAGTCTTTTTCTTGGCTATGTAGCCATCCGTAGTGCTGGGTCAACAGCTTCACCACCACAAAGTCCAGCACTTTATCCCCGATAAACTCCAGCACCTCGTTGTGCTCTCCACCGTTTTCCTCGGCATACGAGCGTCTGGTGAATGCCTGCTGCAGCAAGTCCGGATTGTTGAAAGGGTAGCCGATTTGCTCTTGGATAAAGATCAGGTCATTTTGTTCCATAATAAAAAAATCCTTTCTGTAATTGGTTACAAAAAGGCATAATAATGCCCGACAAAAAACACTTCCCCCTCTTTCTTTGGGGCAGCCATTGTCGGACAGCATAAATCAAATTTAATTCGTTGTTTTTGGGTGTTTGCGGTGGTTTACTTGCATAAGCCGGAACAAACATACAGAAACAATGACCCAAATTTGAAGAATGATGCCTTTTATAATGATATTGTACCACCGCTTTTAAACTCGGTCAACAGCCATTTCACCTCTTACGATAAAAAACCGCTTACTGGTGTAATCACAGTAAGCGGCTCAATGATTCATTATCGGTATTGTCCTGAGGGCATTTTAAGGAGGAACAATACCCACTGTTGCAGTACCGCACCAGAGTTTAGTGTAGAACTTAGCTCCTCTTCCTCAGATGAAACACTCTGCAATCAGCGATGAGCAGTGTGACTCATCGGTTGAAGTATATCACAGTTCAAAAAAGTGTCAAGGCGCGAGTGGGGAGACTCGTTTGCATTTGTGCCGCGGGCGGCACAAATCATAGAGCGCGCCAACATTCGTGCTGGCGCGGTGACTTGCCACCGGCAAGTCACGACAGAACTTCGAGTCTCCTATGCAAGCAGAAAGAGCCAAAGTTTACCATTGAGGTAAACTTTGACTCTTTGGTCCGAGTGGGGAGACTCGAACTCCCGGCATCCTGCTCCCAAACCTATGTCTGAACCTTCAGCGAGGACTCTTGCGCCCTCTTTGGCGCTTTCCGGCACTCCTGCGGTTCCTCTTTGGAACTCTTTCGCCCTGTTTGTTTCAGGCACTACTTTCGTCTTTTGGGATTTGTGTGGGATGAAATTCTGTATATTAAAAGTGCTTCCGACCGGAATAGCCTCTGGTGGCGGGCGTTTTTGCCACAGAGATCAGCTCAGAAATTGCGTCGCATAAACAATGAAATCAGCCCCGTTCGTTCTAAGACGAAAATCATAGTTTTCTTGTTACATGAATACAAGTTGACAAGAATGACAAGAATGACTATAATGACAATTAAGAAAAGGGGGACCTACGTTATGCGATTTGTTGAAAGCGAAGTTGTCGAACTCAAAGCAGAGATCGTGGGAGATATTTGCAAAGAAGTCATTGCGTTTGCCAATACAAAAGGCGGCACGCTGTATATCGGTGTCAGCAACGACGGAAGCATCGTGGGCGTAGAAAATGCTGACAAGGCCACTTTGCAGATAAACAATATGATTCGGGATTCTATTAAGCCCGATGTTACCATGTTCGTACATTATGACACACAGCGTATCGCTGATAAGGATATTGTTGTTGTGACGATTCAAAAAGGAACGGACAGACCGTATTATTTGAGCAGTAAGGGCTTAAAGCCCAGCGGGGTCTATGTCAGAAACGGTACATCTGCTGATCCGGCTTCGGATACCGTGATTCGAAAAATGATCAAGGAAACGGATGGAGACAGTTTCGAATCTATGCGCGCGCTGGAACAAAGCCTTAGCTTTGAAGCGGCCAAAAAGCAATTCAAAAAGCAGAACATCCCATTTGATTCTGCGAAAATGCAGAGCCTCGGAATGATCTCCACGGATGGCATCTACTCGAATGTGGCACTGCTCCTGTCTGATCAGTGTGCCAGCACGATCAAGGCCGCTGTTTTTGCCGGAGATGATAAAGGCACCTTTCAGGACAGAAGAGAATTTGGCGGTTCTCTGTTTCAACAAATGGAAGAACTGTATCGTTATCTGGATATGCGCAATCAGACGAAAGCAACCTTCGACGGATTATATCGGATCGACACGCGGGATTATCCTGAAGAAGCCCTTCGTGAAGCACTACTGAACTCGCTGGTGCACAGGGATTATTCTTTTAGCGCAAGCACGCTTGTCAGCGTGTATCATGACCGAATCGAGTTTGTCTCCGTAGGTGGACTGCCTACCGGTATCGAACTGGATGATATAATGCTGGGACTCTCCGTTTGCCGAAATCCAAAGCTGGCCGCAGTATTTTATCGTCTGCAGTTAATCGAGGCCTACGGCACCGGTATGCCGAAAATCATGAAGGCGTATGCCGAGTCGGATGTAAAGCCTAAAATCGAAGTATCGAGCAATGCATTCAAAATTACGCTTCCAAATCGGAACGTTGCCGGAAATAAAGCAGGGGCGCCAGCCGGTGAACCAAAAAGCGGTGAGAAATTAATCTTGGACTTCATTGGATCCAATGGGTATATCGTGCGCAGTGATGTGGACCAACTGCTTGATGTGAGCCAATCAACTGCCAATCGAATTCTGAAGCATATGGTCGCAGAAGGTCTGATTTATCAGGACGGAAACGGCAGAAAAACAAAGTATAGACGAAAGTAAAATTCTGATGAGGGGGAACTGCGTATGAACCGAAAGGCACTGATCAATGGGCAGGAATACACCCTCCTTGAGGTTCTCCCTTCTCTGAGTGGCGAACCTCCGCAGATCCTTTGTCAGGACGACAGCGGTGAGAGGGCGGTATGCTCCGAGTCACTGTGGCGCTGCTGTGCCATAAAAGATACGCATACCGGCCTGATCCATGCGCACAGTTCTGCCCAGGAGAAAATCGAGTTTTTCCTCTCTGCATTCAAGGGCCGGGAGGATGTGTATGCCCGTCGGTATCACAGCACGACCACCGGCAAAAGCGGATACACGCCCGTCTGCAAAAACGAATGGGCGCATGACTTGTGCAACAAAAGGAAGCATAAGTGTCCGGAGTGCCCCAATCGTGAATTCCAGCCGCTCACAGCCGAGGTGGTCAAGGCACATTTGATTGGCCGCGATCCGTTTTGCCGGGATGTGGCGGCGATCTACCCCATGCTGGCTGACAACAGGACATGGTTGTTGGCAGCGGATTTTGACGAGGAAAAGTGGCAGCTTGATGTGACTGCGTTCTGTAATTGCTGCCGAGAAATGGGTCTTGCTCCGGCAGTCGAGCGCTCCCGCTCCGGGAACGGTGCCCACGTATGGTTTTTCTTTTCAGAACCTGTTTCCGCTGCCGATGCCCGCCGCTTGGGCACCGGCCTGCTGACCCAGACGATGGCGTACAGACACGAGCTGTCCTTCGCCTCCTATGACCGGCTGTTCCCGTCGCAGGATATTGTCCCAAAGGGCGGCTTTGGAAATCTGATCGCGCTGCCGTTTCAAGGGCAGGCACAGAAGGATGGAAATTCGCTGTTTGTGGATGACGATTTTGTGCCGTATCCGGACCAGTGGGCATTCTTGTCCTCTCTGCCTAAAATCACACCGGAACAACTGGAAGAATGTTTACAAAAGCTGTGCCGTAATGGTGATATGGGTGAATTGGCAGATGTTACGGAGGATCAGGTGCCCTGGAAGCGCAAGAGGATCCGTCAGAGGCTGACTCGCGGAGATTTTCCGTTGCAGGCAACGCTTGCGGTATCGAATTTGATCTATATTGACAAGAACGGCTTCTCTCAAATGGCATTGAATGCGATCAAGCGCCTGGCTGCGTTTCCCAATCCGGAATTTCGTTCCAAGCAGGCTATGCGGCTTCCGGTGTATGGCACTCCCCGCGTATTGGATTGCGGTTATGAGGACGATGACTATATCGGCATCCCTCGTGGCTGTATGGATACGCTGGCAGAGCTGCTGGAGCAGCACGAAGTACCCTTCGCTATCAAGGATTTGAGATATACCGGTCGTCCAATTGACGTGTCTTTCGCTGGAATGCTCCGCGCAGAGCAGGAACCTGCCGCACAGGCCCTGCTTGCCGCAGATATGGGTGTTCTCTCAGCAACAACTGCATTCGGAAAAACTGTGATCGGCGCATACCTGATTGGACAGCGCAAAGTCAATACTCTGATTTTGGTGCAG
>JAGBEA010000017.1 GCA_017937195.1 Oscillospiraceae bacterium | reverse complement strand
CACCGGAGGCCCCGGCAGCGTATATGAAGCAGATTCTCCACAGGTTGATCCCGCTGTCTTTGAGTTGGGCGTTCCTGTGCTCGGCATTTGCTACGGCTGCCAGCTCCTTGCTCACAATTTGGGTGGTCAGGTAACGCCTGCTCAGGATGATTCCGCCCGTGAGTATGGAAAAACCGAAACTTATTACAATGTAACCAGTCCCATCTTCAAGGGGCTGCCCGAAAAGGGCGTCTCCTGGATGAGCCATGGTGACTATATGGCGAAGGTGCCTGTTGGGTTTCAGCTGACTGCCCATTCCACTGCCTGTCCCAATGTGGCTATCGCCGACGATACCCACCGTTTCTATGGTGTTCAGTTTCACCCGGAGGTCAATCACACGGAGTATGGCACGCAGATGATCCGCAATTTCCTGTACGAAGTCTGTAATGCCCACGGCGACTGGACCATGGCTGATTACAAAGAAACAGCGATCCACCAGATCCGTGAAAAAGTGGGCAGCGGCAACGTGCTGCTGGCGCTCAGCGGCGGTGTGGACAGCTCCGTTTGCGCGGCACTATTGGCCGAAGCCATTGGCAGTCAGCTTACCTGTGTGTTCGTAGACCACGGTTTGATGCGTCTGAATGAAGGGGACGAGGTGGAACAGGCTTTTTCCAAATGGAGCATGAATTTTATCCGGGTCAATGCTGAGAGCCGATTCCTTTTGAAGTTGGCGGGCGTGGCTGAACCGGAGCGGAAGCGCAAGGTCATTGGCGAGGAATTCATCCGGGTCTTCGAGGAAGAAGCCAAAAAGATCGGCGCCGTGGACTATCTTGCCCAGGGCACCATTTATCCCGATGTCATTGAGTCCGGGGCTGGCACCGCCGCTGTCATCAAGAGCCACCATAATGTCGGTGGTCTGCCCGACTATGTGGACTTCAAAGAGATCATTGAGCCGCTGAATATGCTGTTCAAGGACGAGGTGCGGCAGTTGGGCCGTGAACTTGGCCTGCCGGAATACCTGGTCAGCCGCCAGCCCTTCCCCGGTCCCGGCCTTGCCATCCGTATCATCGGGGATATTACGAAGGAGAAAGCCGATACCCTGCGGCAGGCAGATTTCATTTTCCGGGATGAGATCGCCAAGGCAGGACAGGACAAATTCCTGAGTCAATATTTTGCTGTCCTGACCAACACCCGCAGCGTCGGTGTTATGGGCGACGGCAGAACCTACGACTATACGCTGGCGCTCCGTGCCGTTACCACTGATGACTTCATGACCGCAGACTGGGCACGCATTCCCTATGAAGTCCTGGACCGCATCTCCGTTCGCATTGTAAATGAGGTGCGTGGCATCAACCGTATCGTTTATGATATTACGAGCAAGCCACCGGCCACGGTGGAGTGGGAGTGAACTAATCTAACCGTCTAAGGAGGTGACAACATGGCTCCTCATGTGCTTGGCGGCGGTTATTCCTATGATGAATACGGAATAACTGCTGCCGAATGGCAAAAATATGGCATTGAGTTTGATTATGTGGATGATATTGGGCAGTACATTGTTACTCGCTCCACCAAAGAGCGCACCTATGTACGCTACATCAACGGACAGAAGATCACCAAGACGGTCACTCCGGTTCTCGGAGAGAAGGCCGCTCGTCGCGCACCTCAGTTCAGCAAGCGCTAATCGTTTCTTGGAACTTACAAAGAGCATCCACTTCGGTGGGTGCTCTTTTTTGCGCGATGAGCGGCCTTTTGCCATGCCCGAGCGGTTGCCCCGCAAGGGGCGAGCGAGTGGCGGCATCCTCGCCTGCGAAGCCGCCGCTATGCGGCGCGCTTCGGCGCTTTTCGCCCTGCCTGCTTTGTGGTAAAATGAATTGACCCGACAAGCTCAACACTTTTCCCCGCGGTTGTTGTTCACTTCCCCTCTTTTTTGCGGCAAAATAGGCCTGTAAAACAAAAAGGAGGTTCTATCAATGAACACAGACAAGATTATCGCAGAATCCATTGCAAAGGAATATGCGCCTAAAGACAGCTCTAAAATCACTGCGCTGCGCAAGCTGGATAAAAAAGCCAAGCTGCCCGCCACCGTTTTTACCTATTCTTTCGGCATCGCCGCCTCCCTCGTGGCAGGCCTGGGTATGTGTCTGGCAATGCAGGTCATCGGCAGCGGTCTGGGCAGTATAGTGTTGGGTATTGTGATTGGCATTATCGGTTTTGTTGGCTGCGGTGTCAACTATCCTCTTTACAAGAAAATACTGGAGAAGGGCAAGAGCAAGTACGCCTATGAAATCGTGCAGCTGGCCCGCGAGATCAGCGAAAACTGACCGGCAGGTGAACCTTACACAAGGAGTGAAGATATGAATAAATCTGAAAGCAAGTATTTTCGTACCGCCCAAAAAATGGATCTTGCTCTGATCTCCTTGCTGAAAAAGAAGCCATTGGCCTATATTACCATCAGCGAATTATGCGAAACGGCAGGGGTGAACCGTTCCACCTTTTATCTGCACTATGAGTCCATCGGCGAGCTGCTGAACGAAGCGACCCAGTATCTTATTGACGGGTTTCTTTCCTATTTTATATCCGATCCCCGCAACATCCAACTGGATGTTGCCGCGTGTGAACCTCACGAGCTGAACTTCATCTGCGACAGGTATCTGACACCCTATCTCACCTATATCAAAGAAAACCGCGAGATTTTTGCCACCGCAATGGCAAACGGCAGCTCACTGGGCTTTGACCGCATATACGCGCGGATGTTCGCCCACTTTTTCGATCCCATTCTCGATCGCTTCCGTTATCCGCAGGAGGACAGACGGTATGTGATGATGTACTATTTGAGTGGCATCAGCGCCATCAACGCCGAGTGGCTCAAGGATAACTGCCAAAAGCCGATTGCCGAGATCGCGCGGATCATACAAGAGTGTATTTTCGGGCTGAACGGACAGTTGCTGCCCCTTTGTCCACCCCACGAGCCGGTGCAATAATCCAACCTTGCAAGAAACTCTTCGTCCAGTTTCTTGTTTTTGCGATGAGCAGCGCTAATCTCTTATCTTGCGGAACAAAAAATCTCCCCGAAACCGTTTGGTTTCGGAGAGATTTTTATTCTGCTTCTCAGCCTGCAAAAAATGCCTTCACATCTTCTGCCAGCCGGTCGGGACAGTCCACCATGGGGGAATGTCCGCAATTCTCATAGGGCAGCAGCGTTGCCAGCTCGCCCAGCGCCTGATAATTTTCCATTACCATATAGCCGGGTACCACCACATCCTTATCGCCCATGGTCAGTGCCACGGGGCAGGTGATGTTGCGCAAAGAGCCGTCACCCTTACCGTAAGGCGTAAAGACATCGGACATATTCAGCGTGGCCAGTGACCAGTCCAGATCCACCAGATTGCGCTGCTTCAGCGTCTCGGCGATCCAGAGCTCGCTCTGCTCGCGGGTGGGCTTGCCTACCGTATAGATGGTAGCGTCCCAGACGGCCGTCATCATAGCGGCATCCTTGCCCTCAAACACGCGGAGCATCGGCGCCACCTGCATCGGATCGCCCGCCATCTCCTCCTTATTGGCATAAGGTTCGGTAGTAGACTGGAATTTATCGTCCTTGCGGAACAGCGGATAGCCCTTATGGCTGGCGCCTTCGATGCTGAAGAATTTCTTCACCTTGTCGGGATACATCGCGCACAGCTTCAGGCCCACGCCGCCGCCATTGGACCAGCCCACCAGATAGACCTTGTCGATCGCCAGTGCGTCCAGCAGCAGCTTCACATCCTCCGCCAGCTCGTCCATCGTATCAAAGCGCTGGTGATAGGTACTGTCACCGAAGCCGCGCAGATCCGGTGCGATGCAGCGGAAGCTGCCCTGCAGACGCTGGATCAGCGGGCTGTAGTGCACGGAAGAGGACATATTGCCGTGGAGCATCAGCACCACTTCGCCCTGTCCCTCATCCAGATAGGCAAGAGTCTCTTTTCCAATGGATACATATTTCTTTTCCATAGTGATACCTCCGCAAATTTTGATAGGGTCAAACAGTGATTGCTTCATCGCCCAAATTGGCAAAGCCGGTCACCAGCGCGGCAAAGGCCGACGGATACTCGTACATCGTAGCGTGGCCGCTGGCGTTGAGGGTCACGTGGCTGCTGCCGCGGATGCCGCGGCGCAGCAGTTCCTGCTCCGTCTGGGGGACCAAGCCGTCCTCGGAGCCGGAGATGATCAGTGTGGGGCAGGTGATCTCGCCCAGCCGATCGGACACATCAAAGGGGCGGGAGCTGTCCGTCAGACGGCTGAGCCGCGCCAGCACTTCCTCGTTGGAGAAATACTCCGTCAGCGTTGCCTCGCGTCCCTCCATCCACGCCGCGTTCTCCTCGAAGAAACGGGTGGAGTAGATGGTGGGGATCGTAATGAGATAGTAGGCCAGTCCGCTGCCGCTTTTGGCCGCTTCATTCCATCCGTCGCCGATCTTCTGCAGCCACGGGGAGGTTCTGCAGGTGGAATTGGCCAGAATCAGCCGACGCACCCGCTGGGGGTATGCCAAAGCCACCTGAATGGCGATATTGCCGCCGTAGGAAAGACCCATAATATTGGCCTTCTCCCAGCCCAGCTCATCCAGCAGGGCATTGACCAGCCGGATCTGCACATCGTGACCGTAGCTCTCCGTCATACGGCTGCTGCGGCCCTGGTCCAGAAAGTCCACCAGCACCAATCTGTTATTGCGGGAAAAATCCGCCACAAAAGGCTGCCAGCTGGTGGTGGACATCATCAGTCCGTTCAAAACCACCAACGGCTGACCCGTTTCACCGTGGCACTCGTAATAGACCTTCTTCCCTTCAAAGGCAAATTCTGCCATAGCGCACCTCTTATTCAGCGGTCAGGATGCCAATGTCAATGGCCTCCTGCAAAAGCTGCTCACGGAACGCCGGATGCGCCACGGAGATGATCAGCTTGGCGCGCTCCGTCAAACCGGTACCACGCAGGCAAACAGCGCCGTACTCGGTGACCAGCCAGTCAATATCGTTGCGGCTCAAAGAAACGGCTGCACCGGGCTTGAGCTGGCAGACGATCTTGGAGACCTCCTCCTTCTCGCCGGTGGCAGGATTCTTCACCATCGCGGTGGAGTACAGCGCGATGATGGAACGGCCGCCGCGGGACTTCTGTGCGCCCACCGCAGTATCGGACTGGCCGCCGGTGCCGGAGAACTGGCGGGAGCCGAGGCTCTCCGAGCAGCACTGACCGGTGATATCCACCTCCAGCGTGGTATTGATGGACACCTGATTGTCGTTCAACGCGATGATGGCAGGATCGTTGACATAGTCGCCGTTGAGCAGCACCACGCTGGGGTTGTCGTCTACATAATCGTACAGTTCACGGGTACCCATAGCAAAGGCGGCCACCATCTTGCCGGGGTGGTTCTGCTTGCACTTGTTGGTGATCACACCGGCCTTGGCCAGCTTCACCATACCGGTGGTGATCATCTCGGTATGGACACCCAGATTCTTTTTCTCATACAAAAATTCGGTAACAGCGTTGGGGATACCGCCAATGCCCAGCTGCAGGCAGTCACCGTCACGGATCATATCGGCGATCAGCTTGCCGATGGCGCGGTCTTTATCGTTGGGGATCGCGTCGGCGATCTCGGGGATGGGATAGCTCACTTCCACCAGATAGTCCACTTCGTCCACATGGACAGCCACATCGCCCATGGTACGCGGCGCATTGGGATTGATCTCCAAAATCACCGTTTTAGCCTTCTTCAGCATCTGCATCTCATAGGCGTTGCTGATAGACAGCGACACATAGCCGTGCTTGTCGGGCATAGAGGCAATGCCCACATAGATGTCAGGCTCACGGTAGTAAAGACGCTTGCTGGCAGCAAGATGCAGATGGTTGGGAATATAGGCGATATTTCCGTGGGGATGTGCCTTGCGCAGCGCGGGGGTATAGAACCAGCCCTCGGTACGGAAGCTGTGCTTATATGCCTCGTTGACCATAAACTCATAATTGCCCATCGGCAGGCAGTTGGATACCATCACATCCTTGACGCGATCGGCAATGGTGTGCAGATTCGTCATAAATTCACGACCCTCGCCCGCGCCCAGCCCGGTGACGATATAATCACCGCTTTTTACTGCTGCCAGAGCTTCCTGAATCGATACATATTTTGCCATATTGCCATCTCCTTCTCTGTTGGAATTTGCTTCTATTCTATCTCAAATTACCGCAGTCGGCAAGATTTTACCAAGTTAAAATTGTTATTCTGTCTGGGGATTTCTGCCCCCCACAACCCAAAAGGGCTGTGGGGGGATTTTTCAGTTCGGTATACTGTTCGAAAAATCAGCTGTTTTTGTAGGATCAACCCTTGACGAGGGTTCTGTACTCCTCAATGGAGGTCAGGCCATGCACGGTCACGCTGGCCGCAGAGTGATAAGCACCGTTGTTGACGGTGAAAGCATCGTAGAACATAGTCAGTGCGAAAGACTGGACGCCGGAACGCATACCGTTGGCGAAGGAGATCTTGTCGGCCATCGCCACCTGGAATTCCTTGCTCTCCATAATGTCCACATAGTTGGCGCGGGTCAGATCCTTGCCCTTTGCCTGCAGTTCCTTCAGACCCTGGCAGAACAGATCACCGGCAATGTAACCGGCCAGCGCATAGGAGTCATAGCTCATAGCGAAAGCATTGGCCATGCCCTGACCGACGCAGTAGTTATAGATGTTCTCGGCAACAGCCCAGTACTCCTCCTTGAAGCCGGGCATACCAACCCCGGCCTGAGCAAGGCCCAGCGTCTCATAGTTCTTCAGCAGGGCGCTGTCGGCCTTGTTGTAATAATACTCGGTGGAGGTGATATCCAGCCAAGCCTGAGCGAAAATGGGGATGTTGGCGATCACATCGGTGTACTGGCTGGCCAGCAGCGTGGTGGCAGGATCATTCAGCACGCCGGCATTGGCGTTGTTGTAGGAGGTCAGTACGGGGACATAGTAGTTGGCATTGGCCATAGCAGTCAGCGCGGAGGTGAAATCTGCGCCGATCACAGTGACAACAACCACATTGCAGCCGGCATTCTTCAGGGCACTGACGGCGGCGGAATAGTCGGAGGAGGTCACGTTCTGATAGACGATGCTGTCTTTCTTGCTGCCCAGCTCTGCAGCCTCAGCCTGAATGCCCTTGAGCATCGTCTGGCTGGCTTCCACCGTATTGCTCAGCACGCCCACCTTGGTACCGGCCAGGCCGCCATTGTCAGCAGGAGCAAAAGCGCGCAGGATCATCATACGGCCTTCGGTGAAGTTCAGGGGCTGTACGGGGAAAATGCCGCGCTCTGCGCCCTCGGCCTTCTCGTTGAGCAGCTCGTCGTTACCGGCGGCAGCGTAGACCATGGGAACATTGGCTTCCTTGATCACGGGCAGGTTGGCTGCCACGCAGTTGGAGGCGAAGTTGCCCACGATGGCAAACACCTCATCCTCGTGGATCAGCTGCTCGGTCAGGGTGACAGAGTTGGCTGCCACGCCGCCGTCATCATAGTGCTGCAGCTTCACGGACTTGCCGTTGAAACCGCCGGCAGCATTGTAGGCTGCAAACGCGGCTTCGATACCAATGTTGAAGGGGCCGCCGATGGTAGCCAGCGCACCGGTGGTACCGGCGGTGTTGCCCACCAGAATGGTGTCTTCCGTCACGCCCTTGAGCTCTTCCTTGCCCTTTGCGCCGCAGCCAGCCAAAGCGGTGACCAGCATCACCAGCGCCAGCGCCAGAGCTGCGATTCTCTTAAACTTTTTCATAATCGAATCTCCTTTTTATTTTGATGGTTACGCCTTGCGGCGGGATTCCTTTGCTCAGCCGCCCAGATACGCCTCGATCAGCCGCTTGTCGTGCAGCAGCTCCTCGGCCGGTCCGTGCATACTGATCTTGCCCAACTCCAGCACATAGGCGTAGTCGGCAATCTTCAATGTAGCCAGTGCATTTTGCTCCACGATCAAAATAGTGGTGCCCTCCTCACGGATCTTTTGCAGCGCCTCAAAGATATCGCGGATCAGCAGCGGTGCCAAACCCAGCGACGGCTCATCCAGCAACAGCATTCTGGGACTACCCATCAGCGCCCGCCCGATGGCCAGCATCTGCTGCTCGCCGCCGGACAGTGTGCCGGATTCCTGCTTCGCCCGCTCCTTCAGCCGCGGAAACAGCTGATAGACACGCTCAAAGTTGGCATTCACCTGCGCCTTGCTGCGGATCGTATGGGCGCCGACACGGAGATTTTCCTCCACGGTCAACCCCAGCAGCACGTGCCGCCCCTCCGGAGACTGCATAATGCCGCAACGGGCGATCTGGTGAGCACTTTTGCCTGCAATGTTTTGTCCTTCAAACAGAATCTGTCCGCTGGAGGGCTTCAACAGTCCGGACACCGCCTTGAGCGTGGTGGTTTTTCCGGCGCCGTTGGCACCCAGCAGCGCCACGATCTGCCCCTCGGACACAGACAAGTCCACTCCTTTGAGGGCGGAAACAAGGCCGTAATTCAGCTTCAGATCCTGAATTTTCAGAATTTCCTTCATTACGCATCCCCCTCCACACCCAGATAGGCCTCCTGCACCGCCGGATTTTCCTTGATCTGGCGGCTGGTACCGATGGCCAGCATTTTGCCGAAAGAAATGGCACACACCGTGTCACACACATTCATCACCAGCGACATATCGTGCTCCACCAGCAAAATGGTCACGCCGAATTCGTCGCGGATGCGGCGGATGGTTTCGGTCAGCTCCGCCGTCTCACTGTCGTTCAGGCCGGCTGCCGGCTCATCCATAATGATCAGCCGCGCATCGGACATCAGCGCACGGGCGATCTCCACCTTTTTGAGGATACCGTAGGGCAACCCGAAGGCCAGCCAGTTGGCATAGCTCTCCAGACCCATAAACTTCAGGATCCGCCGCGCCTTTTCCCGCAGCGCTTCCTCTTCCCTCTTCAAGGACGGCAGACCCAGCGCCTGCACCAGCAGGTTGGACTGATACTCACGGGTGCAGGCCACCAGCAGATTGTCCAGCACGCTGATCTCACGCACCAGCTCCACGTTCTGGAAGGTGCGCGTAATGCCCTGCAGGATCACATCGTGTACCTGAAACTGCCGCAGATCCACCACTTCATCCTCTTTGTTGACAAAGTGGATGCTGCCGTCGGTGGCGTCGTAGAAACGGGTGATACAGTTGAACACGGTGGTCTTACCGGCGCCGTTGGGGCCGATCAGGCCGAAGATCTCGCCCTTCTTTACATCAAAGGTCACATCGTCCACGGCTTTCAGTCCGCCGAAATACATCTTCAGACCCTTCACCCGCAGCAGCACGTCCTCGGGCAGTGTTTCGCTGCGGACGCCGCTGCGGATTCCGGCGATCCGGCGATCCAGCGCGGCGAGCTGTCCGGTCAGCTTGGCACGTTTCTTCGCCACCAGCTGCTGCCCTTCCGTTTCCAGCGCAGTACGGCGGCTTTCATAGAGCGCCTGCGCTTTTTCTTTTGCTTTTTCATAACCGGCTCCGTCAGCGGAGCTGTTTTTTGCCACAAAGGCTTCTTTTTCTGCCGTCAGCTTCGCCAGATACTCGCTGCGCTTATGTTCCAGCGCATCCAGCTCCTGACGCTGCTTTTTCAGCAATTCCTGCCAATCGCCGCCGGCTTCCACCGCGGTGAAAATCGCTTTGGAGCAGCCGTGATTGACAGCGCGGCGATCCATATTCTGCCGCACATCAAACTTCTGCAGCTTCTGCTCCAGAATCTGCTGGGCATAGGCCTCCTTATCGCAGGCAGCGAAGGCATCCTTCATCAAGCTGCGATCCAGCTTCGCGCCGTATGCCGCCAGCTTCTCCGCCTGACGGGCAGAAACGGTCTGTTCCAGCGCATCCAGCTGCAGCTGCAGACGGCGACGGCGCTGCTGCAGCGGCAGCAAACGCTGCTGCGCGGTGGGAAACAGTTTAGTCTTTGCCATACTTTTCCTCCCTTCGCGCCATACGCCGCTTGCGCAGCTTCATCCGTACCTCCTGCACCAGCTGCGCCACGCCGCCGGGATAGAACATCACCACCAGCACCACCAGAATGCCGGAGACGAAGGTGATAATCACCGGATTCTCCTGCAGGAAGGGGATGCGGTTGAGCAGCATAGTCTGCAAGCCGTACATAATGAATGTGCCGAATACTGCGCCCCAGATGGAGCGGAAGCCGCCGATGATCACAGCCGCCAGAATGTTCAGTGAGGTGATCAGCGCGTAGAAGCCGCTGGCGTCAGTGGCCATCGCGCTGCGGATGGTGATCATCAGCATCATACCGGAGAGCACCGCATACACGGTGCAGATGACGAACGCCAGCAGGCGGTACTTCATCAGGCTGATGCCCATGGCCTGCGCTGCCGCGGTGCTGTTCTTCATAGCCAGCATAGCGCGGCCCGTCGGACTGACGATCAGGTTGTGGGTCAGCATCATGATCACCACCAGCAACACCGTCACCACATACACGGAGGCGCTGCGGGGGATCGTGATGCCCAGCAGCTTGAAGCTGGACAGATAGATGCTGTCCTGCACGGCGATGTACAGATTGCGCAGGATCTCAGAAAGACCCAGCGTCAAAATCACCAGATAGATGCCCTCGATACGCAGGGACACGACGCCCACGATCAAACCCAGCACCACGCCGATGGACAGCGCCACCACCAGCGCCACACCAAAGGGCAAACCTGCCTCCGTCATCACAAAGTGGATGGCGTAGCAGCCGATACCCATAAAGCCGCCGGTACCCAGCGAGGCAAGGCCCGAATAGCCCATCAGCAGGCAAAAGCCCACCGAGGCCAGAGAATAGGCAAAGGTGATGGCCATACCCGACTGCAGCGAGTAGGGCAGCACCTTGGTGGCAGAAAGGAATCCCACCACCAGCATCACCGCGCCAAAGAGCAGATAGTGATACAGCGGATTTGCCAGCACGCCCCGTGCCAGATCCGTCAGGCTGCGCTTTTCCTTCGGCACTGTGCCGAAGAGCGCGTAGTTTTCATACAAATACTTATCCATAGGCTTACACCTTCTTGACAGTCCGCTTGCCGAAGATACCTTCCGGCTTGAAGAAGATAATCACCAGTGCCAATCCGTATACGATCACCAGTGACCAGCTGCTCAGCTCCGGCTTACCCATCACATTGGCCAGATACACCACCAGATTGTTTGCCAGCGGGATCATAAAGGCCGCGATTACGGGACCGTAAAATGTGGCAAAGCCGCCCAGAATACCGGCAAGGAAGGCATTGACCTGATAGCCGGTCATAAAGTAGACGCCCACCTGATTGATACCGCCGTTCATAGTAGCAGCCAGCGTGCCAAGCGCACCGGCTAAGCCCCAGGAGATAGCGGTGATCACATGGGTGTTGATACCCAGCATACCGGCCACATACTCATTGGCGGCGGTAGCACGCACCGACAGGCCCCATTTGCTGAACTGCAGCATCATAAAGATCGCCGTCAGCACCACCGCGGTAATGGCAAGGCACACCAAGGCGTTTACAGTGACCGTCACATCCTGACCGCCCACCATAAAGGAGACCTTCCCCTCCACAAACACGCGGAACTGGGGGGTCTGCATACCGAAGATCAGCGGGATGGCGCCCACGATGATGGAGATCAGACCCATGGTGATGATCTGCTTGCCCAGCGCGTTGACATAGCGTCCACGGCGGAAGATCAGCACATCAATGGCCACCGCGATGGCCACCGCCACCACAACGCCGATGGGCAGTGCCAGCCAGATGGATAGATTCAGCTTATTCAGTGCCGCCGCCACCACATAGGCGCCAAAGGCGGAGATAACGCCCTGCGCGAAGTTGGTGGTGGAGGACGTTTTGAAAATGATCGTGATCGCCATCGTGACCAGTGCGGTAACGCACATAGGAACGATGGTTCCCAGAATCACGTTAAGCAAATATGCCATAGAGGATTACCCCCATCTGATAATATTGGCAGACCAGACATAACCGATACCGGCGGCGATCATACACACAACGCTGCCGGGCTTGACCTTACCCTGCTCGATAGCCAGCTCCAGAGAGAGGATCTGATCCACCTGACCAATGTGACCGAAGTCCTCCAGATAGATGGTCTGGTCCTCCGTCAGCCCCAGATCGGCCAGCATACCGCGGTGACCGGAGCGCTTGATGTGCAGAATATCCAGATAGTCAATGTCCTTGCGCTCCAGACCTGCCTGCGCCAGACTCTCGTCGATGCACTTGTACCAGTTGGGCATGGACACGATATTCAGACGGTCCTTCATCTTCTTGGCGTCCAGCAGACGCAGGGAACGATAACCCTCCTCCACATTTTCGGGGGTGAAAGGCTTGGCGATACCGCCAATCTCCACACCTGCCGTGCGGGACAGAGAGCCGTCGGCAATGATCTTGCTGCCCAGCAGCAGGTTCTTGCCGTAGTTCTTCTTCAGCAGAATAGCGCCGCCGCCGCAGGACAGATTGTACATCATGGACATATCCTTGTCGGTATAGTCCACGAAGTCGCCGTTGCGGTAGCCGCCGGCGATCAGCACCGTGTTGATGGTCTCATCCGCCACCATCATATCGCGGGCGATCTTCATGGCGGAAACGCAGGTGCAGCAGCGATTCTGCACGTCGATGCCCCACGCATTCACAGCGCCGATGCGATCCTGAATGTACAGCGCAGAGGTGGTCAGGGGATACTCCTTCCACTCCTCGCCCATGCACAGAATCAGATCGATCTCCTTGGGATCCACGCCGGTCTTCTCCAGACACTTCAGCGCAGCCAGCGCGCCCATCTCCTGCGTACCCTCATCGGGACCGGCGATGTACTTCTGGTTGATACCCAGCTTGGAACGGACAGCGTCCTCGCTCCAGACGCCGCCGGTAGCAGCCGCGATCTCGGCCGCCGTCATAATCTTCTTGGGCAGGTAAACACCGGTGCCCACAATACCCACATTCACCATATGTGCCCCTCCGTTCTTCCGTTTTTTCTTACAGACGCATGCCGCCGTTGACGGACAGCACGTGACCGGTGATGTAGGAAGCGTCTTCGCTTGCCAGGAACAGAGCAGCCTTTGCGATCTCCTCAGGCTGGCCCAGACGGCCCAGCATGGTCATCTTGGCGAACTTATCCAGCAGCTCCTGAGGAACGGTCTTGAGGATATCGGTCATGGTATAGCCGGGGGTGATGCAGTTGACGCGGACGGGAACGCCCTTGCGTGCAAACTCCTTGGCCCAGGTCTTGGTCAGACCGATGACGCCTGCCTTGGCAGCTGCATAGTTGGCCTGACCGATGTTGCCGAACTCACCGACAACAGAGGAAATGCTGACGATGCTGCCGCCGCCGGTCTCTTCCATGTGGGGGCCCACATAGCGGGTCAGATTGAACACGCCCTTCAGGTCCACGTCCACCACCAGATCCCACTGCTCATCGGTCATCTTGCGGGTCAGCGCGTCGCGGGTGATACCAGCATTGTTGATCAGCACATCGATCTTGCCGTACTTCTCCACCGCATAGTCGAAGAAAGCCTTGCAGGCTGCGCCGTCGGTCACGTTCAGCTTGTAGAACTCCACGTTCTCGCACTCGTAGCTCAGGCCTTCTGCCATATCCACAGCGATGACCTTTGCACCTTCAGCGGCAAACAGCTGCGCCATTGCACCGCCCAGACCCTTTGCACCGCCAGTTACGATGGCAACCTTATTTTCCAGTCTCATATGTATTTCCTCCTTATAAAAAATCATCATCCTGAGAAAATATGAACAATGTTCATATTTTGTATTTTCAGTATGCACTGCCCCCTTTTATTTGTCAATCCTAAACATGAACAGCATTCATATTTTCAGCGAAAGTACACAAATATGTCTTGTTTGTGTGTTCAAATTAACAAAAAATCTTGCTTTTTGATCGCCGATATTATACTATGTTGCTTACATATCCCCCCCACACTACGCTATACGTGCCGAGGAGGTCTTCGTGAACAACAACTCTACATTTCAGCTCAAAGGTGTACACGCGCCGAAAACCAACGTGGGACTGCATAAAATGCAGGCGCTGGCAGAAGCGGCCGAGCGGCTTTTCACCCAGTCCAGCTTCTTCGAAGTGTCGGTTTCCGATATCTGCAAGGAAGCGCACACTGCCGTCGGTACATTTTATATCTATTTCGAAACAAAGACCGATATTTACCGTTATCTGGTGCAGGATTATCAGCGCCGCATCAAGCGCAGCCTCTCCCAGAGCATTGCCGGCTGTACCTCCCGCTACGAACGGGAACGGGAAGGTATCAAGAGCTTCGTGCGTTTTTCCGTCACCAACCCCAATGTGTACCATATCGTCTGGGGCAGTCTGGCCGTGGAAAAGCAGCTGTTCGTGGACTACTACCTCTCTTTCGGTGAAAGCTATGCCCGCGCATTGGAGCTGGATCAGGGCGAACTGCGCTTTGA
This sequence comes from Oscillospiraceae bacterium, assembly GCA_017937195.1. Lineage (GTDB taxonomy): Bacteria > Bacillota > Clostridia > Oscillospirales > Oscillospiraceae > Vescimonas. The sequence continues at coordinate 72,454 of JAGBEA010000017.1, read as the reverse complement.
TGATGTGATGACACTGGCCTATATGCTGATGGGTATTTCCAGCTTCCTCGGTTTGCGGGGTATGTTCGAAAATATGACCGATGCTCAAGTGGACGCTATGGTGGACGACACGATTATGCCGCTCCTGAAAACAGGTCTTTTCCAGCCGCCCGCCGAACTCTCCCTATAAGATTCCAAAAAAGAAGACGGTCCGATGGACCGTCTTCTTTTTATATCATTGTTTCAATCTTAGCCGCGGGACTTCTTCTTCATTGCCAGCAGGCCGCCCAGAGAGGCAACAGCCATGGTGGTGTACAGGCCCAGAGAGAAGGGGTCAGCCGTGTTGGGCGCACCGCCACCGGAGCTCTCGCCGCCGCCAGCGCCGCCTTCGTCACCGCCGCCGGAGCCGCCGGTACCATCGTCATACTTGGTGCAGGAATAAGCCGTACCCAGAACGGTCTCGGTCAGCACCATGGTGTCACCGCTGACAGACACATTCCAGACAGCGTCGCCGGCCTGGAAAGAGGAGTCGCTCAGCCAGGTGATGGGGCTGCTGTTGGGAGGCAGAGTGGAGCTGAACTGGTCGCCGCTGAAGATGTAGCAAGCGCCGGCTGCTGCAGGATAGGGATAACCTGCCACCCAGGAAAGTCCCTCACCCAGAGGTGCAATTTCATTCATGTACTGGGCACCGGCCTCGGTATAGGTCGCGGTGTTGACGATCCAAGTACCCTCCACATCGGGAGCGGCGTGAGCGGTAACGACCATGGACAGCACCACGACCAGCGTCAGAACGAGTGCGTACAGTTTCTTCATAATGATTTCCTCCTACTCATTAATGATTCTGTTTGCCTTTCCTTCAAAAAGACAAAAGCGGAACACTTTTCCACTTTTTGTGATGAAACCAGTGTAACACACAGTTTTTGAAAAGAAAAGCCGAACATTTGCTCAAATATGAACTTTGTTCACATCCCCAAAAAACAACTGCGCTCTTTGTGAAAAACAACGAGATAACAGCCGTTGTGTCTGTGGCAGATGCCGCCGGTCTGCGCAAAGCACCCCGAAACCGTTGCGGTTTCGGGGTGCTGCTTCTGGCTTTATACCCTTCTTTATTCAACCGACAAATCCCAGTGGGACACATCAACGTCATAGGCAGAGTCATAGACATTGTCTAGCAAAATGCTGCCGTCCTCTTTATACACAGCTGTATAGCAAAGGTCATTTTTCATAAACTGCCGGCCGTAATTGTCGGTAATCAGCGCTGCCACGCACATTTGATCGCCATCGCGCAGCGTCACCTCCGCATCCGGCAGACAGAAGAAGCGGCTGTGGCTCCAATCGCCCTGAAACTCCTTCGGCTGGGCACATTCCTCACCCCACCCGATCAGCTTGCGGTTGACAAACACGCCCACCTGCATCGACTCCACTTCCACGACTCCCGCGCCCTCGACCTTGGTGACTCCGGCATCCACATACGCATATATGTTCCTGCCGTCTGGCGCTCTGCCCACATTCACCGTTCCACTGGGCACAGAAAACCAAACGTGATTGCAGCTGACATTGACCCACGGGATACTGTTGGAGAAAAGCCCCGTATAGGTCTCCAAAAGTTGTGTCTGCCGCTTGCCGTCGGGGGTGATGAACACCACAGAGAGGGAGATGCTGTCTGTCAATGCGGTAGTTGCTTCAGCGGAAAACGTGCCGCCATTGGATACCGCCGCCACCTCTTTCGTTTCCGCGCCGCTGTTGACGAGGAACACGGCGCTCATCCCATCCACAAAGGTTTTGGGCATCGCGCGCATAGAAAACGTCACCGTATTGGCGCCCAGATCCGTCCGCAGCAGTTCCGCGCCGTAGTCCGCAGCCAAACTGTTCTGCGCTTTGAGGATCTCTTCCACCCGCTTTGTGATGCCGCTGATCTGGTTTGTGACCGTGTGGTTCAAATTGCCCACCGTATTCTGCAGCGTATGATACCGGTTATCCAGCCCTTCCAGCCGGTTAAAAAGATGTATGCCTACCAGCACCACAATCACCGCTGCCAATACTTTCAGCCACTGCCGCGGCTTTTTTGCAGCAGGATGCGCCGCCAGATAGCGGTTCACGATCTCCTCCACCATCTGCAGCTGACCCTCCGTCAGCTCATCGGCTGCCGGTTCTTCCTGCGGCGCGGTTTCCTCCTCCACACCCAGCAGCCAGCCTACCGGTACGCCGAACAGCTTGCTGAGTGCCACCAGCTTGTCGATCTCCGGCAACGCGGCGTCGGACTCCCACTTATAGATGGACTGGCGCGAAACGCCCAGCTTTTCACCCAGCGCTTCCTGCGACAAATTCTGCTCTTTTCTCTTCTGCGCGATCCGCTGTCCAATGGTCATCGCGTCGCCTCCTCTCGTTTTGTTGACATCAATATAGCATATCGCGGCGGCAAAATCCACTAACCGCCGCCTTTCTTTTTGTCAACTGCCGGTTAGCATCCACTTTTTTGTTGTCCCGGTGGGGAAATATGCTATAATAGACCTACTATTATATAAGGAGTCTGCTATGAAAATTTCCGGACTGCAAAAACTGACGCTGCTGGACTTCCCCGGACGGGTGGCCTGCACCGTTTTCCTGGGCGGCTGCAATTTCCGCTGCCCCTTCTGCCACAACAGTCAGCTGCTGGGCGGCGACGCCGAGGAGCTGATGGACAGCAGCGCACTGCTGGACTTCCTGCGCAAGCGCCGCGGCGTGCTGGACGGCGTATGCATCACCGGCGGCGAGCCTACGCTCCACGCAGATCTGCCGGAGCTGCTGCGTGAGATCCGCGCGCTGGGCTATCAGATCAAGCTGGATACCAACGGCTACCGCCCCGATGTGCTGAAAGCCGTCATCGATGAGGGCTTGGTGGACTATGTGGCCATGGATGTAAAAAACGGTCCTGCCCACTACGGTCAGACCATCGGTCTGGACGCGCCGGAGCTTGCCAAAATCGAGCAGAGCATCCGCCTTCTGCTGGAAGATCGGGTGGATTATGAGCTGCGCACCACCGTGGTATCGCCCCTGCACACGGAGGCTTCCATTTCCGCTATGGCACAGTGGCTGACGGCGCTGGGCGAGGGCAAAAAGGTGAAGCGGATGTTCGTCCAGCCCTTTGTGGATCGCGACACGGTAGCGGTTGCCGGACTGTGTGCGCCAAGGGCGGACACCTTGTCCGCCTATGTGGATACTCTGCGCTCTTGCGCGGATTATGTAACCCTGCGCGGCGCATAATCACAACAATATCTTGTGTTTTCCCTTTTTGTTTCCTCACAATATATTGACTTATCTTGCGGGGCGTTATATAATACGGGCAATGCGATTTATATTAAGAGTTTAATATATCAGGAGGGGAAACACTATGTACTATGTCGTAAAGAGAGACGGCACACAGGTCGATTTCAACATTACCAAGATCAGCGCCGCCATGATCAAGGCCTTTGAGGCACTGAACAAGCAGTATCATCCCAGCGTGATCAATATGCTGGCACTGCAGGTCAGCGCCGACTTTGATTCCAAGATCAAGAACGGCACCATCGCTGTGGAGGACATTCAGGACAGCGTGGAAAAGGTGCTGTCCGACTCCGGCTATGCCGATGTGGCCAAGGCCTACATTCTGTATCGCCGTCAGCGCGAGAAGATCCGCAATGTCGGTTCTGCCCTGCTGAACTACAAGGATCTGGTGGACAACTATCTGAAGATCAACGACTGGCGCGTGAAGGAAAACTCCACCGTCACCTACTCCGTGGGCGGTCTCATTCTGTCCAACTCCGGCGCTATCACCGCCAACTACTGGCTCAGCGAGATCTATGATGACGAGGTGGCTGAGGCACACCGCAGTGCCGCGCTGCATCTGCACGATCTCAGTATGCTGACCGGTTACTGCGCAGGCTGGAGCCTGAAGCAGCTGATTCAAGAGGGTCTGGGCGGCGTTCCCGGCAAGATCACCTCCTCCCCCGCAGGTCACCTGTCCACGCTGTGCAACCAGATGGTCAACTTCCTGGGCATTATGCAGAACGAGTGGGCCGGCGCGCAGGCATTCTCCTCCTTTGATACCTATCTGGCTCCTTTCGTCAAGGTGGACAACCTGACCCAGAAGGAAGTCAAGCAGTGCATCCAGTCCTTCGTTTACGGCGTGAACACCCCCAGCCGCTGGGGTACGCAGGCTCCCTTCTCCAACATCACTTTGGACTGGGTCTGCCCGCCCGACCTGAAGGATCTGCCTGCCATCGTGGGCGGCAAGGAGATGGACTTCACCTACGGTGAGTGCAAGAAGGAAATGGATATGGTCAACAAGGCCTTCATCGAGATCATGATCGAAGGCGACGCCAATGGCCGCGGTTTCCAGTATCCCATCCCCACCTACTCCATCACCCGTGACTTCGACTGGAGCGAGACCGAGAACAACAAGCTGCTGTTCGAGATGACTGCCAAGTACGGCACCCCCTATTTCTCCAACTACATCAACTCCGATATGGAACCCTCCGACGTGCGTTCTATGTGCTGCCGTCTGCGTCTGGACCTGCGTGAGCTGCGCAAGAAATCCGGCGGCTTCTTCGGCTCCGGTGAGTCCACCGGCTCCATCGGCGTTGTGACCATCAACCTGCCCCGCATCGCGTATCTGGCAAAGGATGAGGCTGACTTCTACGCCCGCCTTGACAAGCTGATGGACATCTCCGCCCGCAGCCTCAAGACCAAGCGCACCGTCATCACCCGCCTGATGGAAAACGGTCTCTATCCCTACACCAAGCGCTATCTGGGCACCTTCTCCAACCACTTCTCCACCATCGGCCTGATCGGTATGAACGAGGTGGGTCTCAACGCCAAGTGGCTGCGCGCCGACCTGACCGACGAGCGCGTGCAGAAATTCGCCGCCGAGGTACTGGATCATATGCGTGAGCGCCTGAGCGACTATCAGGAGCTGTACGGCGATCTGTACAATCTGGAAGCCACTCCCGCCGAGTCCACCACTTACCGTTTCGCCAAGCACGATAAGGAGCAGTATCCTGACATCATCACCGCCAACGAAAACGGTACTCCCTACTACACCAACTCCTCCCACCTGCCCGTGGGCTACACCGAGGACATCTTCACCGCTCTGGAGATCCAGGACGAGCTGCAGACCCGCTACACCTCCGGCACCGTGTTCCACGCCTTCCTGGGCGAGAAGCTGCCGGATTGGAAGGCCGCCGCTGCCCTCGTGCGCAAGATCGCCGAGAACCACAAGCTGCCCTACTACACCATGTCCCCCACCTACTCCGTGTGCGCTGATCACGGCTATCTGCCCGGCGAGCAGTACACCTGCCCCCACTGCGGCAAGGAAGCCGAGGTCTACAGCCGCATCACCGGCTACTACCGTCCCGTCAAGAACTGGAACGACGGCAAGAGTCAGGAGTTCAAGGATCGCAAGGTGTACAACATCGGCACTTCCGTGCTGAAAAAGGAAGCTCCCGTAGCCGCCGCCGTCGCGGCAGAGCCGGTGTGCGAAGCTCCCGCCGAGGAAATCCCCGCCGCGCCCGTCGGTGACAAGATCATCCTCTTCTCCCGCGTCACCTGCCCCAACTGCCGCGTGGCAGAGCAGCTGCTGACCAAGGCAGGTGTGGCTTTTGAAAAGCGCATCGCCGAGGAGAATCTGGATCTGTGCCGCGCCTACGGCGTGAAGGGTGCCCCCACCCTGATCGTTCCCAAGGGCGAAAACTTCCGCAGCTACTACAGCGTGCCCGAAATCAAGAAGTATCTGGCAAGTCTGTAAGCAACCCTACAACTTAAAAGGGTCGGGCATCGCCCGACCCTTTTTCACGAGATTGAATGGAGGATATTCATATGTATGATGTTGTGATCGTCGGCGGCGGTCCTGCCGGTCTGGTGTCTGCCGTTTATGCGCTGCGCGGTGGCAGAAGCGTTGTTGTGATCGAAAAGAACAGCTTTGGCGGACAGATCGCCTTCTCCCCCAAGGTGGAGAATATTCCCGGCACCATCCAGATCAGCGGCGCGGAGTTTGCCGACAAGCTGGTGGAGCAGGTGGTGAATTTGGGCGCCGATCTGGAGCTGGAAAAGGTGACCGAGATCAAGAAAGAGGACGGCATCTTCCGCGTTTCCACGGAGGATGGCAATGTGTTTGAGGGCAAGACCGTGATCCTTGCACTGGGTGTAAAGCACCGGATGCTGGGTCTGGAGGGCGAAGAGGAGCTGGTGGGCAACGGTATCTCCTTCTGCGCCGTGTGCGACGGCGCCTTCTACACCGGTCAGCACGCCGCGATGATCGGCGGCGGCAACTCCGCGCTGCAGGAGGCGCTGCTGCTGAGCGAGGTGTGCAGCAAGGTGACCATCGTGCAGAACCTTGCCGATTTCACCGGCGAGAAGAAGCTGGCGCAGGCCATCGCCGAAAAGGACAATGTGGAGGTCTACTTCTCCACCGTGGTGGACAGCTATCTCACCCGCGACGGTGCACTGACCGGTCTGCGGCTGAAGAACGATGTGACCGGTGAGCTCTTTGAGATCGCTGTGGACGGCGCGTTCCTTGCTGTGGGTCTCCAGCCGGAGAACGAGCCTTTCGCAGAGTTTGCCAAGCTGAACGCATGGGGCTATTTCGACTCCGCCGAGGATTGCCTCACCGACACCGAGGGGCTGTTTGTGGCAGGCGACTGCCGCAGCAAGCGCATCCGTCAGGTGACCACCGCCGCCGGTGACGGTGCCATCGCCGCTATGGCCGCGTGTATGTACCTCGATCAGAACGCATAAGGAAAACCGCATAACAAAACGCACCTGCCAAGGCAGGTGCGTTTTTCTCGTTTAATCGGTCTTTTTCGCCGGTTTTCTGCGCCAGAAGAAGCACAGCCACCACGCAAAGAGGCTCAGCGGCAGCGCCGCGAACACATCGATGATGGAGTGCTGCTTGACGAACACCGTGGAGATTGCGATCAGCACGCCCATCACACCGAAGGACCACTTCCACGCCGGATGCTGCAGACGGGGACAGTGCCACGCGGCAAAGGTCACCGCCAGCGAACCCAGTACATGGATGGAGGGGCACACATTGGTGTTGGTATCCGTTGCATAGTAGCCAGCCATAAAGCGGGTGAGGATATTATCCCGAGGGAAAGTCTCGGGACGCAGATTCTGGCAGGTGGGGAAAAAGAGGTAAATCACGATGGTCACCGTATAGGTGACGATGATGAACCACATCAGCCGTTTGAAGCTGTCGATATCGTAAAACATGGTGTAGACTACCATACCGGCGATGAACACAAACCAGATGGTATAGGGGATCACAAACAGTTCGTTAAAGGGAATCAGGTCATCCAGTGGGCAGTAAACGGGGAAATAGTAGTCCACGGGGTACGCCAGCTCCACATAGTAAAACAGCAGACCGTACAGCGGCCAGTACAGCAGCAGCCACAGATGGCGAAACTCCTCGCTCATCAGATTGCTCGGCCGCAGGCGGCGGTAATCAACAACGGGTTTGGGCAGCTTCTTCATTCTCGCTCGTGTTTAACTCCTTCGTCAGTTCTTGCATGGTTTCGCAGATTACTTTTGCCGCGTTGCCCAGCTCCATGGCCTGCAGACGGGCGCGCATCGCACCGCGCTTTTCATCGTTATCCAGCAGCTTCAGGCACAGCTCCGCCAGCTCCTCCACCGTGTTGCCGGTCTTGGCGCCGCCCTTGCGGATGAAGTGGATAGAATTGTAGCTCTCGCAGCCGGCAACTGCATCCACGAACACCATCGGCAGCGCCTTCACCGCCGCCTCCGTCACGCTGATGCCGCCGGGCTTGGTAAGATAGAGGTCAGCACTGTCCATCAGCGCGGACATATCCTGCACAAAGCCGCGGATATGGATGTTGCGGCGCAGCGCATACTGCTTTTTCAGTTTCTGCTCCAAGCGGCTGTTTCTGCCGCACACCACGGTGATGTGCTGATTGCTGGACAGACCCTGCGACAGTTTCTTCAGCAGCGCCTCCATAGGACCGCAGCCCATACTGCCGCACATCATCAAAAGATGCTTATGCTCCGGCTCCACGCCGGCACGGCGCTTGGCCTCATCCACCGGCAGGCAGCGGTAGAACATCTGCCGCACGGGGATGCCGGTGGGCACCATCTTATCCTCGGTGATGACATCGCACTCAAAGTCCGGCGCCAGCACCGCATCGGGGATGAAATAGCGGTCCACGATGCTGTCTTTTACGCTGGGACTACAGGTGTAGTCCGTTGCCACGAAGGAGGTGGCAATTTTCATAGGATGGCGTGTCAGCATCTCGGTAAGCATCAGCGAGGCGAACATATGGGTGCAGACTACTGCATCAAACTCACCGGCCACGATGCGGCGGTACAGCCGCTCGCTGCCCTGCGCCATAAAGCGATAGACGGCGGAGCCGTTGGAGTAGAGCGCAGGGTGCTTCTCGCTGATATGATAGCCCCATTTGAAAACACCGGGCATATGTCGGTAAATAAACACGTGTCCGCCGGCCACGATCTTGGTGGCGGCAGCAGAGATAAAGCGCAGGGCGTCATCGATCACACAGACCTCGCCCACGGCGTCGTAGTATTCCTTGATCGCCTTGGCGCAGGAGTTATGCCCCTCCCCCGTATTGCAGCTTAATATCAGTGTCCGCACAGAATGTTCCTCTTTCTTCCGCATCGGTCTGCGCCGATCCTTTTCTCTTTTGCATCCGCCGCAGCAATCGCTGCAGCCGCGGGCGGTTATAGCGCTGGATCAATATGTAAGGCAGATTGCCCAGCCAATACAGCAGTACAACGATCCTGCCGCCCCAGCCGCGCCAGATGCGCAGGCAGTGCAGCGCCGCCAGACCCAGCAGCACATGGATCACCTCCGCCACGCAGGTCTCCTTGATCATAGTAGGCAGCGTGGCTTCCGAGCGACCCTGCAGCCGTTTTGCCGGCATCATCCGCGGCAGCAAACGGCTCATGTCCGGCATTTTGCGGTTCCAGCTTCGGATGCCCAGCTTTTCGTAGATCCGTCCCTGCCGCTCCCACGCAAAGGCGCGGAAAGGGAAAGCGTTTTCCATCAGCCATTCATAGGGCAGCAGCCTGCCCGCAACAAAGCCTATAACGCCCAGCACCGCCAAATACAGCATACATTGCAGCAATTCCATCTTGTCACCTCATCGTGCTTTTCGGTATTGCTTGCATTATATGACTGCATTATGAACGCTTTATCAACCCAGCCTCAATTTTCGTTGAGAAATGGGCGGTTTTTGCAATTATTTGCTCTTGGGCAGGCTGGCAGCCGCCATAGACTGTCCCACGCGGCGGAACTTCTCATCCGGCAGCTTCAGCTCGATCTTGTCCGCATACTCGCCATATTCCTCGTCCAGCACGCGGCGGCAATTGGACAACAGCAGATCGCCGCCCTTGCCGCTCATCACGCGGCCCAGCAGCAGCACATAGCGGAAGCCATACTTTTCATAGTAGTAAGCCAGCGTATGACCCAGATACACGCCGATGGACTCATAGACCTTGGCAGCACGGGGATCATCCTGCTCCATCAGCTTCTGGGTGACCTTCAGCTTCTCAGCAGGAGAGGCGCTCTCGTCCAGTTCAATACCGGCGCGGGGTGCCAGCTTGTTGACGCCGTCCTGACAGAAATACTTCACGCCGCAGCCGATGTCGCCGGACCACTCGTCCACCATGGCATCGGGGTTGGCATCCACCGGCACGAACGCCAGCTCATTGAGCCAGCCGGTGATCTGTCCGTTTGCATCCACATAGCCCACAGCCTCACTGGTACCCATGGCGATACCCAGCACATTGTTGTCGCCAAGGCTCATGGTGCCTGCCAGCGCGGACACATCGCCGTCGTTGGCAACGGCGTAAGGTACGTCGCCAAAGGTATCGCGGATGGCGCGGATGAAGATATCCTTCACCTTCTCCTCATACAGATCCTTAGGCACCTTCAAAAACAGCGACGCCTTCATGGTGCGGTTATTGATGTAAATACCGGCAGAGGACACGCCCACCGCGTCCACACGGGGCATATGGGCAGCCGCCGTCTTCAGCGCCGACACGATGCCCTCATAGTGGTACTCGGGATCGGGATTGATCTTGGGCAGCCACACCACCTCTTCGGAGAAAACGGTCTCGCCATCGATCACCGCAGAAACCTTGCGGTCGGAGCCGCCGGCGTCAAAACCGATGCGGCAGCCATCCAGATGGCCGCCCATAGGCTGGGGCTTATCCAGCGTTTCGGGGATGTTCTGGGTATAGACCACCTCGAAGGGCTTTTCAAACACGTCGCTCATAAACTCCCAGTCAAAGGCACGTCTGCCCTCGGCGCAGTACTCGCCCTTGAGATAGTCATAAAGTTCTTTATTGTTGATATAAATCTTGTAGCCGCCCTTCATCCACAGCTCTGTCTTCACCAGACGGTCGATGTAGTAGCGATCCGCCTCCGCCATTTCCGGCGTTCCGTGAATCTTGGTGTGGGTGGCTGCTACCTGCCCGTCCGCGCGCTCCACCGCCAGCGATACCGGCTGAGTGGCAGTTGCCAGAAAGGCGCGGTTGAACTGCAGCATAGGGGTAAACTCCGGGTCCAGAACGGGGATATTCTTCAGTTGTACGTTGATGCCGTAGCGTTCCATAGTGGGTCCTCCTTTTGAATCCGTAAAATTTCCGTAAATCATATTATATCACAGCATTTCGCTCTTGTCACCGCCGGAAGGAAATTTTCCGGTACGGGCATAGGCGCGCAAAAGCTGCACGGTCTCCTGCAGGCGGGGGATAGCATACTCCAGAAAACCGCGATAGGCGGCACAGAAGTAGTTGCGCCCATCTTCGCCGGTGCGGTTACGGCGGCAGCCGTTACGGCACAGCGCCCACACGGGACACGCCTTACATTCATCCGGCACGGCGCAGGATTGCTGCACAAAACCGCTTTTCTGCCGCTGCTGCTCCAGCTGGGCAAAGCTGTGGGTGTGGATGTTGCCCAGATACCACTCGTCCAGCGCGTAGAAATCGCAGGGGTACACGCTGCCGTCGGCTTCGATGACCCACTGGGCGGAGCAGACCCCCTGCATGGCGCAGCTCTCCGGTCGTTGTCCCGTCATAATCATCATCAGGTTTTCAAAATAGCGGTTATTGACATAGCGCCCCGCCTTCATATCCTGATACCACGCGTCAAACATTGCCTTGAGAAAGGCTTCATATTTCTCCGGCGTCAGGGAATACTCGTGCCCGCCGGGAGCTTCCCCCAAGGGATCGAGGCACTCGATATACTGCTGATAGCGGAAGTCCTGCTTTTTGAAAAAGTCATAGACCTGCCGTCCCCGCCGCGCGTTGGCAGCGCTGACCACCGTGAGGATGTTATAGTCCACGCCGTGCTTGTCCAACAAATCGATGGCGCGCATCACACGGGTGAATGTACCCTTGCCGGCGGCATCCACGCGGTTACGGTCGTGGATGTCCTTGGGGCCATCCAGTGACACGCCCACCAGCACCCGGTTTTCGGCAAACCACCGCGCCCACGCCTCATCTATGACAAGACCGTTGGTCTGAAAAGTATAGCCGATGCGCAGTTCCTTCGCCTTGGGATGGGCGGACACGCAGGCGCTCAAGGCGCGGAAGAAATCCAATCCCGCCAGCGTCGGCTCTCCGCCCTGAAAGGTGAAGGTACACGCACCGTCAGCATAATCCAGCGCCCGCTGCACCAGCAGCTCCATCGTATCGGCGCTCATCATACCCTTGGACGCTTCCACGCGGCAGGCGGCTTCATCGGTATAAAAGCAGTAGCGGCAGCGCATATTGCAGCTGCCCGAAGCGGGCTTGATCAGCAGATTCAGTGGCGGCACACGACCCCCTCCTCCCCTATTTTCGCTATTCTATTTTACATCAGCGGCGGATAGATTGCAATGCTTTGTCGCTAATTGACGGACAATAGCGGCGGGTTTATATTGACAAAATGCCCAAATCCTTGTATGATATATGTATTAATTTGCGCATTTTAGATAGACCTGCGCCATCGCAGGCTACGGAAAGGAGCGCACTATGGCAAAGCGAAAAAATGTATTGCTGATCCTTGCCGACCAGCAGCGGTTGGACACGGTCAGCGCCTACGGCATGAACGACATCTGCAAAACACCGCACATTGACGCGCTGGCGGCGGAGGGTATGAAATTCACCAACGCCTACACCCCCTCCGCGATCTGCGCGCCGGCACGCGCCAGCGTGATGACCGGTCTTTACCCCCACAAGCACGGCGTGGTGGACAACTTCACCAACATCGGTGAGGGGATCCCCCTGCTGGGCGACTGTATGCACGAAGCCGGCTACTACTGCGGCTATGCCGGCAAGTGGCACGTGACCCCCAACAAGGAGCCCATCGAATGCGGCTTTGACGACGGCAAGCCCTTTATGGGCTACGGCTTCCCCGGCTCGCAGGTGTTCCCCAGTCTGATCTTCAATCAGCCGCCGGACAATGAGCCCAACTACTATGAGCTGTACTTAAAAGAGCACGGCTACGAGGGCGTGGATGTGTCCCACGGTTTTCTGGGTGACAACCCCGCCCTGCAGATCCAGGAGATGTTCTGCAAGCACGAAGGTCCCGTGGAGAGCACCATCGAATACTTCGTGGCGCACGAGACCAACCGGCTGATCGACATCGCCAAGGAGGAGGATAAGCCCTTCTTCATCTGGGCCAACTTCTGGGGCCCCCACTCCCCCAGCATCGTACCGGAGCCCTATTACTCCATGTACGATCCCGCCTCCATTCCCGAGCATCCCAGCTACTGCGACGATCTGCTGGATAAACCCTACGGCTACTATCTCAGCGAAAAGATGTGGGGCTTGGGCAACTACGGCTGGAAGGGCTTTCAGGAGATCGCCGCCCGCTACTACGGTCACTGCACTATGATCGACGATATGGTGGGTATGATCGTGGATAAGCTGAAGGCGGAGGGTCTGTACGACGACACCATCATCATCTACTCCGCCGACCACGGCGACTGCCTCGGCGCCCACAAGCTGATTGAAAAGGGCGCGTTCACCTTTGACGAGATCTACCATATCCCCATGGTGGTCAAGGGTGCGGGCAGCAAGGATAACGACAGCTTCGTGTATCTGCACGAGGTGATGCCCACCATTCTGGATGTGGCCGGCGTGACGCCGCCCAAGCCGGTGGACGGTGAGAGCATCCTGCCGCTGATGATGGGCGAAAAGGAGAGCAACGGCCGCACAGAGGTGTTCTGTGAGTATCACAACCACTTCTACACCCACCGCCAGCGGATGGTACGCGACCTCGACTATCAGCTCACCTTCAACGAGAGTGAGCGCGGCGAGCTGTACGATCTGAAGAAGGATCCCTATCAACTGAAAAATGTATGCTACGACCCGGCTTATGCCGATGTGAAGAAGAAATATATGGACATTCTGGGCCGCTACCTCAAGGAGACCGGCGACCCGGCAAGCACCTGGTTCCACCGCATCAAAGAATTCTATTGATATTGAAATAAAAAAGGCGGAATGTAATTATGCTGAACAAAAAGAAGAATTTTATCGACAAGATCCCCAACTGGGGCTGGCTGCTGATCAGCCTCGCCACCGCCATCGTGCTGTGGTTCTTCCTGAGCATCGGTGAAAAAACCGGTCGCTGCTTCCCCTTTGCCGACAAGGTCTTTGATGCGCTCAAGACAGTTGTTGAGCGTGAGATTCTGTGGGCCGACATCAAGAGCAGTATGATCTCCGTGCTGCTGGGCTTTGCCCTCGGCTTCATTACCAGCGTTCCCGTGGCCTTCCTGATGGCGTGGTATCGCCCCGTGCGCTACATCGTGGAGCCCTGGATCCAGTTCATCCGCAACATTCCCCCTCTGGCCTATGTACCTCTGGTGGTTATCGGCGCCGGCGTCGGCCGTCTGCCTCAGGTGATCGTCATCTGGCTGGCCACCTTCCTGACTATGACCATCACCATCTATCAGGGCGTACGCAATGTGGACGAGACGCTCATCAAGGCCGCCCGCGTGCTGGGCGCCAAGGATAAGGATCTGTTCGTCAAGGTCATCTTCCCCGCCACCACCCCCTTTATCCTCACCGCTGTGCGTCTGGGCGCTTCCGTTGCACTGACCACGCTGATCGCCGCTGAATCTACCGGTGCTTTCGCAGGTCTCGGTATGCGTATCCGCTCGTTCAACAACAGCTACGAGGTGGAGCCTATGCTGCTGTACATCATTCTGATCGGTATCATCGGCATCACCATTGAGAAGATCATCAAGTTCCTGGAAAAGAAGCTGACCGGCTGGCAGGAAACCAGAAACGTGTAAAGGATGGGTGTACATATGGATGCAAGAAATGTTAAGGTCAAAATTGACCATGTTGAAAAGATTTACGATGGCCGTCAGGGCAAAATGATCGCGCTGAACGGCGTGGATCTGGATATCTACGAGAACGAGTTCATCTGCGTGGTCGGTCCCTCCGGCTGCGGCAAGTCCACCCTGCTGAACATCATTGCAGGTCTGCTGGAGCCTACCAGCGGCAGCGTGTATGTGGACGGCAAGGAGGTCAAGGGAACCGGCACCGAGCGCGGCGTGGTGTTCCAGCAGTACGCCCTCTTCCCTTGGCTGACGGTGAAGAAAAACGTTATGTTCGGCCTGAAACTCAAGGGTATGCCCGAGGCTGAGGCGGAAGAGCTGGCTATGAAGTACATCAAGATGGTGCAGCTGGAAGATTTCGTGGACGCCTATCCCAAGGAGCTGTCCGGCGGCATGAAGCAGCGCGTTGCCATCGCCCGCGCCTATGCGGTACAGCCCGAAGTGCTGCTGATGGATGAGCCCTTCGGCGCACTGGATGCCCAGACCCGTACCCAGCTGCAGGCAGAGCTGATCCAGACCTGGCAGGAGGAGAAGAAGACCTGCTTCTTCATCACCCACGACGTGGAAGAGGCCATCATTCTGGGCACGAAGGTCATCGTGATGAGCGCCCGTCCCGGCCGCATCAAGACCATCGTGGATATCAACCTGCCCTATCCCCGCACGCAGGATCTGAAGATGAGCAAGGAGTTCCTTGACCTCAAGGCTCAGATCTGGGGCGAGGTCTATCAGGAATATCTGGAAGACCGCAGATAAATATTTTCGTGACCATTTCGGATCGTATGATCCGGTGGATTATAAAGGAGGATTATACATGAAAAAAATCTTTGCACTGATCCTGTCCGTCGTTATGGTTCTGTCTCTGGTTGCCTGCGGCAAGAAGGACGACGACAAGATCACCCTGAACATCGGCTACATGCCCAACTACGGCTCTCTGTGGGCTGTGACCACCGCTATCGAGAAGGGCTACTTTGAGGAAGCCGGCATCGAAGTGGTGCTGTGGGAGTTTGCTGACGGTCCCACCATCATCAACGCTATGGAGTCCGAGAAGATCGACATCGGCTACATCGGCCACGGCGCACACAAGCTGTGCATCCAGGGCAAGGCCAAGATCTTCGCTCTGTCCCACATCTCCAACGGTGACGCCGTCATCGGCGGCCCCAATGTCAAGGCTCTGGAAGACCTGAAGGGCAAGACCGTGGGTTACTCCGCCGGTACCTCCAGCGAGGATGTTCTGAAGAAGGCTCTGGCCAAGGCCGGCCTGACCTGGGATGACATCACCGCCATGGAAATGGGTGCTGAGAACCTGACCACCGCCATGCTGTCCGGCTCTCTGGACGCCTGCGCATGCTGGTCCCCCAACAGCCTGAAGATCATGGACGAGCTGAAGGGTGCTACCAAGCTGGCCGACAACATGATGTTCGCCGAGGACAGCGTTTCTCTGGCTTCCTGGATCGTCACCAGCAAGTATGCCGAGAACAATGCTGACAAGATCCTGACTTTCACCAAGGCTCTGTACAAGGCTATGGACTACGCCGCTGACGGTAACTATGATGAGGTCGCCGGCTATGTTGCCAACCAGACCAAGACCGACAAGGCTGTTGCTTACGCAGAGCGCGGTGTGGCCGATTGGCTGACCGGTAAGGAAGTTGCCGCCGGTGCTGCTGACGGTACTGTCGAGGCTTACTACAAGACCCAGCAGAAGGGCTTCCTGGCTTCCGGTGCTGTCACCGCCGAGGTGCCCGTGGCTGACTATGTCATGCTGCAGAACATGATCGACGCCGGCAAGTAATTGTCCCGCCGATTCCATACTGAACAACAAAAAAGATCCCGCAGCCATCGGCTGCGGGACCTTTTTTGTTTGGTTTCAGCAGTATTGATAGAAGTTGTAGCAGCAAATCAGCATAATTACCGTCAGCAGACCCAAGAATAACTTGTCCACCGCGGCATTGTCGATACGGCTGTTGATTTTCCGTCCCACAACGCCACCCAGAATGCCGCAGCACACCATAACTGCAAACAGCACCACCGGAAACTCCGGTACTTTGCCCGTCACAATAGTAAACAGCAAACTGGTGATCTGGGAGATAAGGATGATGTACAGCGAGTTCTGCGCCGCCGTCTTGGTCTGCATGGAGAAGAAGAAACCCAGCACCACCAGATTGATGGGGCCGCCGCCGATGCCGAGGAAGGCTGACATCAGACCCAGTGCCAGACCGATGGCGGCGCACAGCACGGGATTTTTCAGATGATGGGTTTTGATCTTATCCCGCTTGACCGTATAGACGGCAGTGCCCAGCGTGATGGCAAACAGCGCCGCCGCCTGCACCGCGCCCACGGTGTCAGCATTGTCAAACAGCGCCTTCACACTGTCAAACAGCTGCTTGCCCAGCAGACCGCCCAGCGCCGCACCGATGCCCAGCCAAGTGCTGACGCCTTTTTCGATCACCGACTCGTGGGCAAGATTGGCCTTTACCACGGAGTAGGCGGTCATGGACAGCACAATGCAGCCGGACATAAAGCTGACGGTGCTGACGGAATACAGTCCGAATGCATCCAGCACCGGCTTGATAATCACGCCGCCGCCGATGCCGCAGATGGCGCCGATGACGGAGGCGCAAAAGCTGACAAGAATAAAAACAAGCTCTACCATAGGGATTTTCTCCTTCGCACGGTTCTCTCTTTAGCTGCATTATAGCACGCGTCAAGCGCGAACACAAGGCGCGCTTTTCTCCTCTATCTACGCCAAAAAGTGCCGAAAGAGCGCAATCCGTTCAACATTCCCAAGGCATTGAAACGAATTTTGGCGGATTTGACAGTAGCAATCCCGCAAAGAAATTACTATACTATTGTATAGCATCACAAAAAGGAGGAAAAGTATGACCCGATCCGTGCTGCACACCAACATCGCAAAGGGCATGGTCTGTACCATGGTCTGTTGTTGTCGCGCCCATCGATGTCCTGCATTTTCTGCCGCTTAACGCTTGCGTTTGACTGTGACGGCAGAGGGTGTGCGACACGCGCCCTCTGCCGCTTTTTGTGCTGCTTAAAGAAAGGAAGTTCTTATGAACATTTATACCTCTGTTTACGATTTGGTGGGGAACACCCCCCTTGTTATGTTGGATCGCTATGTCGATGCCAAGCGCCTGCCCGCTGCCATCTGGGGCAAGCTGGAGTATTTTAATCCGGCAGGCTCCGCCAAGGATCGCGTGGCGCTGCAGATGATCCTTGACGCAGAGGAGCGAGGTCTGCTGATCCCCGGCGCCACCATCATCGAGCCCACCTCCGGCAACACCGGCATCGGTCTTGCCGCCATGGGTATCTGCCGTGGCTATCGGGTGATCCTGACCATGCCCGACTCTATGAGTATGGAGCGGCGCACGCTGCTGAGTGCCTACGGCGCGGAGCTGGTGCTGACCGAGGGCGCGCTGGGTATGGCAGGCGCCATCGCCAAGGCGCAGGAGCTGGCAGCATCCATCCCCGGCAGCTGGATCGCAGGACAGTTTGAAAATGAGGCCAATCCCCGCGCCCACTACCGCACCACCGGTCCCGAGATCTGGCGCGATACCGACGGCAAGGTGGACATCTTCGTGGCCGGTGTCGGTACCGGCGGCACCGTCTCCGGCGTAGGACGCTATCTCAAGGAACAGCGCAGTGACGTGCAGGTAGTGGCGGTCGAGCCCGCCTCCTCCCCCCTGCTGAGCCAAGGCCGCAGCGGTCCCCACGGTCTGCAGGGCATCGGCGCCAATTTTGTGCCGAAGAATCTGGATCGCAGCATCGTGGACGAGATCATCCCCGTAACGGAGGAGGAAGCCTACGAAGCCGCCCGCACATTGGCACGGACAGAGGGTTTCCTCTGCGGCATCACCTCCGGTGCGGCGCTCCACGCCGCCACGGTGCTGGCACAGCGGCCGGAAAACGAGGGCAAAGCCATCGTTGTGCTGCTGCCCGACACCGGCGACCGGTATCTGTCCACCCCACTTTTTGCAAAATAAGGAGAGCTTTCCTATGTATCCTGAGCATATCCGCACTGCCGCACAGTTGATGGCAGAAAATATGGCAGGCAGCGAGATGCCCCTCTACGGCGCCTCTTTGCGCCTGCCTGACAGAAAGGCTGTGATCGCCCTGATCAAGACGATCCGGCAGCTGATGTTCCCCGCCTATTACGGCGATGCCGCGCTGATGACACTGGCGCCGCAGGACTATGCCGCGCTGCTGCTGGACCGCATCGAGTCCCAGCTGAAGATTCAGATCGCGCTGGCGCTGCCTGCCGAGGACGCTCCCCGCGCCGAGGAGATCGCCCGCGAGTTCATCGAGTGCCTGCCCCAGATTCAGGGAATGCTGCTGAAGGATCTGGACGCCACCTTTGACGGCGACCCCGCCGCGCAGGATAAGAATGAGATCATCTTCGCCTATCCCGGTCTCTTCGCTATTTTCGTATACCGCATTGCCCACGAGCTGTATCTGCGCAAGGTGCCTATGATCCCCCGTATGATGACCGAGTATGCCCACAGCCGCACCGGCATCGACATCAACCCCGGCGCCACCATCGGCGAGTATTTCTTCATCGACCACGGCACCGGCATCGTGGTGGGTGAGACTACGGTGATCGGGCGCGGCGTGAAGCTGTATCAGGGCGTCACGCTGGGCGCTCTGTCCCCCCGCGCCGGTCACAGCTCTCTGCCCGGCAAGCGCCACCCCACTGTGGAGGACAATGTGACTATTTACTCCGGTGCCTCCATTCTGGGCGGCGAAACAGTGATCGGCACCAACACAGTGGTAGGCGGCAACGCCTTTTTGACCGAGGCGGTGGACGCCAACACCCGCGTGGTGATCCAAGCCCCTGAAACCATCTTCAAAAACGCGGACAAATAAGCCGCAAAACTTGACATAAGAGGAGAAAGAGAAAATGAATCAAAAACCGAAAGCCAATGCGTGGGCGCTGCTGCCCATCGCCGTTTTCCTGGTACTGTATCTGGGTCTGGGCATCGTATTTGAGTACGTGCTGAAGGTAGGTATGGGCTTTTACAACATCCCCATCGTGGTCACCTTCTTGGCAGCCATTCTGGTGGCCTGCCTGCAGAACCGCAGCGTATCCTTTGACGAAAAGCTGGAGCTGATGGCCAAGGGCGTGGGCGACAAGAACATCATGACTATGATCCTGATCTTCCTTGCCGCCGGCTGCTTTGTGGGCGTCACCGGCCGCTCCAGTGCCGAGGCTGTCGCCTACTTCCTGCTGAACATCGCACCTGCCAAGCTGGCAGTGGTGGTGCTGTTCATCGTAGCCTGCTTCGTGTCTATGGCTATGGGCACCAGTGTGGGCACCATCACCCTCATCACCCCCATCGCCGTGGCAGTTGCCAACACCTCCGGCTTCTCCCTGCCGCTGTGCGTGGCCAGCGTGGTGGGCGGCTCTATGTTCGGCGACAATCTGTCCTTTATTTCCGACACCACCATCGCCGCCTGCACCACGCAGGGCTGCGAAATGAAGGATAAGTTCCGCACCAACTTTGCCATCGCTCTGCCTGCTGCCATCGCCTCCTGCCTGCTGATTCTGGTGATCTCCCTGCGTGCCGATGTGTCTGTGGTTCCTACGGGCGACATCAATCTGCTGCTGCTGATCCCCTATGTGCTGGTACTGATCGGCGGTATCGTGGGTATGAACGTATTTGTGGTGCTGCTGATCGGCATCTTGGCCGGCGCTGTCATCTCTCTGGCTACCGGTCAGGCCACCGCAACGGATCTGCTGGGCGCTATGGGCGCCGGTGTCGACGGTATGTTTGAGACCATTATGGTCACGCTGATGGTTTCCGCTCTGTGCGGTATGATCCGCGCTTACGGCGGCTTTGAGGCGCTGCTGTCCGCCATCCGCCGCGTGTTCAAGGGCCGCAAGGGCGGTCAACTGGGCATCGGTCTGCTGGTAGGTCTGATGGACATCGCCACCGCCAACAACACCGTCGCCATCGTGATGGCAGGTCCCATCGCCAAGGAGGTCATCGACGAGTACGGCATCAGCGCCAAGAAGTCCGCCTCTTTGCTGGACACCTTCTCCTGCATCTTCCAGGGCATCATCCCCTACGGCGCACAGATGCTGGTGGCCATCTCCACCTGCGCCACGCTGGGCAGCGCCATCTCCGCCTTCGATGTGATGCCGCTGCTGTTCTACCCCTTCCTGCTGTGCGTATCCAGCCTGCTGTTCATCGCATTCGGCAAGGAATAAACCATCTTCCATACACAAAAGAGAGCCGCGCTGCGCGGCTCTCTTTTTTATTCCTCCCGCTCCAGGTCCGGCTTATCCATAAACATCTTCTCCCACTTTTTCGGCAGCGCCTGCGCGATCATAGGGAACATATTCTCCGTATCATTGGTGCGCTGCACCTCATACGTGCCGTACTGATTCACCAGATCAAAGCAGCTGTCGGCGTTGCCCTGAAAGCGGTGGACATCCGGTGTGGCATCATAGGGGAAGCCGGGGTCTTTCTTCTTTTTGGACAAAATTATCACCTCCGGCGTTAGTATGTCCCGCAGGCGATTTTGTTTGAAGATATATCCTTACATTCTTTTTCCAGTTATCGGGCGCACTTGCCACGGGCTGCGGACATACAATAGGGTGAAGGAGCGATGCATTATGGCAATTAAAATATATATCGACCAAGGGCACAATCCCACCGGCTCACCCAACACTGGCGCATCGTGGTACGGGCAGCAGGAGCAGGACATCACCTACGAGGTAGGGCAGTATCTGGCACAGCTGCTGCGCGATGACGGGCGCTTTGAGGTGCGCTTGTCCCGCCCCACCGCATCCACCGTACTGGGCAGCAGCAACGCCACCAGTTTGCGTCAGCGGGTCAATGATGCCAACACGTGGGGCGCCAACTATTTCATCAGCATCCACGCCAACGCCAGCGAAAACCGGCAGGCAAACGGCACGGAGGTCTACGTCTACCGCCTCTACACCCAAGCCAACTGGCTGGCGCAGCATGTGCTGCAGGGCATCGTGGACACGGTGGGCACCAAGGACAACGGCGTGCGGGCGCGCACCAATCTCTACGTGCTGCGGCGCACGGCGATGCCCGCCATTCTGGTGGAGTTGGGGTATATGTCCAATCCGCAGGATGCGGAGAAGCTGCGGCGCGACCGCTATCAGTTCGCGTTGGGTATCTACCGCGGGATGCTGCGCTACTTCGGTTTGAGCTGAGGCACGCGGCGGCACGGTGCGGCATAAACTGGTGCAGAATCAGTTTGTGGAAAGGAATGAGCCAACTATGGTATGGAACGACTCCGCCCTTGACCGCACCGCCTACCCCGATTTGCCTGCAGGCGCCAGCAGCTACGATGCATTTCTGCGGCGCAACACAGAACTGGGCGAATTGAAGGTGCAGGCCAGCCGCGGACGCGGTGCGCTGCCCACCGAGGGAGTGCGCATCTCCGTGATCGGGCAGTTCAACGATGCCCGTGTGCTGTTTTTCGACGGCGTGACGGACGATGACGGTCTTATCACCGGCATCACCTTACCCGCCCCACCTTTGCAGCAGTCGCTGCAGGCGCAGGACGCGCGACGCGGCGCGCTGTATCAGGTATTTGCCAGCCACCCCGATTTCGAGCCGGACATTTACGAAATCGAAATTTTTGAGGGGATCACCGCCATTCTTCCGGTGTCGCTGCGGCTGCCGCAGGAGGTGCTGTGATGCCGGAAGCAAGGATCCCCGAGTTCATCACCGTACATCTGGGTGATCCGGACGATGCCGCTGCACCCAACATACAAGTTCCCTTCATCGACTACATCAAAAATGTGGCCTCCAGCGAGATCTATCCCACATGGCCGGAGAGTGCGCTGCGCGCCAACATCTACGCGCAGGTCACCTACGCCCTCAACCGCATCTACACCGAGTGGTACCGCAGCCGCGGCTACGATTTTGACATCACCAGTTCCACCCGCTATGACCAGAAATTCATTCAGGGGCGGGAGATCTTTGAACCGGTATCCCGAATCGTGGATGACCTTTTCAACGACTATCTGGTGCGGCAGGGCTTTGTGCAGCCCCTCTTTGCCCAGTACTGCAACGGCACCACCTCCCAATGCGAGGGGCTGAGCCAGTGGGGCACGGTGGATCTGGCGCAGGAGGGGCTGACCCCCTATGAAATTTTGCAGTACTACTACGGCGACGACATTAACATCGTGTTCAACGCACCCACCTCCGCCAATCTCCCCTCCTATCGCGGTCTGCCGCTGCGCCTTGGCAGCGCCGGCGAGGATGTGCGCACCCTGAAGCGGCAGCTCAACCGCATCGGGCAGAACTATCCGGGCCTGCGTCCGCGGCTGGAGCTGACGGGGATTTTTGATGTGCCGATGGAGGAGGCGGTGCGCAGCTTCCAGCGCATCTTCAACCTGAATGTGGACGGCATTGTGGGCAAAGCCACATGGTATAAAATCAAGTCCATCTTCAACGGCGTGCGGGGGCTTGCGGAGCTGGATGCCGAGGGCTTGACGCAGGAGGATGTGTCCCGTGAGTATGCCACCGCGCTGCGACCCGGTGACAGCGGAGAGCAGGTGCGGCAAATCCAGTATTACCTCTCCGTGTTAGCGTATTTTGATGAGGAACTGCCGCTGCCGGGGCAAAGCGGCGTATACGATGCTGCCACCGAGGCCACTGTGCGGGCATTTCAGCGCCAGCAGGGCTTGACGGAGGACGGCATCGTGGGACGGGAAACATGGAACGCCATCATCCGCGACTATGCCCGGCTGCGTACTTCCATTCCGCCGGAGGCCGGTGTGTCCGCCGACGAGATCTATCCCGGCCGCGTGCTGACGCCGGGGCAGACGGGGCGGGATGTGGAGGTGCTGCAGCGCTTTTTGGTGCAGGCGGCGCAGAATGTGCCGGAGATCCCACTGATCGAGGAAACCGGCGTGTACGATGCCCAGACGGAAGCCGCCATCCGCACGGTGCAGGGGCTGGAGGGCATCACTCAGACCGGCGTCACCGGCGCACTGACATGGGACGCGGTGGTATCGCTGGCAAAAGACGGATAAAAAGACACCCGCAGTTTCGTCTGCGGGTGTCTTTTTTATTTTATCCAAGAATTCGGCTCACGCCCAATTCCTACACAGCGGTCTTTCGTTGCATTTCCGTAGAATTCTGGCCAACCATCGGCATAGAAAACGTAAGAGATTCCATTATTTCCCACATAATTCAAAGTGCTGTCTGAAACCATGACACTGGTTGCGTTCTCTGCCACGATTTCCCCGTTTAAAATCACATATTCCGCTGTATCGGTCTGCGTAGCACCATTTCCTATACATCTTCCCCACACACGGACAGAGCCGTCGGATTCCAGTGCTGCCAGTGTTCTGCGTGCGCAGGAGACGGTTTTTATCTCTTCACCCAGCCGCTGTAGTTTACCGTCTTCACCGCAACACCACAAACTTTTATCTGTCAAAATCGCCACATAGTGTCGCTCCAAATGTAATTCCCGCACATTTTCGGCGCACACCTGCTTCAATATTTGTTGGTCAAACCATATAGGATGCTTTGCAGTACCATAAGAAAGTAACTCCCCATCAGCATTTGTCCAAATGACGAATGTTCCGTCCGTATCTGCAGCGGTTACTCCATTTCCCAACAGTTTTGGCTCTTTTATTGTATATTCTTCGTCGCCAAATTCTCCCGCCAAATACAATTCTCCATTTTCTTTCAGAAAAAGCATACACCTGCCACTGCATTCGGCGAATATAACATCGGTGCATACCACCGCATGCCCATCTTTCTTTTCATATCCGTAAAGAGGTATATCGCTTTTATTCCACAAAAGCAGTTCATTCTGCGTGTTGATGTAGAATCCTCCGCCTGCCATTTCACCAAAAAATCGTACATCGTTTGCCACGATGCCTTTCTTTTGATTTTGATAAAGCACATAGGAGGTCGCATCACTGTCAGCGCCGGGACTATACAAAGTACCGTCACAGCCCAAATAGTAAGCCGAGGACATAGTTGTCCACACCTGCGCCAGTTCTACATTGTGCAAATCTGGCTTTGCTGTATGGAATGTACCACAACCACTCAGCGATATCACGCACAAAAAGGCGAGTAGCAGTCGTTTCATAGATATCCTCCCCTCGTCTGTTTTTTTCATTCTACCATATGGAAATCCTCTGTGCAAACCAAAAGGCGAGGGAATCCCTCGCCTTTTATCCTTATTCCTTCGGACAGGTCAAATCCACCACCTGCTCGATGGCACGGTGCAGCAGCGCTGCCGTTTCCGTATCGGCGGCACGGTAGTAGACCTCCTTGCCCTCGCGGCGGCTGACAATCAGTCCGCCGCTGCGCAGCAGCTTGAGATGGTGGGACACCGCGGGGCTGCTCATCTCCACCATGGCAGAGATATTCACCACGCACTCCTCACAGTGGCACAGCAGCCAAAAAATGCGGCAGCGGTTGGGGTCGTCCAGCAGCCGGAACACCTGCGAAACGGCGGCAAATCCCTCCGGCGTAGGCATATGGTCGGCATAGTGGGCAGTGGGCTGTCCGTGGTCGTGGGGCAGTTTTTTCTCGCTCATTGTTTGTCTCCTTTCCCGATGTGCAGCGCGCGCATGGCATTCAGCACCGCCAGCACCATCACGCCCACATCGGCAAAAATCGCCAGCCACATATCTGCCAGACCCAGCGCGCCCAGCAGCAGGCACAGACCCTTCACGCCCAGCGCGAAAATGATGTTCTGATACACGATGGCAAGGCACTTGTGGGAGATGCGGATGGCGGACACGATTTTCATAGGGTCATCGTCCATCAGCACCACATCGGCGGCCTCGATGGCGGCATCGCTGCCCATAGCGCCCATAGCGATACCGATATCGGCGCGGCTCAGCACCGGCGCATCGTTGACGCCGTCGCCTGCGAAGGCAAGCTTGCCGCGTCCGGTTTGCTGCTGCAGCAGGCGTTCCACCTGCATCACCTTATCCTCCGGCAGCAGACCGCTGTGGACTTCATCCACGCCTACCGCATCTGCCACCTGCTGCGCGGCAGCCGCGCCGTCACCGGTGAGCATCACCGTTTTCTTCACGCCCATCCCTTTCAGCGCAGCAAGCGCCTGCGCCGAGGTGGGCTTGAGGGTATCGGAAATGAGGATGTGCCCGGCATACACGCCGCCCAGCGCCACATATACCACCGTTCCGGCGGCGGTGCAGGGCGTATAGGCGATACCCTGCTGCTCCATCAAACGTGCGTTACCGGCGGCAACGGTAATGCCGTCCACCTGCGCGATGACGCCGTGACCTGCCAGCTCCTGCACCTCACCCACACGGCGGTGGTCGACGGTGCCGCCCCAAGCGCGGCAAAGGCTTTGGCTGATGGGGTGGGCGGAGCTGCTCTCCGCCAGCGCGGACAGCTCCAGCAGGCGCTGCTTCGTCATATGGACGGGAGATACCTCCGTCACCTCAAACACGCCGCGGCTCAATGTGCCGGTCTTATCAAAGACCACACAGTCGGTCTGTGCCAGCGCCTCCAGATAATTGGAGCCTTTCACCAGCACGCCGCAGCGCCCCGCGCCGCCGATGCCGGCAAAGAAGGTCAACGGAATACTGATGACCAGCGCGCAGGGGCAGCTGATGACAAGGAATGTCAGCGCGCGGTACAGCCACTGACCCCACTGGGGCGGCAGGTGCAGCAGAAGGCTCACCGCCGGCGGCAGCACCGCCAGTGCCAGCGCGCTGAGACACACGATGGGGGTGTAGACCCGTGCGAAACGGGAGATAAACTGCTCCGAGCGGGATTTGCGGGAGCTGGCATTTTCCACCAAGTCCAGAATCCGCGCCACCGTAGACTCGCTGAAGGCGCGGGTGGTGCGCAGGCGCAGCAGACCCGTCAGATTGATGCAGCCGCTGACCACCTCGTCCCCCTCCCCCACATCGCGGGGCAGGCTCTCACCGGTCAGTGCCGCCGTATCCAGTGAGGACACACCGGACACCACCACGCCGTCGATGGGCACGCGCTCACCGGGCTGCACCACGATAATGCTGCCCACCACCACCTCGTCGGGGTCGGTTTCTTCCTGCGCGCCGTCCAGCTCCACACGGGCATAGTCGGGGCGGATGTCCATCAAATCGCTGATGCTGCGGCGGCTCTTGCCCACGGCATAGCCTTGAAACCACTCGCCCAGCTGATAAAACAGCATCACCGCCACAGCCTCCGTATAGTCGCCGCTGCCGGACAATCCCAGCGCGATGGCACCCACGGTGGCAATCGCCATCAGAAAATTCTCGTCAAATATCTGTCCGTTTAAGACGCCGTGCAGCGCATCATAGAGGATGTCCCAGCCGATGATGAGATAGGGCACCATAAAGGCGGCAAAGCGCCACAGACCCGTCAGCGGCACGAACTGCAGCGCAAGCAGCAGCGCGGCGCTGACGAGGATACGCAGCAGCATCTTTTTCTGCTTTCTTGTCATAGCTGCTCCTTAAAACTCGATTTCGCAGTCCCGCTCCACCTTGCGGCAGACCCTCAGCACCGCCTGCATCACCGTTTTCTCCTCGTGACCGTCTTCAAACTCCACGGTCATCTTCTGGGTCAGGAAATTCACGGCAGCAGCCTTCACGCCATCCACCTTCCCAGCCGCCTGCTCCATCTTATTGGCGCAGTTGGCGCAATCCACCTCGATGCGATACGTCTTCTTCATTTTGGCTCCTCCTTCAATTAAAAGGTTGTTTAATCGTTTAATGTAAGGATAGCACTTCCCGCAGCGGATGTCAACGGCAAAATGAAGAAGCAGGCGCCCTTATCAGCGCCTGCTTTTGTCAATCTGTCAGTAAAATTTGGTGGGTTTCTACCTCGCTCTGCGCGCCCAGCTTCACCACGGTGACCTCGCTGTCGCCGCCCATTGCCAGATAGTCAAAGGCGGTCACAAGGGCGGTTTGCAGCACCTGACCGCTGAGCAATATGTTCCGCGCACCCATCGGCAGCGGCGTGCTGCTGAGTACGGAGATAAACTGCTCCTCCGTCGGCAGTGTGGGCAGCAGATGGAGCAGCACTGCGCCGTGTTCATCCTCCAGCGCCACGGTCTCCACCGCGCTGGTGAAGCGGCAGGCGCAGGTAAAGCCATCCATAGGCGGCAGCTGGGTAAGGGCGGCGTCACGGCTGCTGCCAACGGCAAATACCCGGATGCCCCGCGCCGTCAGTTGGCGGACAAAGGCGCAAAATGGCAGCACTGACTCCACCGTCGGCGCCGGCGCGTACCAGATGCCGCCGGCCAGCAGCACCGCATCCGCCTGCTCCTCTATGGCGATATCCCTCAACCGGTCAAGGCGCTGCGTGCCCCAACGGTCCAGATACAAATCCGCTATGTGCAAAAGCTTCATATGCCACCTCCTGCGGTTTTTTTCTATTGTAGGGGAAAGCGCACTATTTTGCAATGCTTTCGCCGAAAATCCGCTGTTTGGATTGATTTTCTATGCGGCGCTTGCTATAATGTGGGCAACAAAGCGCACAAGGAGGACTTGGCTATGACCGCAAAGGAACAGTCCACGATTTTGAAGGAATTTCGCCGCCAAATCGCACAGCGCAACAGCATTGAGCTGCCCACCGCACAGCCCTGCAGTGAGGGTTGCCGCGGTGATTGCCCTGCGTGTCAGGCGGAGATCCGCGCGCTGGATGAGGCGCTGAACCGCCGCGCCGCAGCCGGTCTCCCCATCACCCTTGCCGGTGTGACGCTGGATGACATCGCGGTTGAGGACGCCCCCGTGGCGGAGGTGGTGCAGCCGATTCGGGAAGCACCGGTTTCCGGCAGTATTCTGGATATGTCGCTGGAGGAGCTGGATCTGTCGCTGCGTACGCGGGTCAGCTTAGAGGGTCACGGCGTGACCACACTGCGCCAGCTGCTGCAGATGACCCCGTCGGATTGCCGCAAGGTGCGCAATATGACCCAGGAGGGTCTGGAGGAGATCGAGTATCAGCTGGGACTGATGCGCTTCTCGCTGAAAGAGGATTATTAAGACAAGAAAATGGCAGATGCCTCCGGCACCTGCCATTTTTTTGCTTCTCAGTGGTTGCCGCAGCTATGGCTGCCGCAACCGTGACTGCCGCAGTCGCCCTCGTGATGATGTCCCTCCTCGTGGTGAGAGCACATCACATTGGGATCATAAAGCAGTTCACCTGCCAGCAGCGCCTGCACCGCCGCGTCCGCGCTGCCGGAAACGCCGCCAAACAGACGGATGCCCGCCTCCGCCAGCGCCATCTGTGCGCCGCCGCCGATACCGCCGCAGATCAGCACCTCCGCACCCAGTGCGCGCAGCAGACCTGCCAGCGCGCCGTGGCCGCTGCCGTTGGTATCCACCACCTCGGCGCTGACGATTTTACCGTCGCTCACCTCATAGAGCTTGAACTGCTCCGTGTGACCGAAGTGCTGAAAAATCATTCCGTTTTCATAAGTAACTGCAATTTTCATTGTTATATCCTCCTTTATTTTAGTTGTTTACCGTCGGAAAAGGCGTTGCCCACCTTTTCGCCCAGCACCAGATAATGGTGATGCACCGCATCGTAGGTAATGGGGCGCAGCTTGGCAGGGTCAATCTTTCCCTCCGCGTCCAGCACCCGCTCGTCGGCGCTGACATTGACGATCTCCCCCACAAGGCGGCAGGTGTCCGTATCGTAGCTGATGACGCGACATTCCAGCACCATAGGCAGCTCGTCGATCAAGGGAGCATCCACCAAGGGGGAGTGGGTGGTGTGGAAACCGGCACGCGCCACCTTATCCGGCACCTGATTGCCGGAGGTGATGCCCACATAGTCGCAGGCGGCAACATAGTCCGCCGTGGCCATACTGACGGTAAAGGCGCCGCGCTGCAGCAGATTCTCCGCCGTTTTATGGGCGCTGTCGATGCAGATGGTGATCTCCTTTTCCTCGCTGATGCCACCCCACGCGGCGTTCATAGCGTTGGGCGTGCCATCAGCATTATAGGTGCCGATAATCAGCACCGGCTGGGGGTACAGCAAAGGCTTTGCACCAAAATTCTTACGCATAAGCGTTCCTCCTTACAGATACTTTTTCAGCTGTGCTAAACGCCGCAGCGCCTCGCGCAGCGATTCCTCACTGCGGGCAAAGTGCAGGCGGATGAGGTGGTTCACATCCTCCACGAAGAAGCTGGAGCCGGGCACAGCGGCAACACCCACCTCTTTCACCATCCACTCGCAAAACTGCAGGTCTGTCCATCCGGCGAACTGCTCACGCGCCAAAAAGGCGGAGATGTCCACCATCACGAAATAGGAGCCCTGCGGCACCGTGTGGGGCAGACCGATCTCACTCAGACCACCGCAGAAGATATCCCGCTTGCGGCTGTACATCGCCAGCATCTCGTCATAGTACTCCTGCCCCAGTGTGAATGCCTCGCACACCGCCTCCTGCAGGGGCGCGGGGGCACCGATGGTGATGAAATCGTGGACTTTCTTGATATATTCCGCCACTTTTGGCTCGGCGATGGCAAAGCCCAGACGCCAGCCGGTGATGGAGAAGGTCTTGGACAGCGAGTTGCAGGTGATGGTGCGCTCATAGGCGCCGGGCAGCGACGCCGCCATAATATGTTCGTGGGGCGGGAAGACGATATGCTCATACACCTCGTCGGTGATGACATAGGCGTCGTATTTCTCCGCCAGCTCCTCGATATACAGCAGTTCCTCCCGTGTAAACACCTTGCCGCAAGGGTTGGAAGGGTTGCAGACGATGATGGCTTTCACCCCCTGCCGGAAGGCATCCTCCAGCGCGGCGCGGTCAAAGTCGTAGGTAGGCGGCACCAGCGGCACATAAATGGGTTCGGCGCCGCAGAGGATGGTGTCCGTGCCGTAGTTTTCATACACGGGAGAAAAGGCGATGATTCTATCGCCGGGATTGCACACCGACATCACCGTTGCCAGCATCGCCTCCGTGCCGCCGCAGGTGATGACCACCTCCTCTTCGGGGTCGATGGTGCGCCCCAAAATGGGGGAATATTTGTCGGCGATGCACTTGCGCAGCCGCGGCGAGCCGAAGGTAATGGGGTACTGATGCTGCTCACCACCGCTGGACATTTTCTTCATGGCATCCAGCAGGATCTGCGGCGGGTCAAAGTCCGGAAAGCCTTGGGACAGATTGATGCTGCCGGGGGTCTCGTCGCTGATGCGGGTCATCCTGCGGATCACAGAATCCGTAAAAGTTTCCACTCGTTTGCTCAACTGGGGCATAGTGGTTTCCTCCCGTGGGTCATTGATCTTTGCCTTTATTTTACTCCCACAGTCGAGAGGATGTCAATCTTCTCTCCCTGCGTACTTTTTCCGCAGCGCCGCGCATAGTAATGGTAGCGGAAAGTATCATTGGGGAGTGGTGAGTTATTAAGGGAAATATGGAAGAGCGAGCCTGCGACCTCGCCGTCTACATGATCGAAAATCGGGCAACAGTGCGCGATGCCGCCAAGAAATTCGGCGTCAGCAAGTCCACCGTACATAAAGATCTCTCCGAGCGGCTGCCCCACTACAACCGCAGCCTTTACACGCAGGTCAAGGAAGTACTGGAGATCAACAAGGCGCAGCGGCATATCCGCGGCGGTCTTGCCACGCGGCGCAAGTACAAGGGAGAATAAAAAAGAGGACGCAGTCTGCGTCCTCTTTCACTTATTTACTCTCTTTGGGAACCTGCTTCATAGAAAGGCTGATGCGGTGCTTCTTTTCATCCACATCCAGCACCACTACCTTGACGATATCACCCACGGACACCATCTCGCTGGGGTGCTTGATGAACTTGTTGCACACCTGCGAGATATGCACCAAGCCGTCCTGATGGACGCCGATATCCACGAACACACCGAAGTCCACCACGTTGCGTACAGTGCCGCTAAGCACCATACCGGCGGCCAGATCCTTAATATCCAGCACGTCGGTGCGCAGAATGGGGGCAGGCAGATCGTCACGCACGTCGCGTCCGGGCTTCATCAGCTCCTTCACCACATCGTTGAGGGTAGGCACGCCGATGCCGATCTGGGCAGCCAGCTTCTCTGCGCCCATCAACTTCACCTTCTGCTCCAGCATACCGATCTCGCCCTTGGCCACATCCTTGAGGGTATAGCCGCACAGCTCCAGCAGCTTTTCCGCCGCCGCATAGCTCTCGGGGTGGACGCCGGTATTATCCAGCACAGACTTGCTCTCCGGCACACGCAGAAAACCGGCGCTCTGCTCAAAGGCCTTGGGGCCCAGCTTGGGCACCTTCAAAAGCTGCTTGCGCGCGGTGAACACGCCGTTCTCCTCGCGGTATTTCACGATATTCTTGGCGGTGGTGGCGTTCAAGCCCGACACGCGCCCCAGTAAGCTGGCAGAGGCAGTATTGACATCCACGCCAACGGCGTTGACGCAGTCTTCCACCACGCCGGACAGCGTTTCGTCCAACCGCTTCTGGGGCATATCGTGCTGATACTGACCCACACCGATGGCCTTGGGGTCGATCTTCACCAGCTCCGCCAGCGGATCCTGCATACGGCGGGCGATGGACACGGCGCTGCGCAGGTTCACATCATACTCGGGAAACTCCTCCGCCGCCAGTTTGCTGGCGGAGTAGACGGAAGCGCCGGCCTCGTTGACGATCATATAGGCAACACCGCTGTCCAGCTGACGGATCATCTCCACCGCCATCTGCTCCGTTTCACGGCTGGCGGTGCCGTTGCCAATGGCGATATGCTCCACCTTGTGGCGGCGCACCATACCGGACAGCTTAGTGATGGCCTCCGCCTTTTGGCGCTGACCGTAGGTGGGATAGACCACCGCCGTATCCAGCACCTTGCCGGTGCCGTCGATAACAGCCACCTTGCAGCCGTGAGCGTAGCCGGGGTCGAGACCCATGGTCACATGGCCCTTCACCGTGGGCTGCATCAGCAGCGGACGCAGGTTCAGCGCGAACATAGCAATGGCGCCCTCGCAGGCAGTTTCGGTCAGCATATTGCGGATCTCACGCTCCAGAGACGGCCACAGCAGGCGGTCAAAGCCGTCCTCCGCGGCGGTCTGGACAAAGACGGAGCTTTCCGTACGCACGAAGGTGGTGCTGTTGCCCTTGCCGGACACGATGCGGTTCCAGATAAGACCCAGCGCCCACTCGCGGTCCAGCTCCACGCTGACCTTCAAAAACTCCTCCTTCTCGCCGCGGTTGATGGCAAGGATCTGATGTCCTGCCAGCTTGGCGAGGTTTTGGGTGAAGTCATAATAGAGGCGGTATACGGAGTCCTCCTCCGTCTGTGCCACGGTGCGCAGGCTGCCCTTCTTCATGGTCAGCTCACGCAGCTCCTTGCGGATGGCGGCATCGTCGGCGATCCACTCGGCGATGATGTCGTTGGCGCCGGCAAGCGCATCCTCCACCGTTTCCACGCCCTTTTCCGGGTCAACAAACGGCTCTGCCATCGTGGCGAGGGGGCAGCGCTCGGTCTGGTCGAAGATCTGCTGTGCCAGCGGCTCCAGACCCTTCTCTTTTGCCATAGTGGCACGGGTGCGGCGCTTCTGCTTATAGGGGCGGTAGAGATCCTCCACCTCCGCCAGTGTTTTGGCGTTATCGATGGCCAGTGAAAGCTCGTCCGTCAGTTTCTCCTGATTGGCAATGGCGTTTTTCACTTCTTCCTTGCGTGCGGCCAGATTGCGCAGATAGTTCAGCCGGTCGCTGAGGGTGCGCAGGGTGGTATCGTCCATACTGCCGTGGCTCTCCTTGCGGTAGCGGGCAATGAAGGGGATAGTGTTGCCCTCATCCAGCAGGGCGATCACATTCTCCACATACTGCAGCGGCTGTTTCAGCTCCTGCGCCAATGCTTGTGCGATTTGGTTCATAGATAGGTTCCTTTCCGAAAGAAAGTGACCGCACCGCGGTCACTTTCTCAAATATTTATCGATGGTAGAGTTTCTTCACTTCGTATTTGGGCTGGCAGCTGACGTGGATGCCCAAGCGCTGATAGAGCTTGATATCCTCGGCGGAAATGATCACCGAGAAGTGGGCCTCGCAGCCCCGCAGTCGGGTCAGCTGCTGCTGCACCAGTGCCGCCAGCGGATTGGTCAGTCCCGAGATGGCCAGCGCGATCAGCACCTCGTCGGAGTGGAGGCGGGGATTGCGGTGACCCAAATTCTCCGTCTTCAAACGGCTGATCGGCTCGATGACGGAGGCGGGGATCAGCTCCAGCTTTTGGTCGATGCCTGCCATGGCCTTCAGCGCGTTCAGCAGCAGCGCCGCCGATGCGCCCAGCAGCGACGAGGTCTTGCCCGTCACCACGCTGCCGTCGGGCAGCACCATGGCGCCGGCAGGTCCGCCGGTGCGCTCCGCCCGATCCAGCGCCGCGCCCACCGCAGGGCAGATCTCCGGCGTGACACCGGCCTGCTGCATCACCAACTCCAGCTTGATGACCACATTCTCATCGCACTCGCCCCGCAGCTTCTGGGTCTGTGCGGTATAGTAGCGGCGCAGGATCTCCATACGGGAGGCCTCCTGACAAACCGCGTCATCCACAATGGCAAAGCCCGCCATATTCACGCCCATATCCGTGGGAGATTTATAGGGAGAGCTGCCCTGAATCTTCTGGAACATGGCGTTGAGCACGGGGAAAATCTCCACATCGCGGTTGTAGTTCACCGTGGTCTCGCCGTAGGCGTCCAGATGGAACGGGTCGATCATATTCACATCGTTCAGATCCGCCGTTGCCGCCTCGTACGCCAGATTGACGGGATGCTTCAAGGGCAGATTCCAGATGGGGAAGGTCTCATACTTGGCGTAGCCGGCGCGGATGCCACGCTTATGATCGTGGTACAGCTGGCTCAGGCAGGTAGCCATCTTGCCGCTGCCGGGACCGGGGGCGGTGATGACCACGATGGGACGGGTGGTCTCGATGTAATCGTTCTTGCCCAGCCCCTCATCACTGACGATATGGGTCACATCGGAGGGATAGCCGGCAATGAGATAGTGGCGGCAGCTCTGCACGCCCAACGCGCTCAAACGCTTGATAAAAGCGTCCGAGGAGGGCTGACCGGCATACTGGGTGATGACCACGCTGCCCACATAAAAGCCCATACCGCGGAAAACATCGATCAGGCGCAGCACCTCCTCATCGTAGGAGATGCCCAAATCGCCCCGTTTCTTGCTCTTTTCAATGTCGGCGGCGCAGATGGCCATAACGATCTCCACATCGTCCTTCATAGTCTCCAGCATCCGCAGCTTACTGTCCGGCTGGAAACCGGGCAGCACGCGGGCTGCGTGATAGTCGTCAAACAGCTTGCCGCCGAATTCCAGATACAGCTTGCCGCCAAACTGCGCCACACGCTCCTTGATATGCTGTGCCTGCAGCGCCAGATATTTGTCGTTATCAAAGCCGAGTTTCAATGTACTCTCCCCCTTGCACGCATTTACATCATCCTTTATATTATACCCCACAATGCCTCGGAAAGAAAGCGCTTTTTTCCCTTTTTTTCTTTTCCTGCCGCGTTGCTTTTTCTGCCGCCGTGCGCTATACTGAGAAAAAACATGGGAGGTATGCTATGCGCTTTCAGGTTATGTGGCGGCGTGATCTGCCCGGCACCGAGTTTGTCCCCTTTTTCGAGACCAACGACATCTATGAGGCCAAGGAATTTGCCATGCGCCTCGCCTTCGAGGAAGTCAATGTGGTGTATGTGTACGACACCAAGCTGCAGACCGTGGTGCGCGATTTCGATGCGCCCATCCACCGCGAGGGTTGAAGTATTCACAGCAATCAAAAAACGCAGGGCGCTCGCGCGCCCTGCGTTTTTTATGGCAGCCGCGCAGGAGAGGGTCAGTCCCTGCACGGGTCCACGCAATTATTTTTAGCGGTTTTCCGCTATGTTTATCTCATTATAATTGTTTTTTCCCTCACGGTCAAGCGGATTTTTTCGTTTTTTCGTCAAAAAAAGACCGCGAAATATCAAGTTTCGCGGTTTTTTGGTAATTTTTCACATTTCTGGCCACATTGGGTGGGTGCGGCGGATATAGTCCCCCACCGCCTTGAAATCCAGCTCCAGCGCGGCTGCCAGCTCGCCGTAGAGCTGATCCTCCGCCCGCTTGAGATAGCGCTCATCCATCTGGCTGGCTTTCTTGCCCTGCTCCAGCGCGCGGCGGCGCTTGGCGGTAATGCCGCGGATCAGCCCCACCGTGCGGCGGCAATCATAGGAGATGACGATCTGCTGATAGTGCTCCTTGATGGCGCGGGGGCTGCTGAGGGCGGGCGATTCCGGCTCAATACTGCCCATCTGCGAGATCAGTTCCAGTGCCTCCTCGCGGGTAAGAATGGGACGCATCAGCACGCGGGTATCCACCGGTGTTAGCACCTGACCGGTGCGCCAGAAGGGAGAGAGCGTATAATACAACCGATTCTTCTCCGCGCCCGGAACGCGGGACGGACCCACACCCTCCACGCGGCAGACGCCCTCGCCGCCGTAAACCACCAGTTCTCCCGCCGTAAACATACCGCACCTCACTGCTCTGCAACCGTTTTCTCTGCCGCGACAGCACTTACTGCCGCTTTCTCACCATTATATGGTAACACATTTTTCCATATAATGTAAGTAAAACTTTTGCAGGCCGGTACATTTTTTCGACAAGCCGTGCCTTCTTGCAAAGCTTTCACCGGTGCGGTATAATAGATTAATTCCTTCAACAAAAAAGGAGGCGCTTTTATGAAAAATTTTCTCTCCTCACTGGGCATCACCGCTGATGTCGGCGAGTGGAATTTGGGCGCGCTGACACTGGAAAAAATTCTGAGTGCACTGCTGACGCTGCTGATCTGTATGGTTGCCGCCCGCCTGCTGCGCCGTGTGCTGCAGCGGCTGCTGGGCAAGACGAAGCTGGACGCGCAGGCGCAGAAATATGCGCTGACCGCAGTGCGGGTGATCGCATGGATCGTCACGATCCTGATCGTTGCCGATCAGCTGGGCATTCCCGTCACCTCGCTGGTGGCGCTGTTCTCCGTATTGTCGCTGGCCATCTCGCTGGCGGTGCAGAGTGTTCTCGCCAACATCGCAGGCGGCATCGTGATTTTGCTGTCCAAACCCTTTCAGGTCGGTGATTACATCGACACCACCAGCGGACTCGGCACAGTCAGTCAGATCGGGCTGAATGCCACTTGGCTGGAGACCGATGACGGGCAGCGGCTGGTAGTCCCCAACAGTATGCTGTCGGCGGACAAGATCATCAACTATACCACGCTGGGCAGCCGCCGGCTGAAGCTGCTGGTCACCGCGTCCTACGATGCCGACCCCGAGGCGGTACGCCGCGCCTGCCTCGCCGCTGTGGCGAAAACGGAGCATATCCTCCCCGATCCTGCGCCGCAGGTGCTGCTGAGCAATTACGGTGCCAGCAGTATTGAATACACCGTGCGCGTGTGGTGCAAGCCCAGTGACTATAGCAGCGTCTACTATCCCCTGATGGAAAATTTCTACACCGCCTTCAAGGAAGCCGGCGTGGAAATGACCTATGACCACCTGAACATTCACATCGACAAGTAAGGAGGCAGATTTATGCTGGTTTCTATCATTCTCGGCGGCATCATCGGCTGGATCGCCGGCAAACTGATGCACAGCCGCGGCGGCATCATCCGCAACATTCTTCTGGGTATCGTCGGCTCGGCGGTGGGCAATTATCTGGCCGGTGCCATCGGCTTGGGCGCCACCAACTCCGTCGGCGCGATCCTGATCGGCATCGGCGGTGCCTGCGTGGTGATTTTGCTGTGCCGGTGGTTGTTCAAGTGAGGTGCGCAATATGAAAACACCCACGATCCATCCCTCCGCTTTCATTGCGCCCAATGCCACCGTGCTGGGCGATGTGACGGTGGGGGCAAACAGCAGTCTCTTTTTCGGTGCGGTGGCGCGCTCGGAATTCGTACCCATCGTCATTGGCGAGCGCACCAACATTCAGGATAACTGCGTGCTGCACGCCGACCCCCACTTCCCTATGACCATCGGCAGCGATGTCACCGTGGGACACGGTGCTATTCTCCACAGCTGCACCGTAGGCAACAACACCCTTGTGGGAATGGGCGCTATCGTGCTCAACGGTGCGGTGATCGGTGAGGACTGCATCATCGCCGCCGGTGCGCTGGTGCCGCAGCATATGGTGATCCCGCCCCGTTCGCTGGTGATAGGCAGTCCTGCCAAGGTGCGCCGCGAGGTGAACGAAGAGGAGATCGCCGCTAACCGTCGCAGCGCAGAGGGCTATGTGAAAGAGGCGGCGGAGTACAAGGAAATGTTTGCAAAATAAAAAAGATGGACGCTAACGCGTCCATCTTTTTTATTGTTTGGCTTTGTCCGCGGCGATCAGCAGCTTCAGCGCCTCCACGCCCACAGCGATGGCGGAGCTGGTATCCTCGCTCATATCCTGATCGAGACCTGCTGCCTCGCGCTCCTGATTCCAGATCACGTGGAAGCACGAGCCGCAGCGGCAGCCCAGGGCGTTAGCCACCACAAACAGCGCCGCCGACTCCATCTCGCTGGCCTTGACGCCCAGCCGTTTCCACGCCTCCCACTTTTGCAGCAGGTCGTAGGAAACCGGCATCCGCTTGGGGTCGTGCTGCCCGTAGAAGGAGTCCTTGCACTGCACCACGCCCACCTGCAGCCGCTTATCCAGATTCTTCGCCGCCTGCACCAAGGCGGTGGTCACCTCAAAGTTGGCAACCGCCGGATACTCAATGGGGGCGTACTCCAGACTGGTATGCTCATAGCGGATGGCACCGGTGGCAACCA
Organism: Oscillospiraceae bacterium; assembly: GCA_017937195.1. GTDB lineage: Bacteria > Bacillota > Clostridia > Oscillospirales > Oscillospiraceae > Vescimonas. Next base: position 34,437 of record JAGBEA010000017.1, on the reverse strand, counting down.
CCACATCGCCGGAGCGCACATCCAGATCAATACCGCCGCAGGTGCCCACGCGGATGAAGGTGTCGGCGCCGATGGCGTGCAGCTCCTCCATGGCAATGGCGGCAGAAGGACCGCCAATACCGGTGGAGCAGACAGACACCTTCTCACCCAGCAGCGTGCCAGTATAGATGGTATATTCGCGATTCTGCGACACGAACACCGCATCGTCAAAATGGGCGGCAATGGATTTGCAGCGCCCCGGATCGCCGGGCAGGATGCAATAGCGGCCTACATCGCCTTCAGCACAGTGGATATGAAACTGTTTTTCCAGTTCTTGCATAGATGTGCCCTCCTGTATCAAGTGTAGCTCCAGTATACTGCGCCGCCGTTTATTTTGCAATATTTATCCGCTCTTGGCAAAAAAATACGGCTTTTGCAGATGTTGCTGTCTGTATTTTGGCCTTGCACGGCAAATACTATCCTCGCGCAGAAATTGCGCTTTTCAAGCAGAAAGGAGAGGTTACGATGAAACGCACTACACTTGCGCTGCTACTGGCGCTGACCTTCGTGGTGGGTCTGGTGGGCTGCGGCAGACGGAATTCCGCCGACGACAGCGGTATGACGGGGAACAATCCCAACAACGGCAGCGCCTACAACGGCGGTGCCTATGACGGCAACACCAACAACGGTACCATGAACGGCGGTACCAACAGCGATACCAACAACGGTACTATGAACGGCGGCGCAGGCAGCTCCGACGGCGAGGGTCTGCTGCAGGGCAGAAGCTTTCAGGAGATGCTGGAGGACGGCCGGATCACAGACGATGACGGCGATCTCCGCAACGACAGAGATTCCGCCAGCCGCTAACGCAAAAAAGACACGGTTTGCGCCGTGTCTTTTTTTATAAACCAAATAGCACTGCCGCGCCGTGGATCAGCAGGCATACCACTGCGCCCAACACCGTTGGCAGCAGCACTGCCACCGCCGTCCATTTGAGGCTACCGGTTTCTTTTTTAATGGTTAAGCATGTAGTGCCGCAGGGGAAATGCAGCAGACACAACACCATAGTACACACCGCCGTCAGCGCCGTCCAGCCGTGGTCGCGCAGCACTGCGCCCAGCTGCAGCAGCGAATCGTATTCCACCAGTGCGCCGGCGGAGAGATATCCCATCAGCAGTACCGGCAGCACGATCTCATTGGCAGGAAACCCCAGCAAAAACGCCAGCAGGATCATCCCGTCCACACCTAACAGCGCAGCCGGCGCATCCAACGCCGATGCCGCCCACGAAAGTACTGTTTCACCGCCTATGGAGAGATTCGCCAGTACCCAGATCAGCGCGCCTGCCGGCGCCGCCACCTTCACCGCCCGAAGCAGAACGAACAGCGTGCGATCCAGCAGTGAGCGCACCAGTACCTTGCCGATCTGTGGACGGCGGTAGGGCGGCAGCTCCAGTGAAAAGGAGGAGGACTCCCCTTTCAAAAGCGTGACGGACAGCAGCTTCGATGCCAGCCACGTCATCCCCACCGCAAAAACGATCAGCGCCACAAACACCGCCGCCGCGCCCAGATAGCCGCCGCTTGGCACGATGAAGACGGTCACCAGCGCGATCAACGTGGGAAAACGGCCGTTGCAGGGCAAAAAGCAGTTGGTCAAAATGGCGATGAGCCGCTCCCGAGGGCTGTCGATGATGCGGCAGCCGGTGACACCGCAGGCGCTGCACCCCAGCGCCATACACATGGTCAGGCTCTGTCGCCCGTGGGCACCGGCACTGCGGAAAAAACGGTCCAGATTGAACGCCACGCGGGGCAGGTATCCCACATCCTCCAGCAGTGTGAACAACGGAAAGAAGATGGCCATCGGCGGCAGCATCACCGCTACCACCCACGCCACGGTGCGGTACACACCGTCCACCAGCAGCCCTTGCAGCCACAGCGGCGCTCCCGCCAGCACCGTGCGCAGCGGCTGCTGCAGTGCCATCAGCCAGCGGCTCAGCAGCTGTGAGGGATAGTTGGCGCCGCGGACGGTAAGATAGAAGATCACGCCCAGCCCCAGCAGCATAATGGGCAGACCTGCGGCGCGGGAGGTCAATATCCGATCCAGCGCGCGGTCAAACCGGTGGGGCTGCGGCTGTGTGCTATGGGTGCAGGCGCTGCCGATTTGTTCCGCCCGCCTAACCTGCGAGGCAGTGATGCTCTCACGCAGACACTGCCCCACCAAGCCGGCTTCATCCAAAATCACCCGCGCCCGATTCAGCGCATCCCACGCCTCCTGCGGCGGTTGCACCTCCCCCATCAGCAGTGCCAACGCCTGATGGCGCGGCACATAGGGTGCAAGGCGGCTCAGCGCCCGCTCCACCGCCGCATCATAGCGCAGCTGCCAGTGATCCGGCTGTTGGGGACGACGCGCCATCTCCAGCACTGCGTTTTTCAGCGCCGATAGCCCCACGCCGCTGCGCGCCGCTGCACCGATCACCGGAACGGACAGCTCGCGGCTCAACCGTTCCAAGTCTACCTCGACACCCTTTTTCGCCGCCTCGTCCATAAGGTTGACGCACAGCACCACCCGATCCGTCAGCTGCCGCACCTGCAAAGCAAGGTGTAGATTGCGCCGCAGCGCACCGGCATCGGTGACCACCACCGTCACATCGGCACCGCGCTGCAGAAAATCACGGGCGATCTCCTCCTCCGGCGAGTCCGCCGACAGCGAATAGGTGCCGGGCAGGTCGATCAGTGTAAACGCCGCGCCGCCGTATGAATATCCGCCCTCCGCCCGCTCCACTGTTTTGCCCGGCCAGTTGCCGGTGTGCTGGTGCAGACCCGTCAGCGCGTTGAACAGCGTGGACTTGCCCACATTGGGGTTTCCTGCCAGCGCCACCGTATAATGCTCCATTGCCGTCCCCTCTTCCCGCAGATTCTCGCCCCATTCTATGGCAGCGGCGCAGAAAAGGTACCTACTTTTTCCGTTTTCCTCCTTTACAGCGGCGCTTTTCTTGGATATAATAGGATAGTTATTGAAATATGAGCAAAAGGAGACACCAATTATGGCAGTCATTGAATACGACGAGTACAAACAGAAGCTCCTGGCACTGGAGCCCTCTTTGGGCGAGCTGGAGAAGGCACTGGGCATCCCCAAGGCGCGCGAGGAGTTCGCCGCGCTGCAGAAGGAGACCGAGCAGGACGGCTTCTGGAACGATCTTGCCCGCTCCCAGAAGGTTTCCCAGCAGATCAAGCGTCTGGAAAACAAGATCCGCAAGCACGACCGTCTGGTTTCCGATTGGGAGGACGCCGTTGTGCTGTGCGAGATGGCGCAGGAGGAGGACGATCCCTCCCTGCTGCCCGATGTGGTGGCCGCTTTTGAAACGCTGGAGACCGAGATGAACGAGCGCCGTCTGGCCGCCCTTCTCAGCGGCGAGTATGACGGCAACAACGCCATTATGACCTTCCACGCCGGTGCCGGCGGCACTGAGGCGCAGGACTGGACGGAAATGCTGTACCGTATGTACACCCGCTGGGCTGAGCGCCACGGCTACACCTACCAGCTGCTGGACTACGAAGCCGGTGACGAAGCCGGTATCAAGAGCGCTACCATCTCCATCGAGGGCGAGAACGCCTACGGCTACCTCAAGAGCGAAAACGGCGTGCACCGTCTGGTGCGCGTGTCCCCCTTCGACGCCAATGCCCGCCGTCAGACCAGCTTTGCCGCGGTGGAAGTGATGCCCGAAATGCCCGATGACAGCGAGATCGAGATCCGTCCCGACGAGATCGAGATGCAGGCCTGCCGCTCCTCCGGCGCCGGCGGTCAGCACATCAACAAGACCTCTTCTGCCGTACGTCTGACCCACCTGCCCACCGGCATCGTGGTGTTCTGCCAGACTGAGCGCAGCCAGTTCCAGAACCGCGACAACGCTATGAAGATGCTGAAAGCCAAGCTGGTGGAGCTGAAGATCCAGCAGAACGCGGAGAAGATCAGCGACATCAAGGGCGTGCAGATGAAGATCGAATGGGGCAGCCAGATCCGTTCCTATGTGTTTATGCCCTACACTTTGGCCAAGGACACCCGCACCGGCTACGAAATGGGCAACATTCAGGCTGTGATGGACGGCGATATCGACGGCTTTATCAACGCCTATCTGACCGCCTCCGCCAACGGCGAGCTGAAGAAGTAATTCCTATATCCACACAAAAAGGTGAAGCTGTCCCAAGACGGTTTCACCTTTTTTGAAAGCGAGGCTACATATGGAGCATTTCATCATTTTTGATATGGACGGCGTGCTGGTGAACACCGAGCCGCTGCAGTACGAACTGTGGAAGGAGACCTTCGCCCAGCGGGGGCTGGAGATCGACTATGACCACTACAAGGGCTGCATCGGTTCCAATCCCAAGCGGCTGATGCAGCTGATCTGGGAGGGCTACGGCGTGGATTTCCGGGAGGATACCGACATCCGCCCCCGCTATGAGGCGCTGAAGAAAGCGTATCTGCTGGAGCATCCCGCCCCCGCCATTGAGGGTGCGGCGGAGACCGTCCGCGCGCTGAAAGAAAAAGGCTACCGGATGGCGGTGGCGTCCTCTTCTCCGCAGGCATACATTGAGAAATTCATCGCCCAGCTGGGGCTGACGGATTGCTTTGAGCTGCTGTTCAGCGCCGACAAGGTGGGCGGACGCGCCAAGCCTGCCCCCGATGTGTTCCTCGCCACCGCCGCCGCATTGGGCGCAGCCCCCGGCGACTGCGTGGTGATCGAGGATTCCCACAACGGCGTGCTGGCTGCCCGCGCCGCCGGAATGCGGGTGCTGGGCTTCCCCAATCCCGACTCCGGTGAGCAGGATCTCTCGCAGGCGGAGGTGCTGTTCTTCCCCTTCCGTGAGCTGCTGCAGCATCTGTAAATAAGAAAAACCCCGAACCGATCGGTTCGGGGTTTTATGATTATGTAAGGCTTTACGCCACCAGCCACTTGTGCTTTTCCACGCTGTAGAGCGGAATGAGGGGCAGCAGGATGGGCACGGTCTTGACATAGTGCTGGTACTCGGGATCGGTGCCATAGTTCTTGTTCTGGCGGATCTCCAGGCGGCGTGCGCCGGAGAACATCACAAAGATGATGCCGATATAGCCGATGGCCACCACGATCCACTGACCCACAGAGGTGACACCGCCGATGCCGGACAGCACCACGCCGGTCCAGAACAGCATCTCGCCCAGATAGTTGGGGCAGCGGACGATGCGGTACAGACCCGTATCCACAAAGCGCTTGGGGTTGATCTTCTTGGCGGCGTTCTTCTGCAGGTCGGCGATGGACTCAAAGGTAACACCGAAGAGCATCACAGCCGCGCCGATGAACGTCCAGACGTTGGTGCCGGCGCCGTTGTGCAGGCGATAGAACACAGCGGAGACCTGAGTTGCGTACAGCAGCGCGCAGGTGACCCAGATGGCGATCTTCACACCGAAGGGAACGGTGCTGCCCTCTTTGATCTCGCCGGTCATATTCTTCTTATAGGAGCTGCTCTTCATCTCGCGGATGGCAAGATACCCGCCCAGACGCAGACCGTAGAGGATAAACAGCACGCAGCAGATGACGGTGCCGATGCTCAGGCTCTTGCCGAAGAGGATCAGCATCAGCAGGCCCTCGCCTGCAATGGAGAAGCCGTAGCCCAGAGAAATAAACCACACATAGTTCTTAAAACCGATGGAGCTGATGACCAGCGCCGCCACCAGCAGCAGCCAAAAATACATAGGAAATGCCATAATCGATACTCCTTTTTTCTTTTACAGAGTGTAATTTTTCAGACCTGCGCGGTGCAGCGTCACAGCGCCCCACAGCAACAGACCTTGTCCCACCACATTGACGCCCTCGGCGATCCAGTTCATAGATGCCTTGGCGAAGTCCTGACTGGAGAGGTAACCCATACCGAGACAGCACACGAAGGACAGCACAAACACCACGATGGTGCCCTTGCGATTGAGTCGCGCTGCCAGCACGCACAGACCGCCTGCCATACAGCCCAGACCTGCCACCATCAGTCCCACAAACAAGAAGGTGCCGCTGAATACGGCAGGGGCAGCCGCCGCAGTATAGACCCGCTCACCCTTCTGACGGAAACACAGCATGGCGATGATACCAAGACCCGTCAGCAGAAAGCCGATGGACTGCACGGGGAAGAACATCTCGTCCAGCGCGCGGAAATCGCACACGCCGGCGGCGTACAGCAGCTTCCATGTGGCCTTCAGAAAGCCGGCGCAGAACACATCAATGGTGCCGGCTGCGAACAGAGCGAAGGCGCCCTTGCTCATCTTATTGTAGAGGTCGCGCTGCAGCAGCACCGCAGCGGCGGCAAACAGCGCCACGGGGATGTAATCCACCAGCGCCATCGCCACAGAGAACTCGTTCATACTCCGTCCTCCTTACTTGTTCTTTTCCTTGGAACGCTTATCGTTGATGATCTGCATATGCTCGGCGTTGATCAGCTCCACGCCGTTCTCCTTGGCCCAATCCACGCAGCCCTTCAGCACCAGAGGCAGGAACACGCGGGGCACGTTCAGAATGGTCTCCAGTGCATCGTCGGTGAACTTCACCTTGTCATCCGCACGGTCAGCGGCGTAGCGGACAGACTCCAGAGAAGCCTTGCGCATAGGCAGCAGCTCTGCGCGCATACGGGTCTTGCGGTGGAACCAGAAATTCTTGCTGTCGCGGTAGCCGTAGTCCACGGGCAGATTGGGGAAGTCCTTGGCCTTGACACCGTTGATGATGGCATCGCTGTACTGCTTCTTCATCAGGATGCGGTCCACCTTCAGGATGAAGTGTGCGCCGAACTGAGAGGTAATGCCGTTGAAATCGTGATAGGGCGGCTCATAGCCGTTGAGCTGACCGGGCTTGTCGTCCTGCGCGTTATCCAGCGTGCTGACCCAAGTGCACTCGATGACCTGAATGGCATCGCTGAGCACCATGGGACGCTGCTCGCCGGTCTGCTCCTCGATCTGGCTCTTTTCCAGACGGAAGTTGCACTTGGGCATCTTGTCCTCGGGCTTGTCGCCGGGCCAGCTGAGCTTCACGCACTCCTTAAACGTCTTAGGCTTGTCGTCCACGAAGTTGATGGCGCACTTGCCGGTACGCAGGATGTTCTGGGCAGTGTTGGAGCTGTTGCGGCAGCACAGCAGCATGGCGTAGAAATCCTTGCCTGCCACATAGTAGGGCTGCACCAGAGAGTAGGGACCCAGCGTGGTAGAGCCATCCTCGCACAGCGTGCTGATGACCACGGTGGGCATGGGGAAAAACAGAGAGGTCTGGTAGAAATTATCTACCACGCGCAGATTTTCAAAGCTGGACATATTGCATTTCTCCTTTTTTATTTTAGCTCCGCTATAGGAGCAGACTTACTTTTTCGTTTCAAGCACACGGCTCAAGGGATCGTACAGCGCGTCAAATTCCGCACCTGCCATGGTCCATGTCAGCAGCGCTTCCGCGGCAAAATCGGCGGTGAAATCATCAGCGCAGTAGTGGCGCAGCGGCGCGGAAAGCTGGGCGCGCAGCATGGCGTGATAGCGGCTGAACGCACCGGCAAAGGCGGCGGCAGCGGCGCTGTCGCGGAACAATCCCTCGTGCCGCGCGGCATAGAGCCGCAGTTGGTCGTAGATGCAGCGCACCACGGGGCGGGCATCAGGGGCGGTCTCCCCCACTTCGGCAACGGCGGCCATACACTCCCGCCAATCCTCCAGCATAAAGGATGCCACCAGCGCGTCCTTGGAGGGGAAATAGTTATACACCGTACCCACGCCCAAGCCGCACTCCCGCGCCACGGAGCGCACGGTCATAGCGCTGTAGCCCACGGTCTCGATCTGACGCCGCGCCTCGGCGATCAGCTTCCCTCTCGGGTCATCGATGATCTTCGGCATGGTTTCCCTCCTTTTGTGAACACGTTCATTTAAGTTCAGTATACGCTGCCGCGCGCGGAATGTCAAGAATTTAACAAAATTTTCAGAAAGAAACCTCTCCTCTGCCGCAAACGGCAAAGGAGAGGTTTCTTGGTGCGCCTGAAGGGACTCGAACCCACACGCCGGAGGCACGGGAACCTAAATCCCGCATGTCTACCAATTCCATCACAGGCGCATATGCACTTCGCGGAAAAGACCGCGCGGAGATCCGCGCGGTCTTCCGTGGTAGTTCTTACATAAACTGGCGCATCACATCGGTGGCGCCGTCTTCCTCACCGCTGACGGTGACGGTGAACTTCACCGCGTTCTTGTCGCTGAAGCGCTCCAGCCAGGTGAGGAACTTCTCGATCTCGTTGACATCCTTGTTGCCCGTGATCTTGCACAGGTTGTCCACATAGACATGAGAAATATCGTAATTGCCTGCGTACAGACCGCTGACGAAGCCGCGCAGACTTTCAAAAGAATTCAGATCGTACTCGCCTGCGTTGACCAGACGAACATTGTAGCTGACATCGTAGGTCATATCGGCACCGGGCTCGATGCAGACGACACTGCCCTTTTCAGCCTCCACGCTGGTGTGGATCAGCTCGATAAGCTGCTTGGTTTTACCGGCACCGGCGGCGCCCATGATCAATCTAACCATAAGAAATCACTCCTTCGAAATATATGGGTAACCAGTGGTTCCTATACTTGTAAATAAGATACCATATCGTGAATAAAATAGCAATGCAGAATTTCAGATTTCTTTTTGTGGAAAAAACGTTTTTCAGCCGTTCAGCTTTGCAAGCAGCTCCTCGCGCAGCGCCTCATAGCCGGGCTTGCCCAGCAGGGCGAACATATTCTTCTTATACGCCTCCACGCCGGGCTGGTCGAAGGGATTGACATTCAGCAGATAGCCGCTGATGCCGCAGGCATACTCGAAGAAGTACACCAGCTCGCCCAGACCGTAGGCATCGCACTTTTCCATATTGATGATGATATTGGGAACGCCGCCCTCCACATGGGCCAGCAGTGTGCCGTTCATCGCCTGCGTATTGATGAAGTCCATATCCTTGCCGGCCAGGAAGTTCAGCCCGTCACCGTTGACCTCGTCAAAGGGCACCACATTCTTGGTGGCGCTTGCGCCCATACGCACCACCGTCTCGATCAGCGTGCGCTCGCCCTGCTGGATGTACTGACCCATGGAGTGCAGATCAGCGGTAAACTCCACGCTAGCGGGGAACAGACCCTTCAGCTCCTTGCCCTCGCTCTCGCCGTAGAGCTGCTTCCACCACTCGCACATAAAGCGGAAGTTGGGGTCGTAGGCAGCGAGGATCTCGATCTTCTTGCCGCCGTTATAGAGGTCATAGCGGGCAGCGGCATACTGCCAAGCGGGGTTAGCCGCCAGCTCTGCCACGGCGCACTGCTCCATCATCGCCTCCGCGCCGGACATCATGGCATCGATATCCACGCCGGCCACGGCGATAGGCAGCAGACCCACGGCGGTCAGCACGCTGTAGCGGCCGCCCACGTCATCGGGCACCACGAAGGTCTCATAGCCGTTCTCGTCAGCCAGCGTCTTCAGCGCGCCGCGGGCGCGGTCGGTGGTGGCATAGATGCGCTTGGCTGCCTCCTCCTTGCCGTACTTGTCCTCCAGCAGCTGGCGGAAGAAACGGAACGCCACGGCAGGCTCGGTGGTGGTACCGGACTTGGAGATAACATTGATGGAGAAGTCGCGGCCCTCCAGCAGCTCCACCACTTCGCTCAGCTGGTCAGAGGAGAGACCGTTGCCGGTGAAGTAGATGTTGGGAGTGGACTTCTTCTTGAGATTATAGTTGGCAGAGCACAGACACTCGATGACGCCGCGGGCGCCCAGATAGGAGCCGCCGATGCCGATGACCACCAGCGCGTCGCTGTCGCTCTGAATTTTCTTGGCGGCAGCCTTGATGCGGGCGAACTCGTCACGGTCATAGTCGCGGGGCAGATGCACCCAGCCGGTAAAATCGCTGCCTGCGCCGGTAGCGTTCTGCAGCTGGTCGTGGGCGGTCTGCAGGGGGGCAGTCAGTGCGGCCTGATAGTCAGCGGATACGAAGGGCAGAATATTGGAAAGATTCACCTGAAGCATTTGAAATTCCTCCTGTAAATATATTCATAAAATCAGATACTATCATTTTACCGCTGTTTTTTGCAAAACACAAGGGGAGCGTTGACGAAATAACGAAACAATTCTCTGCAAACGGACAGAAAAAAGACGGCTTGCGCCGTCTTTTACTGCAGCATAAAGGTTTTGATGAGCAGCCGGCGGTACATCTCGCCCCATGTCAGCTTCTCCACCGACTCCGCCGCCTGCACCGGCACCTCCAGCACCACGCTGTCACCGTCGCAGACGGTCAGCGTGCCAAGCTGCTGCCCTTGTGCGATGGGGGCATCCACCTGCTGCGGCAGCGTAAGCTCCTGGGTCAAGCCCGCCGCCTGCGACTTTTTCACCAGCACCGTCCTCCCCTGCTGCGGCAGCGTAAGCGGCACGGTGTCGGTCATGCCAAGGCGGACAGCAAGAGGCGACAGCGGCTCATCCGGCTCCACCGTGTGGAGGGCGTAGGTGGCAAAGCCGTAGTTGAGCATAGTTTTAGCATCTTCAAAGCGCTGCTGCGAGGCGCTGCCCTTGAGCACCACGGCAATCAGTTCCATCCCCTCCCTCTCCGCCGTGGCGCTGATGCAGTAGCCTGCCGAGCTGGTGCTGCCGGTCTTCAGCCCCGTGGCGCCATCATAGAAACGAATCAGCTTATTGGTATTGGCCAGTTCAAAAGCACCGCCCCGCAGTGAGTCCATCCAGATGGTGGTGAAGCGGCGCAGGTCAGGATAATTGAGAATCAGCTCACGGCTCATAATGGCGATGTCCCACGCGCTGGTAAGGTGTCCCTCAGCAGGTAGCCCCGTGCAGTTGACGAAATTGGTGTCGTTCATCCCCAGTTCCCGTGCGCGGTTGTTCATCTCCGCCACAAACAGCTCCGTCACGCCGCTGACGTGCTCCGCCAGCGCCACAGAGGCATCGTTGCCAGAGGCAACACACACCGCCTTCAAGAGCTCCTCCACGGTGATTTGCTCCCCCTCAGCAAGGTAGACATTGCTGCCGCCCATAGACGCGGCGTAGGCACTGACCGTCACCACATCGTCATAGCTGATGGCGCCTTTTTCGATGGCCTCCATAGTCAGCAGCAGCGTCATTACCTTGGTAACGCTGGCAGGCTCCATTTTTTCGTGCTCGTTTTTGGCGTAAAGTATCTCCCCCGTGGTCTTCTCCATCAGCAGCGCAGACGGCGCTTCAATGTCCAGCTCCACCGCCTGCGCCTGCACCGGCAGCAGCAGCAAAATCAGTATCAGCCAAATCCATCGTTTCAAGAGCATCCCTCCAACATTTTTTACAAGCCTATGGCGTCGGGCGACTTTTTATGCTGCGTCCGACAGAATCAGCCTTGCAAAATCGGAGAATCGTGTTATAATAGCAAGGTATCCCCTCGCGGGGTTGGTATATCGGTATTACAGCGGCTTCCCAAGCCGCTGAGGCGGGTTCGACTCCCGTACCCCGCTCCATGAAAAAAGTCACTTTTGTCTACTGACAAAGGTGACTTTTTTCAATGATATCCGTTCCTGTCGGAACGGGTGATATACCTTCGGTATGATATCGCTCTGCGAGCGATGATATATGCCTTCGGCATATAAAGGAACGGATATTATATCATACTTGCGAAGCAAGTATATCATGCGGCATAGCCGTATATCATATCGCGCAAGCGATATATCATTGAAAAATACAGCATTTTATGATATAATAAAACCGAAAGGGGTGATCCGCTTGAAAATCCACAGTGTTAAAAGAGAATGGTCAAGACCGTTTTGGGTGCGATTCAAGAAGCATTATTGCCCTACTTGTATGAATTTGCTTACAACAACCAAGGTATCAAAGATTGTCAACTCAAATTCCGAGGAAGCAAAAGACTATGATTTTTCTTCCGGTGACACCTATATGATAGGAGACATCAAATTTATTTGGACAGAGTTTTTATGTGCCGCTTGCGATAAAACATATTCGCTACAAGAAATCAGAGAAAATGAGAAAAAGGCCAAATAGTATACACTACTTTTGCTTACTTTTACCTCGATTTTGCTCCACTTAGGTAGTCTTTCGCACCAAAAAAAGGACGCATCACGCAGATGCGTCCTTTTCCTTTATTCCGTTCCCTCACAACGGACGGCGATGCGGTTTTTGCCGCCGGCGGTGCAGCTGAACAGCGTCAAATCCGCGCCGCTTTGGGTCATCTCCCCCACCGCTGTGGCGTGCAGCACCTCCACAGCGGTAACACGGTAGCGATACGCCGCGCCGTCAAGGTCTGTAAAGCCTACCGCATCCCCCACCTGCAAACGGTGCAGCGTACCAAAGTGAGCGGCGTAATTATGCCCCGCAACCACCAAATCCTTCGTGGCGGCGCTGCCTGCATAGCGGCAGGGCGACAGCTTCAGATTCTCCGCACTGCAATGCGCCTGCACCGGCAGCGCCAAATCAAGAGACGGCAGCTCCAATATGGCGAGGGCAGGCGTTTCCTCCTGCGGCTGCGCCTGCAGCGGTGCGGCGGCGATGGGCTTTGCTTGCTGCAGCAGCTGCTGCGTGCGCTGCGCCGTAACGCGGTCGCGGTGCAGCTGACAGACCGCAAGACCGGCTGCAGTCAGCAGCAAGACGATGCCGAGGAGCAAAAAGGCGCGGCGCACCTTACTTCTCCTTCTTCCAATGGCGGGCGGACAGTGCGAAACACACTGCCGACAGCAGCACCAAGCCGCCGGCAATGCCGTAAAACAGCGCCGCTGTGCCGCCGGTGGCAGGCAGAGATTCCTTGGCGCGGTTGGTCAGATGCAGTGCGCCGTCACCTGCCGCCGCGCCTGCCGCATCCTGCAGCAGCGTCACCACCACCGCCTCATCACGGCGCGACACCGCAAAGCCGATGGCATCCGATGCAGAGGCATAGCCCTCCGGCGCGGCGGTCTCCACCAGATAATACTGCTCGCCGACGCTGACCTCCAATTGCGCTGTGCCGTCCTCACCGGTGGTCACCGAGTCCACCAAAAAACCGAGATGCTGCGTGGTGGGGATGGGGTCGCCCAGTTGGGATTGGGACACCTGATAGAGGTCGAACGCCGCGCCGCGCAGCAGTGCGCCGCTTTGTTCGTCCGTCTTATGCAGCTTAACGGTGATGGGGTCGCCCACCCAAGCGTTGGTGATGACATAGCCCCACGGATTTCCCGTTTCGGTAGTGATGACGGAGTGATAGCCGTCCACCACCGCCTCACGCAGGGTATAACTCACCGTTTCACCGCCGATTTGGGTGGGCATATCGCGCCATTCCCAGCGCCACCCATTCTCGGCGTTCAGCTCCACCGCTGCGCCGTAAGGTCTGCCGTCCTGCAGCAGCGTCACCTGCGCGGCAGCAGGATAGGCCTCATCAGCGCGACCCGACCAGCGCTTCTCCACGGTGATGTCCACACGGGGCGCTTCGGGGGTGGTATCATAGCGGATATTGGTCAGCAAAAAGTTGATATCCGCCGAGGGCAGCGGTTTTTCCACTAAGCGGTAAAGCTTGAAGTCCAGCGCCTTCTCCTCATCTGCGGACACATAGAACGCCTCGTTGGAATAGAAGCCGCTGAAGTAGCGCTTGGTGTCGCCCGACAGCTTATAGAGGTGTCCGCCGTCAAAGTTCAGCGTGCAGGGCGAGTTGGACAACCATCCATAAGAGCCGAAATAGAGATACCACTGCAGGTGGGGCGTGTAGATGGTGTATCCGCCCTCCGCCGCCGTCACCTGCCACACAGCGCCGGCAGGGGTGTGGCGGGCATCGTTCAGGTCCACCGCCTTCAAGGTGACATAGTCATCCTTGCCCTCCCCTGCCGCGTCGGTGTACTCCGTAGCGGCAAGGGCGCCGTAGGGGCTGACAATGAGATACCGGCCGTCCTCGGCAAAGGAGGTGACCTCCTCCCACTGGGGCACAGACTCGGTATAGGCATCCACCTGCTCCAAACGGGAGTAGTAGCCCTCCACCGGCTCTTCCCGCAGCGTGTAGGTGATTTCATTGCCCAGCACATCGGTGCGGTACAGTTCCTGCCAGACATAGCTCCAGTTATTGGCGGCGCTGAGAGTCACCGCCTCGCCCTGCTGGCGGTCATTGGCGTAAAGCCGCACGGTGACGGCGGGAGCATCCTCCCTTTGGGGCGACCACACCTTGGACACCGCCACGCTGATTTTCTCCACACCCACGGTGAAGCCCAAATCGTGGGCATACTGCTCCCACGCGCCGCCCACCATATCCTGATAGTTCTCGCTGTCATAGAAATACGCCTGCATCTGCTGTCCGCTGAGGGTCAGGCTGACGCGGGCATCGGCAAGCTGATGTTGGGTCAAGCCGCCGAGGGATACGGTGAAGGTATCCTGCTGCGGCGGGATTTGGGACTCCTCCGTTGCCTGCTGTCCCACCTGCAGCCGGAAGGCTGCCGTCTCCTCTGCGGTGACGGCGCGGTTGAGCTGCACCGTGACGCTGAGGGCGTATTTCCCCTCCGACTCCGGCGCGACGGTGTGGGTGAAGCTCTCCACCGCCAGCGCCACCGGCATCTCCAGTGTGCAGAGCCAGTTTTTCAGCGCCTCGATATGGGTTTTGATCTGGGCTTCATCGGTGTGTCCCACATCGGTCAATGGCGCGATATATTTCTCGGGGTGCCCCTCGGGAAATGCCGCGCCCTCCACATCCTCCACACCGATCTGCCCCGTGGTGGCAGTGGTGGACCAGATGGCCCACTGGGCGGCAGCAATCCACTCTGATTCCGTACAATCCAGCACATCGGCGGTCAATGCGCCGCTGTCCACCGCAGATCGGATCTGGGCGGTCATCTCCTCCGCCGTCAAAAACGGGTAGGAGTGGGCGATGATGGCAGCGATGCGCCGCTGCTGGCGGTCATCTGTGAAGCGGGAATTATCCAAGTGGTAGATGCCGTACTGTGCGCCCTGCGTGGTGGAGGAGGTGCGGTCATCGCTGCAGTACGCCACCAGATAGTTGGCATCCGCCTTCCCCGACCACGCGGCGGTACTGGGCGTCCAGTCCTCGCTGTAATGCTCCGTGGGAATCAGCACGAATGTCTTGGGCTGATACGCCACCTTGTGGGAGCTGGCTTGGTAATAGAGATGGTTGGGGCTGTGGTAGGCGGTCTGTGGCTGCTGCGCCTGCACCGCACCTACGGGCAGGAGCGATGCACAAAGGGCGATGCACAGCGCGGCGCACAGCCTCCGGATTCTTTGGTACGCCGCGCGGCGCGGCGGTGATTCATACAGCATAGTTGATCCTCGCTTTCCGCGTTTTTTCCGTCGGTCTGCACCGACAGCACTTTATTACAGCACAAACGCGGTGCGAAACGCGGCGAATTTGCACCGCGCAGCGAAAACAGCCTGCAAAACGCACAAAGGCGACCGCCGCAGCGATCGCCTTTGTGTAGATTTAAGGAGAGAGGGAAAAATGAAATTCTTTCCGCTGTCAGCATATCCCACCGGCAGCGCTCTTGTCAACCGACCGGCGGGACAATTTACAAATCGTTTACAACGCCGCACTTGACGGCGGCGGAGGTTGCGTGTACCATCTATACTGGTATGATATGGGGCTGAAGTCCCTTTGTAATGGAGGTCTTTTTGTGATCCGGAAACTGTTTGCTTACACAAAAAACTGCCGCTGGCTGATCGTGCTGGGCGTACTGTGCTCGGCGGCAGAGGCGGTATTTGAGCTGCTGCTGCCGCTGGCTATGAGCGACATCGTGAACATCGGCATCGAAAACGGCGACCGCGCCTACATCCTCGCCACCGGTATGAAGATGATCGTGATGGCTCTGGCAGCGCTGCTGTGCGGCGTAGGGGCAGCGGCACTGGCCGCCAAGGCAGGTATGCGCTTTGGCGCAAATCTGCGGCAGGCGGAGTATGAACACGTGCAAACCTTCTCTTTCAGCAACATTGAGCGCTTCTCCACCGCCTCGCTGATCACCCGTCTGACCAGCGATGTGGCGGCGGTGCAGCAGACACTGATGATGGGTATGCGGATGCTGGTGCGCGCGCCGGTGATGCTGATCACCGCGCTGGTGATGGCGCTGTACATCTCCCGCGATCTCAGCCGCGTGTTTCTGGTGGTGATCCCGCTGCTGATCCTGGCCGTGGTGCTGGTGATCGGCAAGGTGGGTCCCTTCTTCACCGCGCTGCAAAAATCCACTGACCAATTGAACCTTGTGGTGCAGGAGGATCTCAACGCCATCCGCGTGGTGAAATCCTACGTCCGCGAGGAGCACGAAAAGGAAAAATTCTCCGCACGCAGCCAGCATCTGCGCCAGACAGCGGAGCGCGCCTTCGGCTTTGTGGTGACCTTTATGCCCATTATGATGCTGCTGATGGGCGGCACCATCACCGCCGTGATGTGGATCGGCGGACACTATGTCTATGACGGCGCTATGCTTTCGGGCGATCTGATCGCCTTTTTCACCTATGTTTCCGAAATTCTGATGTCGCTGATGATGGTTTCTATGGTGATGATGATGCTGACCCGCTCCATCGCCTGCGGCAAGCGCATTGTGGAGGTCTTGGACGAGCAAAGCGACATCACCGACGATGCTGCTGACCCTGCGCTGCAGGTGGCGGACGGCTCTATCCGCTTTGAAAATGTATATTTCCGCTATAACGGCAGCACTGAAGCGTGGAATCTGGAGAACATCGACCTTACCATTGAAAGCGGTATGACGGTGGGCATTCTGGGCGGCACCGGCAGCGCCAAGACCACACTGGTCAGCCTCATCCCCCGCCTTTATGAGGCCACAGAGGGCGCGGTGCTGGTGGGCGGACGGAACGTGAAGGACTACACTATGGAGAATCTGCGCGACGCCTGCGCCACGGTGCTGCAGAAGAACACCCTCTTCTCCGGCACGATCCGTGAGAACCTGCGCTGGGGCGACGCCGACGCCACCGACGAGGAGATCGAGGATGCCTGCCGCATCGCCTGCGCCGACGAATTCATCTCCCGTATGCCCGACGGCTACGACACCTATATCGAGCAGGGCGGCACCAATGTGTCCGGCGGACAGAAGCAGCGCCTATGCATCGCGCGCGCCATTCTGCGCAAGCCCAAGATTTTGATTCTGGATGACTCCACCTCCGCGGTGGACACCGCCACCGACGCCAAGATCCGCACGGCGCTGCGCGAGACGCTGCCCGGTACGACCAAAATCATCATCGCCCAGCGCATCACCTCCATTATGGATGCCGATCTCATCATTGTGATGGATGACGGGCAGATCGCCGGCAAGGGCACACATCAGCAGCTCCTTGCCACCAATCAGATCTATCAGGAAGTATATTATTCTCAGCAGGAGGGGGTGGCGATCGATGGCTAACAAGAAAGCACCTCCCGCAGGACATGGCCGGCAGGGTCACGGCTATCAGCGCCCCGGCGATCTCAAGGGCACTATCGGCCGGCTGCTGGGATATATCGGGCGCTACAAGGCGCTTTTGGTGCTTGTGGCATTTATGCTGCTGGCAAGCTCGCTGCTGTCTGTCGCCAGCAGCTATCTGATGAAGCCTATCATCAACAACTATATCATCCCCGGCGATTTCAAGGGTCTTTTGAAGATGGTGGCGCTGCTGTTTGGCTGCTTCGCCCTCAGCGCGCTGTGCTCCTATACCTACGCCCGCATTATGGTGCGCATCTCCCAGCAGACCGTCGCCAAGCTGCGGCAGGATCTCTTTGATAAGCTGCAGGAGCTGCCGCTGCAGTACTTTGACACCCACCAGTCCGGCGATCTGATGAGCCGCTTTACCAACGACATTGACACCGTGTCGGAGATGATCAACTCCAGCTTTGCAAGCGTGATCTCCAATGTGCTGACCTTTACCTGCACCGTCATTATGATGCTGGTGCTCAACTGGCAGCTGACGCTGATCTCCTTCGCCTTTTTGGCGCTGATGTTTATGGTGGTCAAGGTCATCGGCGGCAAGAGCCGCACCAGCTTCCGCCGCCAACAGCAGGCGCTGGGCGCGGTGAACGGCTACATCGAGGAAATGATCGAGGGACAGAAGGTCATTAAGGTCTTCAACCACGAGGGCAAGGCGGTGAAGGAATTTTCCGTGCTGAACGAGGACTACCGCGTGGCCGCCACCGAGGCGCAGGCCTATGCAGGCTCTATGATGCCGGCTATGGGTAACCTCTCGCGCATCAACTACGCGGTGACCTGCTGTGTGGGCGGACTTTTGTCCATCGGCGGTGTGTTTGATGTAGGTTCGCTGGGTGCGTATCTCCTCTATGTCAAGCAGGTCAGCCAACCTATCGCCCAGATCAGCCAGCAGGTGAATGTGCTGCTGGCTGCCATGGCAGGCGCAGAGCGCATCTTCGCCGTAATGGACGCCAAGCCGGAAATCGACGAGGGCAAGACCGTTCTTGTCCGCGTGGAAAAGGACGGCGACACGCTGACGGAAACGGCGCGCCGCACCGGTCACTGGGCGTGGAAGACCCCCGAGGGACAGCTGATCGAGCTGCGGGGCGATGTACGCTTTTACGATGTGGTGTTCGGCTACAACGAGGAAAAAACGGTGCTCAAGGGCATCTCGCTGTACGCAAAGCCGGGTCAGAAGATCGCCTTCGTAGGCTCTACCGGCGCCGGCAAGACCACCATCACCAACCTCATCAACCGCTTTTACGAAATCCAGTCCGGCACCATCACCTATGACGGCATCGATGTGCGCGACATCGCCAAGGATTCGCTGCGCCGCTCGCTGGGCATCGTGCTGCAGGACACCCATCTCTTTACCGGCACGGTGGCGGACAACATCCGCTACGGAAAGCTGGACGCCACCGATGAGGAGGTGCGCGCCGCGGCAAAGCTGGCCAATGCCGATGCCTTTATCCGCCATCTGCCCCAAGGCTACGACACCATGCTGACCGGCGACGGCGGCAACCTGAGCCAAGGTGAGCGGCAGCTGCTGGCCATCGCCCGCGCCGCCGTGTCCGATCCGCCGGTGCTGATTCTGGACGAGGCCACCTCCTCCATCGACACCCGCACGGAAAAGCTGATCGAGCGGGGTATGGACTCGCTGATGGCAGACCGCACGGTGTTCGTCATCGCCCACCGCCTCTCCACGGTGCGCAACGCGCAGGCCATTTTGGTGCTGGAGCAGGGCGAGGTCATCGAGCGCGGCGACCACGACGATCTGATCGGCCAAAAGGGCAAGTACTATCAACTCTACACCGGTCAGGCGGAGCTCAATTAATAAAAACGGAAAGGCAGTGCCTTTCCGTTTTTATTATGCTTTTGCAGGTCTTTTGCGCCGACAAGTCTCTTTTTTCTTCCGCTTGACGGCAGGGCAAATTCCCCGTACAATAAAGGCAGCAGGGTTCACCTGCTGCCTTTTCATTTTCACATTCGGGAGGGAATGTTATGACCGAAAAAGAGCTGTGCCAAAAGGCAATGGATATGCTGGCGCGCTCCTACAGCCCCTACTCCCACTTTGCCGTGGGCGCGGCGCTGGAGTGCGAGGACGGCACGGTATTCACCGGCTGCAACATCGAAAACGCCGCCTTCTCCCCCACCGTCTGCGCCGAGCGCACCGCCATCTTCAAGGCGGTCAGCGAGGGATACACCAAGTTCCGCCGCATTGCCATCGCCGGCAGCAGCGAGGATTTTTGCGTACCCTGCGGCGTGTGCCGACAGGTCATTCGCGAGTTCGCGCCGGAGCTGGAGATCATCTGCCTCAACAACAAGGGCGAGGCCAAGCATTTCACCCTGCCCCAGCTGCTGCCCCACGGTTTTGGCGGCGAGTTTCTGTAACCCCGCCGCCCGCCGCGGAATAGACTGGCATAGCCTTTCATAAAGGGGGCGGCTTGATGACGCTGGCGGATCTTGGCATCGGCGAGAGCGGCACGGTAGCGGCGCTGCACTTTCCTCCCAAGCGGGCGCAGCGGCTGATGGATCTGGGCTTCATTGCAGGACACTGCGTCACGGCGGTGCTGCGCAGTCCTTTCGGCGACCCCACCGCCTATCAGGTGCTGGATACGGTGATCGCCCTGCGCCGCAGCGATGCCAAAAAGATCGATCTTGCATAAAAAAGGTGTCCGGATTGCTCCGGACACCTTTTTCTCGTCAGAAGGAGACCACTTCCTGCTTGGGTTTATCGCAGGCCTTGATCTCGGTCACATACAGCACGGGACCCACACCCTCATAGGCGGCATCGTGCTCCTTTTTCACCGTGGCGGTGATCTCCACCCACTCCCGATTTTTGAACTTGTCCAAACCCTCACCCTTGCACACCAGCGCAAGGAACTGCATGTCGTCCTCGCAGCAGACCATGGCAAAGCGGCCGGGACAATGGACGCCCTTATACTTCTTGGAGTGGCACATCAGCGCCTTAAACTTCACCGTCAAGCCGTCATAGCGGTCGGTGGCATCCATCAGATCCACATACCACACGCCGTAATCCTCGTCCGGCACATCCAGATGACCGGCGGAGAGATCAAAGGGCGCCATATCCTCGGTGACATAGTCCTCACTGGTGCCGTCCACATTCTCCAGATAGATGTCGGCGCGGCGGTTCACCATACGCAGATTGCGGCTGCGCAGCGCTGCGCGCAGCTCGGGGGTGCAGCGGTTGAAGATCAGCATATCGGCGTTCATGATCTTCTCCATCATCAGCTGACCCATATTCTTGGCGTACATCTCAAAGGTATTGGCATCCACCAGCGTCATGATCTGGTAGAGGATCCAGTTGGCAGGCAGCGCCTCGCGGTACAGCTTTTCGATGTTCCACATACCGTTATATTCGATGATGACCTGCTGGGGGCGGTACTGCTTTTCCAGCTTCTTGAAAAACTCCACCGTCAGCTGGTCGGGATCGTCCACCGCGGTGGTGAACACGTTGCTCAGCACATTGGGATAGTACTCCTCCTCGCCCTCCTCGCAGCAGATCAGCAGCGTGCGATCGTCGCGGGCGAAGCCGTCCTGCAGCACGCCGTTGATGAAATTGGTCTTGCCGGCATCCAGAAATCCGGCAATGAGATAAACGGGAATATCCATAGACTTCTCCTTACACACCAAACAGATGGCGCAGCTTATGCTCGTTGAGCTTGGCGCCGATCACGCACAGCCGGCCGGTATAGTCCGCCGAGCCGTAGCGCACCTCGTGCTCCTCGGGAACATAGTCAAAGTGCAGCCACTTGCCGTCTGCGGCAGGCACGATGCCCTTGGCGCGCAGGATCACGCCGTACTCGCCGCCGTCCAGCTCCTCCAGAATGCGCTGCAGCTCGCTCTCGGTGAACTGCTTGGGGGTCTCCGCGCCCCAGCTGGTGAACACCTCATCGGCGTGATGATGGTGATGATCGTGATCGTGGCAGCCGCAGGTGCAGTGCTCATCGTGCTCGTGATGGTGCTCGTGCTCGTGATGACAGCACTCGTCATCGTGGTGATGCTCATGATGATGGTGATGCTCGTGGCACTCATCATCATGCTCGTGCTGGTGGTGCTCATGCTCGTGGTCGTGGTCGTGGCAGCCGCAGGTGCAATGCTCATCGTGTTCATGGTGATGATGCTCGTGCTCGTGGTGCAGTTTCTCCAGCAGCTCGTCCGCCAGCGACACCTTCTCCACCGCGGAGAGGATGGTCTTTCCGTCCAGCTGATCCCAAGGGGTGGTGAGGATGGCGGCATCGGCGTTCTTCTCGCGCAGCAGCGCCACCGCGGCCTCCAGCTTCTCCTGACTCAGCTTCTGGGTACGGCTGAGGATGATGGTGCCGGCAGCCTCGATCTGGTTATTATAGAACTCACCGAAGTTCTTCATATACACCTTCACCTTGGTGGCATCCGCCACGGTGACATAGGAGTTGAGCTTCATCTCGCCGCCCTCGGCCACCGTGTTCTCCACGGCAAGGATCACGTCGCTCAGCTTGCCCACACCGGAGGGCTCGATGAGGATGCGGTCGGGCTGAAACTGGGCGTAGACCTCCTTCAGCGCCTCGCCGAAATCGCCCACCAGCGAGCAGCAGATGCAGCCGGAGGACATCTCGCTGACCTGCACGCCGGACTCCTTCAAAAATCCGCCGTCAATGCTGATCTCTCCGAATTCGTTTTCGATCAGCACCAGCTTTTCGCCTGCATAGGCCTCCGCCAGCAGCTTTTTGATCAGCGTGGTCTTGCCGGCGCCCAAAAAACCGGAGATAATATCAATTTTCGTCATAAAAATACCTTCTTTTCCTCTGCATTTGGCAGAACATATTCATTCATATCATATGATAGACCTTTTTTGTAAAATTGCAAGAGGCGGGGCAGGAAAAGTTGACGCTGACGCAGGGTGCGGGAAAAGTTGACGCTGACGCACCGCTATGCTATATTGAAGAAAAAAGGAGGGTCTTTATGAACAAGTTGTTTTGGGGATTTTTCTTAATTTATCTGGATTTTAACCTGAATTTCGGCGCGTCCACGCTGCAGTTGCTGCCGGACTGGCTGGGCTTCGTACTGCTCTACATCGCCTGCGTTGAGCTGCTGGGTGAGAGCGAGCTGTTCCAACGGCCGCAGCCCTTCTGCGCAGGATTAGCCATTTATTCCGCCATCGCATGGCTGGTCAATCTGACAGGCTTCGGCGCAGGGTCAAGCGTTCTTTGGTGGGTCCTGGCGCTGGTGGACACGGCGCTGACGCTGTATGTAGACTATCTGGTGATCGACGCCCTCGCCAATGTGGAGATGCGGCGCAACTATGATCTGTGCACTGCCCATCTGCGCAAGGTGTGGATGGTGCTGGCTGTGGCCACTGTCTCTGCCTGCCTCCTGATGATCGTGCCCCAGATCGCAGTGATCTGCGTGATCGCCGCCGCCGTGGCCGGCATCTTCTTCCTTGTGGCGATACACGGCACGCGCAAGGCGTGGCGCAATATGATGGACGAACAGAGTCTTCCCCTTTAAGGCGCATTTTTGGTGTTGCCAAGGGCAATATTTTGTAGTAGAATAATTGCACGACTTCTCCTCCGCATGCAGCTGCGGAGCCGGTCTCGCGCAATGGATACCCACGAATCATGTCAGGCGGGGAACCGAGCAGCATTAAGAGGGATCATCCATGTGCCGCGAGGGTGCCGGCTTCGTGGCTGCATACGGAGGAGAATTATTTGTCTTCACTCAAAACAAGGTTTTGAGTGAGCCTTTGCGCCCTGACACCGCGCACTCGCTTTGCTCGCACACTCGCAGGGCGAGAAGTATTTTCTGTGCCGTACATGTCGCCGCAAAAAATAAATTTAACTTTTTTCGCCGCAAGCGGCGAATTCGGTGAAACCTGTCCAATTTGTTATAAAAGGAGGCATCGGTATGTATCAGGCTTTATACCGCAAATGGCGTCCCAAGACCTTCAGTGAGGTCGTGGGTCAGTCCCATATCACCGACACCCTCCAGCGGCAGGTAGCTGACGGGCGCACCGGTCACGCGTATCTCTTTACCGGCACACGCGGCACCGGCAAGACCACCTGCGCGCGAATCCTTGCCAAGGCTATCAACTGCGAGTCCCCCATTGACGGCGCACCGTGCAACTGCTGCAGCGCCTGCCGCGGCATTGATGACGGCACGCTGTTGGATGTGACGGAGCTGGACGCCGCCTCCAACAACGGCGTGGATCATGTCCGCGCGCTGCGGGAGGAGGCCATCTACACCCCCGCTGTGCTGCGCAAGCGTGTGTACATCATCGACGAGGTGCATATGCTGTCCACCGCGGCGTTCAACGCACTGCTGAAAACGCTGGAGGAGCCGCCGGAGCATCTGATGTTCATTCTGGCCACCACGGAGCTGCACAAGGTGCCTGCCACCATCCTCTCCCGCTGCCAGCGCTTTTCCTTTAAGCGCATCCTGCCCCGCGACATTCAGCAGCAGCTGATGATGATCGCCCAGAGCGAGGGCATCGACTTGACCGCCGACGGCGCGGAGATTCTGGCGCGTATGGCAAACGGCGCGCTGCGCGATGCACTGAGCCTGCTGGATCAGTGCCGGATGACCGAGGGCGCACTGGACAGCCGCGCTGTGCTGGATGTGCTGGGTCTTGCCGGCAGTATCCAGACCGTACAGCTGATGGGCTGCATCCTGCATCGCAGCACCGCTGACACTTTGGCGCTGTTTGACAAGCTCTATCGCGGCGGCAAGGATGTATCCGCCCTGCTGGGCGAGCTGCTGGATCTCAGCCGCGACCTGACCATTCTCAAGGCAGCACCCGACGGCGCGGCCGCACTGCTGACCGGCATCTATGACCGCAAGACGCTGTCCGATTTAGGCGGCGACGAGCCCATGAGCCGTTTTCTCTATCTCACCGCCACGCTGCAGAGTACCTGCGCAGGGCTGACCAACAGTTTCAACCCCCGCACCGAGGCGGAGATGTGTCTGCTGCGGCTGTGCGATGAATCGCTGTGCGGCGATGTGACCGCACTTGCCCAACGCATTGAGCGGTTGGAGCGAAATAAGCCCGTGCTGTTGGGCGAAGGCACCCAAACTTTCCCCGTTTATATCGAGGACACGCCCAAGGCTGCGCCTGCAAGAGAAAAGAAAGCAGCGCCCGTTTACCAAGAACCCCCCCGTTATGACGAGCCGCCGCTGCCGGAGGAGCCCCCTATGCCGGAGGAGCCTTACGGCCGCGAGCGCGTGTTTGATATTCCCGATGAGCCTGCACCCTTTGTGCCGCCTGCTCCCAAGCAGCCTGCCCCCAAGCCGGCAGCAGCGCCTGCCCCCTCCGGCGGCGGTGACAGCGGTGTTTGGCAGCGGCTGCAGGACCACTACAAGGGTCGGCTGCCGGTGAATCATCGGGTATTCCTCAATATGGTGCAGGGCGTGCTGGAGGGCGATTGCCTGACGCTGTACTGCCCCACAGAATTTGCCCGCGACTCGCTGAACAACAACACGGTACTGGATGTGCTGAAAGATGTGACCTCCGCCGATGTGGGACACCCCATCCGCGTGGAGTTCAAAATCGGCAGCGCACCCAAAACCGGTGCGGCACCCAAACCCAAGGCAACCCCCGCCCCGAAAGCCGCTGTCGCAGAGCCGGTGAAGGCGGCAGAGCCTGCCCAGCCCCCTCCGTGGGAGGAAACGCCCCCCACCCGTGACCGATTGGACGAACTGGTAGCTCCGGCGCAGAAGCTGGAGAATTTTAAGATTAAGTAAGGAGAAGGATTATGGCAAAGTATACTGCACGCGGCGGCTTCAGCGGCGGCAACAACAATATGATGCGCCAACAGCAGCAGATGCAGCAGAAGCTGCTGAAGATGCAGCAGGATATGGCAAAGGCGCAGGAAGATGTGGAAAACAGCAGCTTTACCGCCTCCGTTGGCGGCGGCGTGGTGCAGGCCACGGTGAACGGCAAGAAGGAGCTGACCGATCTGGTCATCAAGCCCGATGCTGTGGACGCCGACGATGTGGAGATGCTGCAGGATCTGGTGCTCTCCGCCGTGAACGAGGCGCTGCGTCAGGCAGACGCCGCTATGGAGAGCTCTATGAAGGGCGTGACCGGCGGTCTGAACATCCCCGGTTTCGGATTCTGAATCCTAAAAGCAAAAAAAGACACACAGTCACAGACTGTGTGTCTTTTTTTGCTCTTTTTACAGATCCAGCGGCGTGCCGGTGAAATACATCACGGCGTGCAGCACGGCGATCCGCTTTTCGGTGCAGTCGTAGATCTCCACATTACAAAAGCAGGTCTTGCCGCCCATACGCTCCACCTTGGCCACCGCCGTCACATCGCCCTCCGGCGCCGCGCCGTCCATAAAATCGATGGTAGCATTCAGCGTCACCAGCGACTCACTGCGCAGCGTCAGCGCCGCAACGCCGGCCGCCACATCCGCCATAGTGAACAGTGCGCCGCCATGGGGCAGACCCCAGCGGTTCATCACCACGCTCTGCTGGCGCAGCTTGGCCACCGCCCAGCCGTCGGACAGATCGGTAAAAGTGATGCCGTTATGCTGCAAGAACGGCTCCATTTCGTTGACCGTGCGCAGCAGATTTGCTTTGCGTTCTTCTGTCATCGTCACACCTCACTGTGCTGCCGCCAGCAACTGGCGGGTGTATTCTTCCTTGGGATTGGCGTACAGCTCCTCCACATCCCCCTGCTCCACGATGCGTCCATCCTTCATCACGATGGCGCGGTCGCACAGCTGATAGACCACATTGAGGTCGTGGGAGATGAAGATGTAGGAGATGCCCAGATCCCGGCGCAGATCGCTGATCAGCTTCAGGATCTGTGCCTGAATGGTCACATCCAGCGCCGACACCGCCTCATCTGCGATGATGAGACCCGGCTTCTGGATCAGCGCCATACCGATGCACACGCGCTGGCGCTGACCGCCGGACAGCTCGCGGGGCAGCACATCGTAGCACTCGGCCGGCAGCCCCACCCGGTCAATGATGTCCTTGACGCGGCGCACGCGCTCCGGCTCATCGTACTTGCCGTAGATCCGCAGCGGCTCCTCCAAAATCCAGCCCACCGTGCGCCCCGGATTGAGGCTGGAGGAGGGATCCTGAAACACCATCTGGGGGCGCTTGGTATAGTGGGTATAGGTGCCCGTATAGTCCGGCACCATGCCGAGAATGGTCTTGGCAAGAGTACTCTTACCCGAGCCGGATTCGCCCACAAGACCTAATATCTCGCCGCGGTGGAGATCAAATTTGATATCGTGCAGCACCTGCACCAGCCGGCTGCGGCGCACCGTGCCGGAGGGGCGGTACCAAGCGTTGAGGTCGCGTACCTCCAGAACCTTATCAGCCATCGATCTTCCTCCTTGTGGGGATAGCGGCGATCAGCCGCTGGGTATAGGGCGCCTGAGGACGGTGGAAAACCTGATCGGTCTCCCCCTCCTCCACGATGAGTCCGCGCTCCATCACCGCCACACGGGTACACAGCTTGCGCACCACATTGAGGTTGTGGGAGATGAACAAAATGGACATATCGCGCTCCCGATTCAGCCGCTTCAGCAGCTCCAGAATCTGCGCCTGAATGGTCACATCCAGCGCGGTGGTAGGCTCGTCCGCCAGCAGCAGACGGGGGCGGCTGACGATGGCAGCGGCGATACACACACGCTGCAGCATACCGCCGCTAAGCTCGTGGGGATACTTTTTGTACACTTCCTCCACATCGTCCAAATCCACATCGCGCATAGCCTGCAGCGCCAGCTCGCGCCGCTCGGCCTTGGACAGCTTGGTATGCACGCGCAGGCACTCCTCCACCTGCGGACCGATGCGCATCACGGGGTTCAACGCGCTCATAGGCTCCTGAAACACCACACAGATGTCCTTTCCCTGACGGCGGCGCAGGTCGTCACCGTCGGCGCGCAGCAGATCCTCACCGTCCAGCAAGATCTGTCCCTTGGTTTTCACCCGATCCGACTGCAGCAGACCTGCCACCATCATAGCGGTGACCGTCTTGCCGGAGCCGGATTCGCCCACAAGACCCATTATCTCGCCGTCATCCACTTTCAGGTCGATGCCGCGGACCGCCTCGTGGTCGGAGGTGTGGAACTGCACATGCAGATCACGAATTTCCAGCATAGCGTTACCTCCCCTCCTGCTGCAGACCCTCGCCCACCAGAGAGAAACCAAGGATCAGCAAAACAATGGTCATACCGGTGCACAGCACATACCACGGTGCGCTGCTCATATAGCTCTGGGACTCCGAGAGCATATAGCCCAGCGACACGTCCGGCGAGCGCACGCCGATGCCCAGATAGCTCATACTGGCCTCCGCCAGCACGGCATTGTTAAAGCCGATGACCAGCGTGGGCAGAATCACCGCACGGGTATTGGGCAGGATATGGACAAACATAATGCGCCGGTGGGTGGCGCCCATCAAGTGGGCGGACTTCACATAGTTCATCTCGCGGTGGCGGGCAAATTCACTGCGCACCACACGGGCATAGCTGGGAATAAACGCCACGCCCAGCGCCAAAATCACATTGTACTTACCAAAGCCCAGCAGCGAGATAAACACCAGCGCCAGCAGAATGCTGGGGAAAGCGGTGACGGCATCGTTGACACGCATCAGGATATCGTCGATGACGCCGCCGAAATAGCCGGTCAGCGCACCCACCACCACGCCCACCGCAGCGCCCAGCGCCACCGTGGCAAGGGAGATGAGATACGTAGTGCTGACACCCTTCATCACGCGGCTGAACACGTCGCGGCCAAAGTTATCCGTGCCAAAGAGGTGGCGCAGGCTGGGAGATGCGTACATCTCGGCGCTGTTCATAGCGCTGGGGTCATAGGGCGTCCAGAAGCAGCCCAACACCGCCAGCAGCGTG
The DNA here is from genome assembly GCA_017937195.1 of Oscillospiraceae bacterium. Taxonomy (GTDB): domain Bacteria; phylum Bacillota; class Clostridia; order Oscillospirales; family Oscillospiraceae; genus Vescimonas. The sequence goes on along the minus strand of JAGBEA010000017.1, from coordinate 6,204 downwards.
ATGACGCCGGTGATGGCAAGACCCACGCGCAAATAGAGATTTCTTCTTCTTTCAGACATGGCAGCCCCTCCTTACTGCAGGCGCAGCCGGGGATCCAGCCGCTGATTGATGAGGTCTGCCACAAAGTTTACCAGCACCACCCAAAACGCCATCATCACGATGATGGCCTGCACCACGGGATAGTCGCGGTTGGAGATGGAGCTGAGCAGCAGCCGCCCCAGACCGGGGATGGCAAAGACCTGCTCCACCACAACGCTGCCTGCCACGATATCGGCGATGGTCATGGCAAGGAACGCCACCGTGGGCACAACGGCGTTGCGCAGCACGTGGCGGTACAGCGTGGCGCGGCGGGTATTGCCGCGGCTGTGGGAGGTGCGGACATAGTCCTTATTCAGCTCACCCATAATGCCGCTGCGCAGCATCTTCACCGTCATAGCGATGCGCGGCAGCGCAATGGCGGCGGCGGGAAACACCAGATAGCCGGCACTTGCCCAAAAGTCCACACCGGGCGACACAAATTCGCCGGGGGTGAACCAATGCAGCGTGATGCCGAAGAGATAGGTCAGCAAAATGCCGATAAAGAAGGGCGGCACCGCCATAGTGACCTGACCCAGCACCGTGACGATGCGGTCAAACCAGCCGCCGCAGTCGGCGCTGAGGATGCCCAAGGGAATGGACACGATGACCGTCAGCAAAAAGGAGATGGCTGCCAGCAGCAGCGTCACCGCCAGTTTTCCGCTGAGCATATCCGCAACGGGCATACTGTAGCTGTAGGACTTGCCGAAATCGCCCTGCACAAAGTCGGTGATCCAATCAAAATACCGCACAAAGAAGGGGCGGTCCAAGCCCAGCTCGGCGCGCAGGGCGGCCACGCGCTCCGGCGTAGCTTCGCTGCCCAGCAGGGTGTTGGTGGGATCACCGGGAATGATCTGAAATGCCAAGAACGCAAGAAAAGAGACGATCAGCATAGTCAGCAGCATTAAACCCAATTTTTTCGCTGCGTGTTTCATTCTGATCGCCTCTTTCTCTCTCGGCTGATAGCCGTTTTCTTCATTTTCTCACTTGGTGAACTTCACCGTGGACAGATCCAGCACGTAGGTAGGATAGAACTCCACGCCCGTCAGTCCCTCACGCAGCGCCACCAGATCGCACAGATCCTGAATATACAGATTGGCTGCCGTCTCCGTCAACTCGCGCTGCATCTGCTTATAGATGGCGGTCTGTGCGGCATCATCCGTGGCGGAGATGGCCTGCTGGAACAGAGCATCATAGTCGGGGTTATTGTAGTTGGTAAAGTTCTTGCTGTGGGTGGAGGTAAAACGCTCCAGCAGGGCGCGCGCCGTCATATTGCTGGCGTCCAGACCCACGATGGTGGCCTGGAAGTTGCGGCCCTTATATGCCTCATCGTACCACGTCTGCCACTCCACCTGCTGGATGGTCACATTGATGCCGATGGCGCGCAGCTGCTGCGCCACCACCTCGGCGGTATCCACGTGGGGCTTATTATTGGATGCCACCATAATGGTCATATCAAAGCCGTTGGGATAGCCGGCATCTGCCAGCAGTTTCTTGGCCTTGGCCGGATCGTACTTGTAGTAATCGGTCAGCTCAGGCATAAAATACTTGGTGAAGGCGGGGTACATACTGCTGCCCACCGCCGTGCCGTGACCGTCTGCCACGAAGTTCATGATCTGCTGGCGGTCGATGGCGTAACACAGCGCCTGACGCACCTGCTCGTTGTCAAAGGGTGCCGCCTTGTGGTTGAGATACACGGCCTGCACCAGATTCATAGTGCCTTCGAGGATCTGGAAATAGTCCTCATCCAGCTGCTTGGCCTGCGCGGAGGTCAGGTGGGCGCACAGATCGATGGCGCCGCCCTTAAGTGCCATCACCAGGGTTTCAGCGTTCTCATAGATCTTGTAGGTCACGCGGCTCAGCTCCGCCTTCTTGCCCCAGTAATCATCAAAACGCTCGATGATAATGTTCTCCTGCGGAGAGCGGGACACATACTTGAAAGGACCGGTGCCGCAGGGCTTTGTTGCCAGATCCGCAGCATTCTCCGGCACGATGGCCACCGTCAGGTAGCTCAAAAAGTCCAGATCGCGGGCCTTGATGGTGATGTCCACCGTCATCTCATCGACGACCTTCACATCCTCGATAGCAGAAAACGCCGCCACCAGAGGAGCTCCCCCCGATGTGTCGGCGCAGCGCTTAATGGAATACACAACATCCGCTGCGGTCACGCTTTGGCCATTATGGAACCGGACACCCTCACGAATATAGAAGGTGTAAGTCCTGCCGTCAGAGGAAAGCTTCATATCCTCAGCAACCGCGTAGATCAATTCACCAGCAGAATTGGGCTTGACCAAGCCCTCATAGATGTTGAAAAAGACCTCTCTGGTTCCTGCCGACGACGACTGATGCGGGTCAAGACTGTCTTCCAGGTCCTGCGCAATGCCCACCACGATCTCGTTGTTGAGCTTGCGCTGTTCATAGCCTTTATTCCATTCGGCACCGGGCTTCTTGCTGCCGTCTCCGCAGCCGCAGAGTACAGCGCTCACCATCACAAGCACCAGGAAAAGGGATACGAATTTTTTCATGTTCTTCTCCTTCTTGCCGCCACCTTCGGCGGCAAACTTGAAATAAAAGTTGGTTTCTATATTCAATTGTCGATGGAAATGTACCACATTTTCCGCGCTATTGCAAGGATTATTTGCGATTTGCCGTCCGCAGTGCGGTGAAAAGACGCAAAAAGGGCTGTCTGCACTTGCAGACAGCCCAAGGGTTATTCTTCCGTTTTTTCCTCTTTGACTTCCTCTGCCGGCGCCTGCGCAGGCGGAGCAGTCTTATACCGCCCCACATAAGACGCAGCGTCGGTCGGCATCCCGCGCTTTTGCAGCCGGCGATCCACAAGGAATTTCACCAGTGCCTGCAGCGCGGCGAAGGCGGGCACGCCAAGGAACATACCCAGCACGCCGAAGAAGCCGCCGCCCACCAGAATGGAAACGATGACCCAGAAGCTGGAGATGCCGGTGGAATCGCCCAGAATGGCCGGACCGATCACGTTGCCGTCCAGCTGCTGCAAAGCCAGCACGAAGAGGACAAAATACAGACACTTCAGCGGATCGACCAGCAAAATCAAAAATGCGCTGGGGATGGCGCCAAGGAAGGGACCGAAGAAGGGGATCACATTGGTCACGCCCACCACCACACTGATCAGCGGTGTGTAGGGGAACTTGAGGATGGAGCAGCCGATAAAGCACAGAATGCCGATAATCAGTGAATCCAGCAGCTTGCCGCGGATGAAGCCGCTGAAGATGCGGTCCACCTTATGCACGCCGTTCAGCAGCGCGCGGGCCTGCTCCTCTTTGAGGACACTGTAAACACCCTTGCAGGTGCGGGCAAGGCTGCGTTCCTTCATCGCCAGCAGATACACGGAGATGATGATGCCGATCACCAGATCCATGGCGAAGTTCAGCGTGCCCCACACGCTGTTCCAGATGCCGCCGGTCACCGAGCGCAGCAGCTCCTCCATACGGGGCAGCAGCGACTGAAAGAAATTGACAGATGTGTCACGATAGCCGTCCAGCTGCTCCAGAATCCACTGCGCCGCACGGGGATATTCCTCCATCAGCGCGGTGACCCAGCCGTAAGCGGTATTATAATAGAGTTCGGCGTTGGCGATCAGCTGCTTGACGCTTTCCACCAACTGCGGCACCAGCACACTCATCAGCAGATACAGCACCGCCAGCATCGTCAGCCACGCCAGCGTAATCCCCATTACGCGCAGAAAAACTTGGGTGCGGCGGGTGCTGGGCGGATTGTGGATCTTGCCCCACTTGTTCAGCAGGCGGAGGATCATGCGCTCAAACCAGTTCACCAGCGGTGCCAGCAGATACGCCATAGCCGCGCCATACAACACCGGCGCCAGTATATCTGCGGTCTTGCCCAAAAAGGTTCCCAGCGCACCGCTGAGGTAAAATGTATCGTAAAAAACCAAAATGGCGCAGACCGTCACAAACGCAGTCACTGCCCATTTTGCATATCGCGCCCACTCTTTCATCCTTGCTGCACCTTTCCTCTTTTTTCTTTATCATAACCAAATCCTGCCGCGTTTTCAAGAGGAAATCGCGGTTGTCTTGAAATGTTCACATTTGCGTATTATAATGAACTACACATGTGTTAAAAAGTTTTATTTTCCGTAAATTTTCCGTTAAGAGGGTTTATATGTCGAAAAAAATGTTGTTTATCATTAATCCGCGCGCCGGAAAAACCAAGTCGCCGGCCCCTCTGTTGGAGGCAGCCGCGCACTTCGGCAACAACGGTTGGCTGCTGAAGGTCTGTCTGACAGAGGAACGCGGTCACGCTGCCCGTCTTGCCGCCCAATACGGCGCGGATTTTGACGCTGTGGTCTGTGCCGGCGGTGACGGCACGCTGAACGAAACCATCTCCGGCTTGATGACGCTGCCTCAACGCCCGCCCATCGGCTACATTCCCTACGGCAGCACCAACGATTTTGCCGCAAGCCTTCATCTGCCCGCCAATCCCTTGGAGGCAGCCAAGCTGATCGCTGCCGGCACGCCCAAGCCACTGGACATCGGGCTGCGCAATGACCGGCACTTCGCCTATGTGGCGTCCTTCGGCGCCTTCACCCGCTCGTCCTACTCTGCACCGCAGTCTGCCAAGAATCTGCTGGGACATTTCGCCTACATTCTGGAGGGTGTGAAGGATCTGGACTCCCTGCGCCCCTACCGCTGCACCGTGGAGACCGACACGGAGCTGTTCTCCGGTGAATTCATCTTCGGCGGCGTATGCAACTCCACCTCGCTGGCAGGCTTGGTGAAGCTGGATCCAGCGCGGGTGAAAATGGATGACGGCAAGCTGGAGCTGCTTTTGCTGCGGATGCCCAAAACGCCTGCCGATCTGCAGAATCTGATTCTCGCGCTGACCAAGATGCAATACGATATCCCCGGCGTCATCTTCCGCCACGTGGAGCAGCTGCGGCTGACCACCAACGACAACATTCCCTGGTCGCTGGACGGCGAATATGCCCCCAGTCAGCGGGTGGTGGAGATCCGCAGCCTCCCCCACGCCATCGAGCTGCTGACCTGATACAAGAAAAAGACGAAAGCCCCGAAGCCGATTGGCTTCGGGGCTTTCATAATTGAGGAAGGTAATTATTTTCTTACAGGAAGAAGTCCTTGATCTGGCCGTACAGCACCAGAACCATCAGCACGGGGGTGATGAACTTGACGCATAGCTTGAAGAAGCCGAAGATCTTCATCTTCACGCCGCTGCGCTCCACCTCGTCGCGCACCACGTCGGGGCCGATCTCGTAGCCGATCATAATGCACATCAGCATAGCGCCCAGAGGCATCATAATGCCTTCAGACAGCATATCGAAGAAGTCCAGCCAGCAGTCATTATAAGTAGCGGTAAAGGTCCACACGCCGTCAACCAGCTTCTGGCCGGGGACCCAGTAACCGTTGGAGCCCAGACCGTCCAGGCACACCAGCACCATCAGCGCGGACACGGCGATACCGGCCAACACGGAGTAGACCTTGCGCTTGTCGCCCTGCTTGCCCTTTTCGGCAGCCTTGTCAACAAAGTGGGTAACGATGACCTCCAGCAGGGAGATGGAGGAGGACACGGCTGCCAGAATAACCAGCAGGTAGAAGATGATTCCGAACACAGCACCGATGCCGCCCATGCTGTCAAACACGTTCTGCAGCGTGACGAACAGCAGAGAGGGGCCGCCGATCTTGCCGCCGGGATCCAGCGCGAATGCAGCGGGCAGAACGGCCAGACCGGCCATCAGAGCCACCAGCGTATCGCACAGCACGATGACCAGCGCATTCTTGGTGATGTTCTTTTCCTTATCCAGATAAGAGCCGTAGGTGATCATAACGCCCATGCCCAGAGACAGCGAGAAGAACATCTGGCCGCCGGCCGTTGCCAGCACGCCGAGGAAATTCTCCTTCAAAGGCTCAAAGTTGGGGACGAACATGAACTTCAGACCTTCCACAGCACCGGGCAGGGTGCAGGAACGAATGATGATGATGATCAGCATGAAGAACAGCGCAGGCATACCCACAGCGCAGAACTTCTCGATACCGCCGTTGACACCGCCCATGACGATGAAGATGGTCAGCAGCAGGAAGATAACACCAAAGATGACACCTTCGGTCTGGTTGGTCATAAAGT
>JAGBEA010000016.1 GCA_017937195.1 Oscillospiraceae bacterium | reverse complement strand
TGCCATGAACCTGAAAAAGCTGGCAAATTGGAGTTGGAAAAACTCCTTTTTACCTGCGTTTTTCCGCTTATTTCCACAGTATACTGTTAGAACCTCTGTTTTCGCCTGAACGAAAACAGAGGTTCTTTGACAATCTGAAGAAAAAAGGACGCCGAAAGGCGTCCTTTTTTTGCCGCCGCTTTACAAAGAGGCGAAAAACCGCTATAATAAGCAAAGAAACCCCGAAAGAGGAGACATTCTATGAAGAATTGGAAAAGAATTGCCGCGCTGCTGCTGACCCTTTGCATAGCACTGGGTGTGATGAGCGGCTGCGCTGAACAGAAGAAGGACAGCAAGACACTGCGCGTGTCGCTGCCTGCCGGTGTGAACACGCTGGACCCCGCCATGGTTACCACCGACACCGAACGTACCGTGGTCAGCCATCTCTATGAGAATCTGATGAAACTGACCAATGACGGTGGGGATGCCGCCGTGACAAATGGCGTTGCCCGTGCCTATCAGTGTGAGGACAATCTGGACGGCACCCAGACCTACACCTTCACCCTGCGTGAGAATGTGCGCTGGTCTGATGGTCAGCCGCTGGTGGCAGGCGATTTCGTATACGCGTGGCAGCGCCTGGTGGATCCCGATACCGGCTCGCCCAATGCATCGCTGCTGAATATGGTGGCTGGCTATGACCGCGCCCGCAGCTATGGTGACGGAACGGAGCTGCAGGTGTCCGCCCCTGATGACCATACGCTGGTGGTGAATCTGTCCCACCGCTGCCCTTACTTTCTCAGTAAAATCTGCACTGCCGCCGCCACTATGCCGGTGCGCAGTGATGTGTCCGGCAAGGACAGTTGGGCGACCGCCATCGAAACGCTGCGCACCAACGGCGCCTATGCTATGACCGCGTGGCAGGAGGATGGCACCATCACTGCCGCGATGCCCGAAACCTATTACGATGCCAAGCGCATCGACTTTGACAAGCTGGAGTTCCGCTTCCACGACAGCATCGAAACGGCGGAGAAGTGGATGAAGGACGGCGATGTGGACTTCATTCTGGGCACTTACAAGGATACCGTGGACGAGAAAGATAAGGACTGGATCGCCAACTGCTATCCCGAGGTGGGGATGCTGGTGGTCAACCAGATGGCAGGCAGCCTCGCCTTTGAGGAGCTGCGTCTGGCTATGTCTATGGTCATCGACCGCAACGCCATCGCCGCGGCAATGGGCAGACTGCAGCACTGTCCGGCTGACGGACTCATTCCCCATGGTGTGGATGGCAGCAACGGAACAGAGTTCCGTCTGGCGGATACTGCGCCGGTGCTGGACAATACGGCCGGACACTATGAAGCCGTCTGCCGCAAGGCAAAGGAAATGCTGAAGGACGATGTGGACTATGGCACATTGGATATCCGCCTTTCCTACGCCGAAGGCGACACCAACAAGGCTGTGGTGGACGGAATGATCAAGATCTGGAAAGAGCAGCTGGGTGTGAATGTTACACCCGTGGCGCTGAGCGAGTCCGATATGAACGCTGCAGTGGACCGGGGCGATTTTGCTATGGCACTGGTGACCCAGCACAGCAGCCTTGGCGATGCTGACGGCTTTTTGAAGGCTTGGCGCAGCGGCAACTACGCCTACATCAACAACAACGCCTACGATCTGCTGCTGCGCATCAGCGATGTGTCCTCCGGTATTGTGGCACGCGATGCCTATCTGCTGGATGCCGAGCGGCTGCTGCTGGAGAGCGGCTATGTGATGCCTCTGTGGTTCGGCAACTCTGTCTATCAGCTGGATAAGAATCTGTCGGGCCTCTTTAACGACGGCACCGGCCGCTACTTCTTCACCTGCGTGGTGGAAAAGGGTAAGTAAACAGAAAAACACCCCGTTTTTGAGAAAAACGGGGTGTTTTTTGCGTCTTTTTATGCGCGGATGCTGTTATCCACCACCACGGCGCGGGCACGGGTCAGCTTGATGTCGTGGCTCAGGCGGGCGGGGGGCAGCTGTGCGCGGATCTGCTGCACGCTCATACCGTACATCTGCGCCATTTCGCTGTAGCGCTGCTCCAGCTCCTGCTCGGTGACGGTGAGGCCCTCCAGACGGACGATCTCCATCATAGCCAGCTCAAAGCGGGCGGACAGCTCGGCGTTCTGCCGCGCGTGGGCGCGCAGATCGTCGATGGTCATACCGGCGGCCTGCAGGTAGCTCTCCAGCTCCATCCCCTGCGCCATCAGCCGCTGCGCCAGTTCCTCCATCAGACCGCGCAGCTGACTTTCGATCATAGACTCGGGCACGGTGACCTCCATGCCGTCAATGACCTGCTGCACCAGTGCGTCGGCGTAGGCGTCCTGCGCCTGCGCCTGCTTGATGTGCAGCGCGTTTTCCATCACGCTGACACGCAGTGCCTGCAGATCGGCAAAGCCCTGCGCCGCGGCGAATTCCTCCGTCAGCGTGGGGACGGTACGGCGCACGATGCGGTGTGCCTTGATGTGGAATACGGCGTCCTTGCCTGCCAGTTCCGGCGTGTAGGCCTGAGGGAAGGTGACATTCACATCACGCTCCTCACCCACGCGGATGCCCGCCACCTGCTCTTCAAAGCCGGGGATAAACATCCCGCTGCCCAGCACCAGCGGATACTGCTCTGCCTTGCCGCCTTCAAAGGCGACACCGTCCACAAAGCCCTCAAAGTCCAGCGTGACCTCGTCACCCATGGCGGCGCGCTCCTGCTCCTCCTCGGCGGTGTGGGCGCGGCAGTAGTCGGCTAGCGCCTGCTCCACATCGTCGTTGGACAGCTCCACTGCCTCCCAGTGACCGCGCAGGCCCTTGTACTGACCCAGCTTCACCTCGGGATACAGATCCACGATGGCGGTGAAGGTGTAGCCGTCATCGCCGATCTCCTCCACATTCAGTGCAGGGCTGCCGGCGATCAGCAGCTCGTGGCGAGCGATGGCGTCCACCAGCTCCTGGGGATAGGTGGTGTTCACCGCCTCCTGATACAGTACCTCCTTGCCGTAGGCGGCCTCCAGTGCCTCGCGGGGCGCGGCGCCGGGGGCATAGCCCTCCACGGGGAAGTAGGCCTTGGCGGCGGCGTAAACATCGGCCAGTGCCTTCTGCCATGTGCCGCGGTCCACGGTGATGGTCAGCTTGACCTGACGGTTTTCCAGATCCTCTCTATGTACAACGCTCATTTTGTATGCTCCTTTTTCACAGATGCTACCAGTATAATATAAAAGCGCGGCCGGAGCAAGGGCGCGTTGTAAAAATCGCCAAAAAGAGAAGGTGAAAGCTTTAACGATTGCGCGTGATTGTAATTGACGGCGCGCCGTGGGCTGTGGTAGAATAAAGTATCTGTTGACAGCGTTTTCCTTTTTTCATCAGGAAAGCGTATCAGTTTAAGAAAGAGGGAGCTGCTTTATGTATCGTATTGTGAACAAAGAGGCGTTGAAACCCACCGTTATTCTGTATGAGATCGAGGCACCTATGGTTGCCAAGAAGGCTCAGCCCGGTCAGTTCATCATCCTGCGTGTGGATGAGAACGGCGAGCGTGTGCCCATCACCATCCACGACTATGACCGCGAGAAGGGTACTGTCACCATCATCGTGCAGACGGTCGGCGCCACCACCGAGAAGCTGAGCCACAAGCAGGCCGGCGACTATCTGCAGGATTTCGTCGGTCCTCTGGGCAAGCCCACCGAGACCGAGGGTAAGAAGAAGGTCTGCGTTGTCGGCGGCGGTGTTGGCTGCGCCATCGCATATCCCGTGCTGAAGAAGTTCCACGACAGCGGCGCTGAAGTGCACGCTGTGGTTGGCTTCAAGAACAAGGATGTTGTCATTCTGGAAGAGAAGTTCAAGGCTGTCTCCTCCGTGCTGAAGGTCTGTACTGACGACGGTTCCTACGGCCAGAAGGGCCTGGTCACCGAGGCTCTGAAGGAACTGCTGGACGCCGGCAATCAGTATGACGAGATCTTCGCCATCGGCCCCATGGTCATGATGAAGTTTGTGTCCCTGACCACCAAGCCCTACGGCGTGCCCACCACCGTTTCCATGAGCCCCATCATGGTGGACGGTACCGGTATGTGCGGCGGCTGCCGTCTGACCGTTGGCGGCGAGACCAAGTTCGCCTGCGTTGACGGCCCCGACTTCGACGGCCATCAGGTGGATTGGGATCTGGCTGTCAAGCGCAACCAGATGTATGCTGAGTTTGAGAAGCATAAGCACGAGGAAGCTTGTAATCTGTTCAAGCAGGAGGTAAAGTAAGATGGCTGTGAATATGCGTTTGGATAAGAATCCTATGCCCTCTCAGGAGCCTGATGTCCGTAATCAGAACTTCCTGGAGGTTGCTCTGGGCTATACCGAGGAGCAGGCTCTGGATGAGGCTGCCCGCTGCCTGAACTGCAAGCTGAAGCCCTGCGTCAGCGGCTGCCCCGTGAACGTGAAGATCCCCGAGTTCATCGCCAAGATCTGCGAGAAGGACTATGAGGGCGCCTATCAGGTCATTCACGAGACCAGCTCTCTGCCCGCCGTCTGCGGCCGTGTCTGCCCCCAGGAGACCCAGTGTGAGATGCACTGCGTCCGCGGCAAGAAGGGCGATCCCGTGGGTATCGGCCGTCTGGAGCGCTTCGTGGCTGACTGGCACAACGCCCACAGCACCGAGGCTCCTGCCAAGCCCGAGTCCAACGGCCATAAGGTGGCGGTTGTCGGTTCCGGTCCTGCCGGTCTGACCTGCGCAGGCGATCTGGCCAAGAAGGGCTATGAGGTCACCGTGTTCGAGGCATTCCATACCGCCGGCGGCGTGCTGGTGTACGGCATCCCTGAGTTCCGTCTGCCCAAG